>JAYUWH010000043.1:0-48620 GCA_043753645.1 Bdellovibrionales bacterium
GTCAAAAATTAATCCTCGCGGAATCATTGCGCGATTTGCTTTTGGTGGAGGCACTTTCGCGATAACGGCTTCTAAAATTTCGCCGATGCCGATTTTTTCTTTCGCGGAGGCTAAGATAATATTGCTGCAATCAAGACCGACGGTGTCTTCGATTTGTTTTTTGACGCTTTCGGGATCCGCGTTTGGCAGATCGATTTTATTTAAAACAGGAATAATTTCTAAATTGTTTTCCATTGCGAGATACACATTCGCAAGCGTTTGCGCTTCGACCCCTTGAGCCGCATCGACGACTAAGATCGCTCCCTCGCAAGCCGCTAATGACCGCGAAACTTCGTAAGAAAAGTCCACGTGCCCGGGGGTATCGATCAAATTGATCTGGTAAGTTTCGCCGTCAACAACCGACTTGTAGGTCAAACACACGGTTTGTGCTTTGATCGTAATGCCACGCTCACGCTCAAGCTCCATATTATCCAAAAACTGTTCTTTCTTTTCTCGATCGGCTATGGCACCGGCGTGCGATAGCAGTCCATCGGCCAAAGTTGATTTACCGTGGTCAATGTGCGCGATGATGGAAAAGTTTCGAATAAATTTGGGATCCACTACTTCACGGCCTCTTTCAGCTGTTCAATTTTATTTACTTTTTCCCAACTGAAAAAACCTTCGCTTAATCGCTCTTCGCGGCCGAAATGGCCATACGAAGCTGTCGGAGAATAAATTGGTTTTAATAAATCAAATTCTTTCACAATTCGTGCTGGTCGTAAATCCCAGATTTTTTTAACTGCCTCGACTAAACGTTCGTTACCGACGGCACTAGTTCCGTAGTCATTCACGGCGATACTTACGGGCTCAGCAACACCGATTGCGTAAGCAACTTGGACTAAACACTTTTCGGCTAAACCCGCTGCAACGATATTTTTAGCGACATGCCTTGCCGCATAAGCCGCCGAGCGATCAACCTTCGAAGGATCTTTTCCCGAGAAAGCTCCGCCGCCATGGGCTCCGTGGCCGCCGTAAGTGTCGACGATAATTTTACGCCCTGTTAAACCCGCGTCTCCCATAGGACCACCAGTCACAAAACGACCTGTTGGATTCATATGAAACTTAGTATTTTTATCAATCCATTTTGCTGGAATCGATTTTTTTACCAGCTCTTCCATTAAAAAATCATAAATTTCTTTTTGTGAAACGTGATCCGCGTGCTGAGTTGAGATTACAATCGTGTCAATGCGCGTGACTTTGCCATTTTCATATTGCGCCGACACTTGCGACTTCGCATCGGGTCGTAACCAATTCACTTTTTCGGCTTTACGTAATCCCGCAAGATCACGGACAAGTTTATGCGACATCGATAATGTTAACGGCATAAATTCTGGCGTTTCATTCGTTGCGTAGCCGAACATCAAACCCTGATCCCCAGCCCCTTGGCTATCGGTTCCAGTTTCTTTAACTCCCATAGAAATATCTGGAGACTGCTGGCCCACAGCGATAGTCACCGCGCAAGTTTTGTAGTCAAAGCCTTTATCGGAATGATCGTAACCAATACGCTTTATCGTATCGCGCGCGATTTCTGAAAAATTAACTTTTGCCGAAGTTGTAATTTCACCAGCCACCAAAACAAGCCCAGTGGTTAGCAAAGTTTCACAAGCAACGCGTCCTTTAGGATCCGTTTCTAGAATTTTATCTAATATGGCATCACTGATTTGATCGGCCATTTTATCTGGGTGACCTTCGGATACGGACTCACTTGTGAAGATATAATTTCTCACTTCGCACACCTCGCTGGGATAGAATTTTAACAGGCTTTTCAAAAGTACAATAAGGGGGTGTGGGGGTCAATCCTGATGGCTATTTTGACAGGGAGAGGAGTGCGTAAGGGACTGGCACTTATGGGAAGGCAACGTTTCACTAGCAATACCTCTTAGGGAGTCAAGGAATAGACGGCAAAACTATCTTTTGCCGCCCTAATCTGACTTGGAATTATCCGGCTTTTCTATACTTGGGCTGAAACTCAAACTGGTCGTTGATTTCAGACATTCGACCTTCTTTCGAAAGATCGAATTTTTTATGGTCCATATAAATCTCTTTAACCTTTAAAAATTGCCGTTCTAGCTTATCGGCAATCAAATCAACTGCAATATACGCATCCGGCGCATTGGCCGTGGCCTTAAAATATTTCTGTTTGGTATTTAGTGATATTTCAACTTGAAATTCATGTTGGGCTTTTGAATACAGAACTTGGCATTGCCCTTCTTTAAGTAGAAATTGCCCGATTTCATTAAGTTTTTCAGTGGTGTAACTGACTAATGAATCGGAGTAATCGAGGTGCTTGAAAGTGTACTTAGACTTCATGCGTTTTCCTTGAGTTCCAGCCAACGGAATTGTTTGCTGGTGCGAACACTTCAATGAGTGCCCGTGATAGTTATTCTATCGGCAACCGCTGGGCTTTGGTTGAGTGCCACTAACCCTTTTATTTTCGTTAGACTGTGTCTCAAAGTAGAAGAGCTAGCATGTGTCGTATCAATGTAAGAAAAAAATAAATTCAAAATACACTGGCAATAAACCGTGCCAAATATTATGTTAACAGAAACATTTACAAAAAGGTTAACATGATTTCTTTGTATCAATTTAATAATTATAAAAAGTATTTTACAACGTGGATTGAAAGCCAGCCCAAAAAAGGCCATGGCGAATACCGTCGCCTAGCATTGCACCTGAATGTATCGACCACTTTAATTTCTCAGATATTTAATGCAGATAAAGATATGTCGCTTGAGATGGCTGCAGAAATTTGTGATTACTTGCATCTAACAGATGATGAAAGTGATTACTTTATTTTATTGGTCGAACACGCTAAAGCCGGATCACATAAATTAAAACTTCGCTTATCTAAGCAAATTTCTGAGCGTCAAGATAAAGCCAAAAAGCTTGAATCGCGAATGAAAAAAGAAACGGAACTAGATGAATCCACGAAAACGATTTACTATTCAAATTGGGTTTACACGGCTGTTCGCGTGCTGTCTGATATCCCGGAAATAAATACGATCGAGCAAATTTCGCAACGATTAATGATTCCCAAAAACCAGTTACTGAAGTTTATTGATTTTTTAACTAAACACAAACTTGTGCTTAATAAAGGTGGTAGCTTAGCCATGGGCACCAGCCATATTTATTTACCGCCAACAGATCCACTGGCCCTATTGCATCATCAAAATTGGCGCACGCTTGGTTTTCAGAAAATGCAAATCCGCAATGAAGAAAACTTCTTTTCAAGTGGGCAGTATTCGCTTTCGAAAGAATTGGCATTTCAAATTCGTAAAGAGCTGCCAGATATGATTGAATCTGTTATCAAACGCGTAAAACCATCGGCATCGGAAACAACCCGATGCTTAAATATAGATTTTTATGAATTCTAATGATTGTAATCATGCGTGATTCTAATCGTTGTAATCACGTAGTTTGAAGTCTTCTAATATCTGTTTTACTTCGGACCAGTTTGGATTTTCGCTGATCAGTTCAATCACAACTTTTCGAATACCCATATAATCTTCAGCCGACAGAGAAAATTGATGGGATACCTGATCGACCCCGACACCATAATTCTTTTTACAGTCGTGCGCAGCATCGGCATAATGAGTTTGTGCATCGGCTGTGAATTCAAACAGATTAAGCGCTGCTTTGGCGTAGCATCGTTCAACTCGGGGTGTAAATTCAAGCAAATGCGCTCCCATAACTAGTTCGTGAACAATAAGGCGACCCTGTTCTTCGGACTCCATTTGATCAAACAATGTTGAATCGAACCAAACTTGATTTAAATCTTGCAGCGCCGCCTGGTCAACCGAAGGTGTGTAAGTGCCGATCAACTCTGATTTAATTTTATCCAGCGCCGTCGGTATAAAATACCAGGTTCGCTCGTTTACTAAATGAATAAAATCCGCAGCTAAGCGCGGGAATTGAACCTTAAGTTTTTCGACCAAAGGCTTCACAACTAAGTTAAAGGAATTTAGTGACTGCACTTTTTTAGCATACGATTCCATATTCTTAAATTTAATAATAGATCCACCACCGACGGTGTCCCCACCTCCTTGGACACTACTTCCGCCCTGGGGTTTAACGGTTGTAGTCTTAGTATCGTTTGCAGTCGGCGTGGCTGGGGCCACCCTTTCAAGTTTCATTTGGCAACCCGCAAAGGTTAATACGTAAAGTAATGAATATATCAATGTCCTCATAAAGAAAAATCTCTTTCAAGAAGTGTATCCAAGTTAATTGAATATTCTTTGTTCGTGTTACCACGAAGAACAACGACTTGGCGATTTACTAAATCAATATACCCAAAGTTGCCGCTGATCGAAGTCGTTACATTGTCTTCACTGATGCTTAATACATATTTTTTAAATGTGTAAAGTACCGTTAACTGACTCATTGAAGCTTCAGCACTTATTAGACGAAAGCATTTCTTTTTTTGATTTGTGCAAGATTTCATATCTAATCCCTTAAGACTTCCCGAAGCAGAAGCGGACCAAGCAGGGCTTAGTCCGATCACTGAGATTAAAATGAAAAGAGTTAAAGACTTCATATTCATTTCACTTTCGTTAAATTATTTGCACTCTGCATTAATAAATTGCGAGAAATTATTATCAACATAGACACCGCCCAAAGTGTTGTCTTTGATGGCTGTAATATTGCCACACGAATTATAAGCCGTTGGCGCTACAGATCGTAAATCCTTTATTGGAGCTTTAGACCATGCGTAAATATCTAGATTAACACTAACCGGAGCTCCGTCCGTTGGATTTAATACGACAGGGATTGCGCCAAGCATCGCTTTATCTAACAAATCCATAAAGTACTGAGCACTGTTGTCATTTTTGAAGCAAACACCTTTATTAAATAAATAACCACGTCGCTGCTCAGCAGCGCTGTCATAACCATTTGGACATAATTGATTTTGATACTGCAAAGCCCACTTAATTGCAGAACTTAAATCAGCGCCAAATTCTTTAATCATATTGATTGCATTGTCTTTACGTAATTTACCGAATTTCTCATTCGCTAATAAAAAATCAATCGTTTGCTTTGGTGTTATCAATTCTGGATGAGATTCTTTATTTAGTTTTTCGATACCTTCAAGTGAATAGCTATTATAAATACCATAGTAAAATAATTCACCCGATTCCGTCTGAGTTAAAGCCATAAAGTCGGCCGTGTTCATACGAATTTGTGCTACCGATTTCTTATTGCAAAATAGTGAAATATCACCGTTTTGACTTTCTCCAACTAGACAATCCTTGATGGCTTCTTTTTTAATTCGGTCTTCGAAGATATGCGGATTTAAGTTAATAACCATTTCTGAAGCAACATTTTGCTTCAGAAAATTACGAAAATCACGAATTGCCGTTACGTACTGACCAAGCACATCTTGAATCTCTGTAACGTTAGTAATTGGCGCCATAGTTTCATCATATAAAAACGATTTCAATGGAGACTCCGGGAATTCTGTTTTGGTATGTTCCCAGTTTGCGATTTGATCTGGCTTTAATAAAGGCCGAATGCGATTTTGAATTCCGCGAAAAACTTCAGTGCGCGCTAATAGTTTTGAATAAAATTGCGCCTTTAAGTTTGTGGAATCTTTTTCAAGAGCAAGATCAGCAACCTTTTTTGCTAACATGAAAGTAAATGGACCAACCAGTTGCTCGGCCGCATCAGCAAGTTCAGCTGCTGGCTGGTTCAATTTCACTTCAACTATTTCTTTACCTTGTTCGCGGGCTTCAGCGATCGTCGCTGGCTTTATTTCTTCTGTCGTAGCTTTGTCTGACTTCACATACACATCACAAGATGTGAAAAGCGTTGCTGCGAAAACCAAACCTGTTGTTAGTTTTAATAAATTTTGCTTCTGTTTCATAAATACTCCCCTTTGTTGGATGAGCCAGTTATAACCAACCGCCTTATGACGCGATAGATTAATTAAGTAAATTGTTAACTAGATATTTAACCATTTAGTTAATATAAAGTGCTTATGTTCGATATGAGGGGTTACAAGGATCATTCCAGCTTTTTTGGGCGTCAGAAGCTATTATAAGGATTACAAATGAAATTTAGAAACAGTAGCTGGCTACAATTAAAACAACACTAAAATTTTTACTAAGATTTCTGGAATGATGTTAGTAGCTGATGAGGGATTTGACCTTATTATTTTTGAATTTCATTTCGTTTAAAAAAGTAAGATTGATTAGAACTAACATATCCGCAACTTCATAGCCGGCTTTCTCACATAATGAATTCGCCGCTTTCAAAGTACCGCCTGTTGCCAAAACATCATCACAGATAATAACTTTTCTTTTATGAGTTGATTCTGAAGGGGCAATTTCTAAAGTGGCCGTGCCATACTCAAGCTTATAGGATTCTTGAATTATCGGAGGCGGCAGTTTTCCTGCTTTTCTTAGCGGTAAAAAACCTTTATTTAACTTTGCTGCAAGCATGGCTGCGAAAATAAAACCGCGAGACTCGATTCCCACAAATAAATCCACATTTGTTAAATCAATCATTTTCGCAAAATCCGCAGCTAATTGCGAAAAAGCTTCGGGATGTTGCAACAGTGGTGAAACATCCCGAAAAAGCACACCCTTTATTGGAAAATCAGGAACGTCACGAATAAGAGCTTGATAATTCATGGAAAAAAACCTTAGAAATATTTTTTACGTTGGCTGGAAGGAAGTATTTTTAAAACATCTCGGTATTTCGCAACTGTACGCCGGGCAATATCAATGCCTTCTTTTCGCAGAAGGTCCACAAGTTTTTGGTCTGATAACGGTTTTTTTGGATCTTCTTTAGATACAATCTCACGCAGTTTAATTTTTACAGATTCAGAAGCTAGTGCGTCTCCGCCATCTGAAGAATTAATGCCTGAGTTAAAGAAATACTTTAGCTCATAAATACCTTGCGGCGTATGCATATACTTCGAAGTCGTTACCCGGCTAACTGTCGATTCGTGCATGCCAATGTCGTTTGCAATATCACGTAGTACCATTGGTTTTAAGAAGCTTGCGCCTTTTTCAAAAAATTCTTTTTGATGTTTAACGATACTATCGCTGACTTTAAAAATCGTGCGCTGCCGCTGATGAATCGATTTAATCAACCACACTGCAGATTTGAGTTTTTCCTGAATATATTCAGAAGCCACTTTATCCCCAGTCGGGTTGGCGCCGCCTTTGAGCATATTTTTGTAGAAATTTGAAATTTTTAATTTTGGCAAACCATCTTCATTTAGCGAAACAATAAAATCATCGCCCACTTTGTACACATAAACGTCCGGTGTAACGAACTGTGTGTCGTTACCAGCGTAACTTCGTCCTGGCTTAGGCTCCATGGCATAAATTATTTTGCACATGTCGATGATGACTTCCATAGGACGATTCATTGCTTTTGCAATCGCTTCGTAATTTTTTTTTTCTAAATCTTTTAAGTGATTTGAAATCAATTGCACCAAATCATTGGTGTCCTCTTCTAAAAGCTTGGCCTGAATAAGTAAGCATTCTTTTAAATCGCGCGCGCCCACACCAGGGGGATCGAACTGGTGAATTAAGCTTAAAGTGTCTTCTAAAAGATCGACATCAATTTTTTCTTCTTCGGAAATTTGAGTCAACGGAACTTTTAAATAACCGTCTTCATCAAGATGGGCAATTAATGCGTCAGCCGCTTTTTCTTCTTCATCAGAAAATCCGGTCATTTTAATTTGCCAGTAAAGATGATCATTTAAAGTCTGCGTGGTTGAAATTATGTTTTCGTAATTCATAATTTCTTCGTTGCCATGCGAAGCTTCGCGCGGTGCTTTATGCTGAGTTTCTAAATAAGATTCCCATTCAAATTCATCTTGCTTTTGCGGGTCTTGAATATTTTCCGTCGTCGGAGTTTCTAATTGAGTATTATCTTTATTATCTTCGGTTTCGCGTGCAGCTTCCTTAGTGCGTTCGAAATCTTCTTCTTTTAAGACTTCAGCCTCTTCCAGAATAGGATTTTCTTCAAGCTCACTACGCACCTGCGTTTCAAGTTCAAGTCTGGACAATTGCAATAGCTTTATCGCCTGCTGCAATTGCGGTGTAATCACCAAATTTTGACTTAAATTCATCGTTTGTCGTAATGCCATTTTTTCCTTACTTTAACTACCAGTCTTACAATCTAACTGACTATAATCTAAAATTTTCACCTAAATAAAATTTTCGTGCCACATCTGAATTCGCTATTTCATTCGAAGTTCCGCGCACCTGAATCTGACCGTCCTTAAGTATATAAGCATAGTCGCAAATGCCCAAAGTCTCACGAACGTTATGATCTGTGATCAAAACTCCTATACCTTTGGCCTTAAGATCACGAATAATATTCTGAATATCTCCGACCGCTATGGGATCAATACCTGCAAACGGCTCATCAAGCAGTAAAAATTGCGGTGAACTTGCTAGCGCACGCGCAATTTCAACGCGGCGTCGTTCTCCTCCGGATAATGAGTAGCCGTAACTTTCGCGAATGTGATTTATGCGAAAGTCTTGCAGCAAATTCTCTAAGCGAACACGTCGCTCTTGGGGATCGAAACCGTGCGCCTCCAGCGACACCTGAATATTTTCTTCGACTGTCAGTTTGCGGAAAATACTTGGCTCTTGGGCTAGGTAACTAAGGCCCGCACGGGCCCGCTTGTACATCGGAAAATCCGTGATATTCAATTCGTTAAGATAAATATTTCCCGCATCGGGCTTCACCAAACCAACAACCATATAAAACGATGTTGTTTTACCAGCCCCATTCGGACCCAATAATCCTACGACTTGTCCTGATTCTACTTCAAAGCTTGCCTCTTGGACAACTTTTCGACCTTTGTACTGCTTGGATATTTTAGTAATACTTAATTTATGATTCATGTAATTATTTTTTCATTTCTTCTTTTCGAATTCCTTGAACGTTGACTCGATTTATCTTAACTTTTTTTCCGCCCTCAAGGAAGACGATTTCTTCACCATGGATTTCATCTTCACCTTGCTGGACTTTTGGTTGACCTCGTAAAGTCATTTTATCTGCTGATAAGTCAATTTCTAGCTCTTTACAACTTGCTATTTTATCTTTTTCGACTAAGCGCACACCACCGGAAAGTAATATTTTTTCCAACGCTTTTTCCGTTTTAGAATAGTAAAATCGTGCTTTCGGGGCCTGCAAATGACTTGTTCCCAAAACCATTTTTACTTTTCCATAGAAAAGAGCTTCTTGGCTGCTATTTGAAAATTCGGCCGAATCCGAGGTCAAATGAAACTGCTTTTCATCAATCATTTTATTGGCTTCAATGTTTTCAAGAATTTGCATCCGGCTACTTTTGATATCAACTAACAAGCCCGTACCGCTTAATTTAAAACCCGATCCTTTTTTGTCGGCGGGCCCTTGCATAAATACCGCATCAGAACTTCGCATTTGCTTTTCCTTAGCACTGTAGCGCAATGAATCCGTTTTAAATTGATAGCCATTCGTGCTTGTCGTTAGCACATCACCACGAATGATCATGTCTTTTGTTGCTCCATCAATTTCACCAATGTCACCTTTAACAGCAAAACTAGTATTATTCTCGGAGTAAAACTGAATCCTAACTTTTTTTAACACCCACTGAGCTTCGGAGGTGCCGGCTGCTTCGGAAGCGAACAGCTCATATCCTTTTTTGTTGTCATCGTTTTCCACTAGATGCACGCCCAAAGCTTTTTGCTCGATGGCATCTTTTTTCTTAGACTGCGCCTCATTTTGAATTTTTTGAAATTGAGTGACGTCGTCACTGGGCTTTTCTAGCATTTTAGGAGATACAAATAAGATCTCCAAAAAAATGAAGATCAATAGAGCTGCAAAAAGTAATGAATATTTATTGAGTTTTGGTGTCCGTAGTCGCATTTTTTTCTACGTCTTTTGCAACTGCGAAATTAATTGGACCGCCACCCGCTTCATAGACTGAGTACATTATTTTTTTTAGGGTCAAATAGTCAATAGCCTTATCAGCTTGTAAAGTAACTCGTCTCCATGCATTAGGATCGATTTCTTCGTTACCCAAGGTTTTATCAACCACATTTTTTAATTTGTTTTGAATTTTTGCATCTGTTTCGGCTTTAGCTTTTTCTAACAGCACCCGCACTTGATCACGTAACTTTGGAATAACCCAATCAGTGTTCGCCTTCACTTCATCAAAAGTTGCTACTTGGGTTCTATCAATTAGAACTTCTTTTGAAGAAACCGTAACCACCACGGCAGGCTTTAAATCTGATACGCGATTAGCTTTTGGAAGTGTGACCTCTTTAGGAATATAAAGAATTTCTCCTGTGGTATTGTAACTTTGTAATAAGAAAATAACTAGCACGGTAAACATATCAACCATCGCAGTTAAAGATAACATGGCTGTAACCCCACGCTTACCTTTACGACGCTTTAAAATATTATGATAACGATGTCTTTCGCCGGGACGATGTATAGGCATTAGTTTGGTCCTCCTGTTAATAATTCAGGAGCAAACCCTGCACGTAATCCGGTATCCATCACGCCAACGACCACTTCGTATAAAGTTTCATCTGTGATAGCTAATTTAATTCCTGCTTTATCAGGATACATTTGCTTTATTTTCTTAAGATCAGCTTCAAGCGAACTGTTGTCGTATTCTTTGTTTACTTTAGGAATTGGCCGAACATCTTTACCAACAAATAAAATATAGCCAGTGTCGCGAACTTCTAACTTTAGTACGACATCTTCTAAGGGCGGCGGCTTGATATCCGTTTGATTTGGATCTTTCGGAGAAGCAAATGAAGCTCCTAACTGAATCATGGAAACTTGCGTCCATACGGCAGAGATAAGAAGAAATGTAATTAACACCGACATTAAGTCGATGACCGGAACCAAATTAAGTTCCGTATTAACATCTCGTCCGCGTCCACCCGAATCTATATGAGCCATTTACATCTCCAATACAATAATTTAGAAGCTAAAACTTTATAACAATCGAATTTAGTCTTTCATTTTATCGCGATTTGCAGCGATTAAATTCATAAGGCTCATACTGGATTCAATCATTTCATTTTCTGTTTTTTGAATCATATGCTGAAACAATCCATAGAAAACAATCGCACTGATCGCAACCATTAGGCCGAAACCTGTACAATTTAAGGCATGCGAAATACCTTCAGATAATAATTGCGCCTTTGTTGCTGGATCAGCTTTCGCCACGGCCCGGAAGGAACCGATCATACCGAAAATAGTTCCAAGTAGTCCCGCAAGAACGGCAATGTTACCAAACACGGCTAAAAACGAAGTCCAGCCTTCAAGTCGTGGTGTTTCACGCATCACTGCTGCGTCCATCGCAACTTGCACTTCTTCATCAGGGCGCTTGTTCATTGCTTGAACTAAACCAGCCTTCATCGTGTTCGCTAGCGGAGTCGGCTTTGAATCGCAAAATGAAATCGCTTGGCGTAAATCTCCACCAACGATCATTCGAAAAATTTGATCGCCAAATTCTTTTTTATCTACGCGCAAAGATTTAAGTGTCATGAACCTTTCTATCACCAATGCTAATGTAAGCACTGCGATAATCAAGATCACATACATAACCGTTCCACCTTCACTGAAAGCTCGAACGATCGGGTTCATATTCTCTGAATTTACAACTGGGTCCACAAAAATCCTCCTCTTAAATTATTTTTGACCTTGAAACACAAATGGAAACGTCACCTCAGCAACCGTACCTGCCGGTGGCTCTGGAAAAACAAGTCCGACTAACCTAGCTCGAACACATTCTTCAACTTTTGAATTATTAATGGTCGACTTGTCCTTCAAGACACGGGCATTTTTGGCAACGCCCTTTTCATGAATTTCCCAAGCAATCATTACTTTACCTTCTAATTTCGAATCTTTTTTGTACTCGCGCTCGAAGCATGATTTGTAGGCTGTTAATGCAGATCTTACGACACGACGAACTGCTTCCCTATCGATAGATCCACTGAATTCTTCTTCAGCTCCGCCCGGCGTCACTGCGATTTGATCTTTGCTGCCAAATCCTGTTCCACTGCCGTAAGCACTCATTCCCGTGCCTCTACCCTTAGTTCCGATGCCGGCAATACCCTGAGTCGCCGTACCTTTTCCGCCCGCGCCTGTATCTTTAAATTTAGAACCTAAATCATCGCCGGCACGATTTTCACTAAATCCAGATGCTCCCGATGCTTTTTCGCCCTGACCTAGCAATTCTCCGGTGCCGCTGTAAGCTTTGTCTAATTTACTACGTGCACCACCCGAGCCAAATGCCGCTAGTAGACCAGCGTTTGTTAAATCAGGTTCTTTACTTTTTGCATTGGCTCCTGATTTTTCACCGGTTTTAATGGCGCCGCCTTGTTTTGTTGAAGTAAACATTTTTGCTTTTAATTTTGAATCTTTTGGTTTCACTTCGTTCGCGCGACCAGCTGATTGCGCTGCTTGTGCCTTTGCGTCAGGCTTTGATACATCACCTTTATTTTTTTGCTCTGTTTGTTTTTCAGAGGCTTTTACGATTTGCTTCGGCGGTTTTGGTTTCGGTTGCACAGCTTCTTTTGGCGGTGGCTGATCGACCGGTGGAGTTTTCGGCGTCACTGGCACCGGCGGTTTATTAAAAATAACTTGGGCTACACGCTGCACGTCTTCATCTTTTTCGCTGGTTTTAGGAAGCGAAACTGACACAATTAAACTAGTCAAAGCTGCAATAATTAACGCAGCTAAAATCCCAGTGAATTCAGAAGAAGATAAAATCAAAGGCGACTCAAAAGTTACCAACGGCGCTGCCGGTGCAAAACGCACAATTAGCTGCATTCCATTAATTAAAGTGACGAACACAGATTCGTTCTGCTGCAAACGATACGCCTGATCCGATGTTTTTTTAATTTCTCCATCACGTAATACTTCGACTTTCATTTCTGTCGTCGAACGAATTTGTACGCCACTGGTTAGATCAAGAATGGTCCAATCTTTCGGAGCCGAACCTTCAGGAACTTGGATGTCACCATCTTTTCCTAACTTCTTTAACCCATTTGCTGTGAAGTGATAAGTATTCGTAATCCGTTCTTTCCAAGAAACGATAACTTCTACCAATGGGCCACGACCTGGCTTTATTGATTGCCGCAAATCAGTGATAACACTTGGTGGAGCAAAAGTTTTAACATTCTTTTTTGACTTGCTTGTAGACACATTCTGCATTTTTACAGCTGAAGTTCGAGGCGCAACTACTTCTGATTGAATTTTTGGTTTTTGAATAACTGCGGCTGGTTTGTCAGCGGGTGCGGTCGGCTTTTCTGCAACTGCATTTGGCTTTTCATTTGGAACAGCTCTAGGCGCGGTAAACGAAGGTGGCATAGCGGCAGCCGGCGGAATAATAACTTCTGATCCTTGTTGCGGAGTATGTACAGGCTTAGGAGTTCCGACAAAAAACACAATGCGATAAGGTCCCACAGAAAATTCGTCGCCTGAAACAATGGCTTCATCAAGAATAGCTTTGCCGCCACGAAAAGTTCCCTGCTCGGATCCTAAATCGCAGATAAAAAATTGTTGTCCGCGTTTTTCAACTAAGCAGTGCATCGCAGAAATTTCAGCAGAATCTAAATCAATGTCGACTTCGGCATCATGACCAATAGTGATTTGATCTTTATCCAAGAATTGCTTAACCACAAAAATTTGCTCATTTTTAAATACTCGAAAAATTAATGGTGATTTCAACGTCCACCCCGAAGTCGCTGTATGTCTTCTGTTGTTCTTCTCATCTCAGGGAGAAAGTTTTCTCGTAACTTGATTAGTCGCTTATAATTAAAATTCTTTTTTTGAAACAAATAAAATAATTCAGGCTTTTGGGCTGAGCCTTCAACCAACTCATCTTCAAAATTTAAAGTTTGCTTTCGATCACCCTTGGGACGCACGGTGCCCGTTGGAGTAGGAGTTGAATTGCTTTGAGCAAAAACAGGTTGAATAAAATTCAACACGAAAAAAAATAATAACAGCAGTACGGTATTCATTCTTAGCAGATTCATCAAGGTGCTCCGTGTTTCTATTGTAAACCAGCTTTTGCCTTATTTTCCAAATTCTTTATTGTATCACGTGCTTCTAAGGGCGCACCTACAAACTTTAGTCTATTCAAAAGGTCTAGGCCTTCTTTAGGCTTTTGCATATTTTCAATAAGCAGTATCGCATAATTCAGCATCACTTCACGCTGACTTTGATTTTCTTTTAAAAGCTTTTCATAAATTTCTGCGGCTTCTTTTGTTTTCCCACTGCCGGCTAACGATATTGCATAATTATTCATTATTTTTACATCCTTGATGCCTTTTTTTATGGGAATTTCAAGAGCTAGCAAAGCTTTAAAATAATCTTTATCTTGGACGTACAACGAGCCCAAATTAGCACCTACGTTGGCGTCTTCAGGATTTACTTCTAGCGCCTTTCGCATAGTACGAATCGCATCGCGGCGGTCGCCTTTAGCTAATTCAACTACGGCCAAATTACCTAATACCTCAGAGGATGACGGATTTATCGCCAAAGCTTTATTAAATAAAAATTGGGCCGCTTCAAAACGGCTTTTTTTATAATGAAATAACCCCAGCGAATTTAAAGCACGCACATCTTTTGGATTTTGAGTCAGCAAATCTAAAGAGGCTTTTTGAATTCCATCATCATTTTGTGACTTAACAGCGTCATTCAAAGCGGCATAAGACAATACGGCTGCGGTAGTTACTGCGGTCTTTTGTTCGACGGGCTTACGCTCATCCTCAGCTGCAGCCGCATCTGGCTCGCTAATAATTTCTGTATTGCTTTCCGGGTGCGAATTTGCTTTTTCAATATTTTTGGACGAACTCAAACACGAAGTTAGGACGAAGCAAAGTGATGCAAAAATTAATTTTTTCATTTCTCAACCATCCAGTTAATTAAGCGACTGTCCAGGCCGACTTCGCCCTTGTTGTAATAAACGACCGGCTCACGCCGAGACATTTCATTTAAAGCGCTATAGTAAGCCGCATTGTAGACATCAAGATCGCGCGCTCGGTCAACCGCAAGCTTGTAACTTTCAGTCGCTTTTTTTGAAAACTTATCGGTGATTTGTTCAAGCGAAGCACGGTACTGCTTTTTTTGATCATCTGTAAATTTTGCTGGAACCGGAGTGCCCAAGATAGACTTTGTCATGTGATTATTTGATTCTCCAATGAGGTAGAGTGAATTAACGATTTCTTCAGCCGAATTCAATTTTATGATTTGTGACAATTCATTATTCAGCTTCGTTAACGCGTCAAGCTTGGCATCGACAGCTTTTTTCTGGCGAGCTGGGTCCGCTGGGATTGCAATGGACTTTAACTGAGAAAATGTTTCTTCGGCATTTTTAAATAAAATTTTTGCAGCAAAGCTGGCACCGTTCGATTTTCTATCGCCGCCCATTCGCCTTTGAATGGCGATTACTTTTTCACCAGCCTCTTGGCTGTCTTTTTTACGGCCAAGTTTTTTAGATATATCGTACACCCAGTACTGCGCTTCAATTTTTTTATCATTTTTTATATTTGGTAATTCAAGAAAGTCCTTGTAGTGAGCCAAAGCAGCAGAATTTGCATTAGCTTTACGTTGAATTTGCGCCAAGTTAAATAATGTATTTGAATTTTCATTCTGGTTTTTGTTCACTTTAATAAAAGATGTATAAAGTGCGACAGCCTCAGCCGTTCTACCTATAACTTCATTCATTAAGGCGGCATTATAAAGATAATTTGGCGTCAGCGGATCCGTCGGATTTTTCACTGCCAAATCTTTAAATAACCTAGCTGAATCTAAAAAATTGCCAGAATCTTGATATAACTTTGCCAACAGCTTTTCTGCTTTTGGTTTCAGAGCATCTGCTTTTTTGTCTGTCGAACTAGCGACTTTTTTGTAATTTTGTATGGCTTCAACGTTTCGGCCTGCACGTTCAAAATTTACACCTGCATTGAACAGCGCCATAATTAATAATTCTGATTTGGGATTCTGAACTGAAAAAAGTTGATATTGATTGGCAGAATCCAAATAACGCTTCTCAATTTCCAGATCCTGAGCTTTTTTAAAATTTGCTTTTTCTAGAACATTTCGAATATCAGAGCCTGCTTTAGAGGAGGCAATTGACTCATTGGCCAGCAATTCCGAACCCATTTTTTCCAAACCAGCATAATCTTTTTTCAAATTATAAATATCTAGCAGCAAGTTTGCAGAATATTCAGAAAATTTAGTTTTTGAATGTTTTTTTACGATCTCCTTAAACAGAGCTTCGGCAGGTGCAAAATTATTGGTTTGGTAATAAAGTCGACCGACCCGAAATTTAATTTCGGCGTCCTTATCCGATTGCGGATACTTTTGTGTGTACCACATTGCCGATTTGATAAATTTTTCTACACGTGGATCCATGGCAATAGGCTCTACCGAATCCCCGACACGTTTTTGCAGTTCTTCGTCTTTAGGTAGGGCCTTTTCAATCGCCAACAGTAAGTTTTGCGATGCTTTTGATGCAAATTTATGGTTCGGCGCGTTCTCTGTCACCCACGAATATTGAGCTGAAGCTTCTTCATATTTACCCATATCGTACAAAAGTTCACCGTAAAAGAAATGCATTTCTGGAACCTGCGGAACATCGGTAAATTCTTGAAAATATAAGCGATATCCATCGTTGGCATTGGCCCGCGAAAAAGCTGCGCGCGAATTTTGCGCCGTTTGATGCTGCTGTAGAATGTAATTTCTTAAAGTTTGCTCTCTTAATTTCACTGAATTTTGTAGCAATGGTTCGTCAGTTTGATTGGCTGCATACCAGGCTGAATTAGGCCCATAATCTGAAATCCACCGATACAGCTCTTCTTTGAACTGCGGAGAATTTTTTGAATAGAAATAATTTTGGACAATCTGGTATTGAAATTCAAAAGCTTTTTTAGCAGTTGGGTCCTGCGTGATCAGCATTCGAAATACGTCTTTCGATGCATCCCGATTACCTTTATCTGCAAAAAAGTAAGCTAGCTTTTCAATATAAGCCTTAGATTCTTTGGTATTGATTCGCGTAAAATAATCGACAGCACGCTTGGTGTCTCCAAGATCTGCAAAAAGAACCACAAGATCACGTAATGCTTCATTTTCAAGACGACTTGTATTTAATTTTTTACCAGCCACAGTTTGGGCCTGCTGCTGGCTCTTGCCTGCTTTAATTATATAATCCATGTACTGGATAGCCTGTTCAGTTTTACCTAAACGGTATAAACACCAAGCCCCTTTGTATAAAGAAAAAGTATTTAACCGATGCTTTCGATCTTTCATAAGGGTCGCATATTCTTTGTAGGCACTAGCCCATTTTTCACTTTCAAAATAATACTCGCCCAAGGCGAAGTGGGCTTCACCCACAAAAGAACTTGTCGGAAATTCTTTAGTTAAGCGTGTGTAAAAAGCAGAACCTTTTTTAGTTTCATTAATTTCAAAATAATTGTAACCCAAGAAAAACAAAGCCTGACTCATCTTTGGATCTTTTGGATAATCCCTTGCGAACCATTCGTACAATTGAATGGCTTTACGATTGTATTCCCGCGCTTCGGCGACATCTAACTTAGGTTTAGATTTGGTTTGACCAGCTTCGAAGTTCTTTAACTTTTTATCGTATTCATCTTGTTTTCGAGCATCGACCAGTGAAGACTTTTCAACATAAAGTTCTGCTAAACGAAGCCACAATTCGCCTCTGTTAGCACTGGCTTTAAATTTTTGTGTTAACTTGTACAGTTCGGCAATTTGCGCATCTAACGTCTTTTCATACTCGGCCTGATCTGAATTGTCATTTTTGAACAACTCTGAAGATTTTGGTGGCTTCACAGAATTTAAATTGACTGAAGTTCGTGCTTTAAAAGCAAATTCTGTTTCAGGCAAAGCTGTGGCATTCTTATTTTGCAACAATCCGATTTTACCACCGCGGCTATTGTCGCGAGCTTTTTTAAGCATTTCACCAACAGTCATCTTTTTTTTCTTTGGATTGGTACTCGGCGCTTCAGCTGCCAGTGAGCTGTGCGGTACATATAGGAATGACGTCAGTAAAAGCCAGCTAATTAGTCTCTGTGAAGTTAGTATTTTAGTTTTCATATTATTCGCAACTTTGCTTTCCTAAATAGTGATAATTGCCAACTTCATCAAGCCAATATTCGCCCTGAAACGGATAATATTCATAACCATTTTTAATGTAAAAAGACCGGTCTTGATCATCGTCTACTTGCGCTTCGTTAACATTTTTGCCATCAATTTTTTTCTTCAACAATTCTTTTTTACCATTAATCATTTCATAGCGGATGAAGCTGGCTTGTTCAGATAAATCTTTAAGTTCAGTTTTCATATTCATTAATTGCACACGGGCCAAATCGCCAATTGTATCTTTCGTCGTTTTAATTCGGTTATTTAAGATCCGTAAAGAGTAAGGTCCCAATGCCGATCCTTTTATCACTGGGTTGTCATCGACAAGTTTTTTCTCATCTGCTAATTTTTTAATATAGCTGTAACTTCGTCGTATGCTGCCTTCTTCAGAAATGTACTTCAAGACATTATACGGCAGTGCCAGTTTCTTTTTTGACTCGTGATCCTTTCGGATAACATTGATTTTTTGTATTTCCTGAAAGTAGGCATCCGACGATGAGTTTCTGCTTAGGAAACCATTAATTTTTTCCGAAGCTGGTCCGTATTGAGATTCAAATAATCCGACAACTTTTTCCATTTCATCGTATTTACAAATGTAAAGATAGACGATGGCCCGTAGTAACAACGATTCAGGAATGTAGGCATCCTCGTAAAAAGATGAATGCAAAGTTTGAAAATTACTTAAACTAGAGCGAAATCTTGCCGCGCGAAGCATGGCCCAACTTTTTTCGAAAGTTGCATTGTGCCACATAACGTGGTCGCGTGGAATTTTTGCATACGCTTCAATCGACTTTAACCATTCTTGCTTTTGGTAAAGAGTTCTAGCAATTGCCATCTGTGCAGCAACTTTATTAGTATCATCCACTTTGCTTGAGCCTCTTGAGTTCACTAGCGTTTTAAACGTCTGAATCGCTAGATCCGTTTGATTCGCTTCGGCGTAAGCTAAACCCTTATTATAAAGAGCACTGTAATAGTAACGACTTGAAGGAGCTACCTTACTGTATAATTCCGCAGATTCTTTTTGCAATCCTGCCTTGCTTTTAATTTCTCCTAAACGGAAATATAACATATCGCGATTTTGATTCGGAATACTACTTACATCGACCCTTTGGATCGCATAATTTAGCAATGTTTCATCACCCAAGCGATCCGTCACAACTAAAAGTTTTTCAATAGCCTGACGAGCCCATCGTTTATCATTGGATTTGATCACATCAACAAATTGAAATGAAGCAACTTGATTTAAGTTCAGCTCCATTAAACTTAAGCCTAAAAGATATTTTATTTGCGATCGTTCCGCTTCTAAATCCGGCCGTCGAGATAATAACAATAAGGAATTAGCCGCTTGGGCGTACTGCCCCGCCTTCATCAAACCCAAGGCCGCCGAAATTTGTGCGCGTTGCCCTGAATTTTTAGAAGCCGAGTAAACCTTTGCACCTGTCGGCGCTGCTTTCCGAGTTGTTGCCGGCATCGATTTTTGCCCAGCCGCAAAAACATAGCTTTTCGGAGCCACTAATAAGTAGAAAACTAGCAAAGATATTTTTTTCATCGGTATTTAGCCTCCGGAAAGAAGAAACTGAAGCCTGCTGTCAAAATAAGGTCGTTATAAGAATTTTTCTGAATTTGGGCCGAGCCTAATGCCGAATCTGCTACGGGGGTGGCCTGAAACATGGTCCAGCTGTAATCCCAACGAAAAGCGATGGCTTTGGTAATGGCAAAAATCTGACCCGTACCGATGTGAAGCGTTGGTACAGAACCCTCTTGCGAATTCGTACTCGAGGTGCCGGCACCGAAAGAAAAATACATATCAAATGGTATGATTCTTTCATTGAGCATCGAAATTTTTCCATAAATCGGCGCCCAAACAATATCAACACCCATGTAACTTTTTGTATTCACAAATTTTTCAGGTTGTAGACTATTATTGTCACGAATTTCTTGCGAAACTTGACGTTCAGAATTTGAAAGAAAAATACTAGAAACTTCTAGACCAAGTGATTCGGTAAAGTAGTAACCGACATTGACTTTAGCACCTAAATTTAAAAACCAGGGTGAGTTCGTGGTTGTACCCACTCCGCCAAAAAATTGAAAACGCTCGGTCTTCGGTAAATACTTTTTTTGAATAACTGAAATTTCACGAAATGCAGATAATTTATTTAGATCGACAATTCGATCAACTTTTTGGGGCAACTTGGATTCTTTTTTTTCGGAGATTTCAGCTTTTCCTTCAATATCATTTTTTTCTGGTGCTATATCAGCTTGCTTGGGCGGTGTTACCGTTTGCACCGGCACAAACGGCGGTGGATTGCTCTTGTAAAGTCCTTCAATGTTAAGGATTTCTTGGTCATCTAAGTTTTGCTCGGCCGCAAATAATCCCAATGGAAGCAGAAATAGTACGGCGATCAAAAGAAATGTTTTTAAATTTGTATTTTTACTTTTCACCATGATCCCCTTAAAACAAATAATTCAGACCAATTTCTAAATTGGTGGTGTAGGTTAGGCGTTCACTAAAACTGTCATAACTTGGCACTGGGTCAATAATCCCTTTACTTCCATCTTTCAGCGCATTACTTCGAAATGGTATCGGTGCTTGATTCGCATAAAGCCTTAAATCAACCTTCAGTGCAAAATGATCCGTGAAATAAAATCTTTCGCCCACTCCAAATGCCAACGCAGGATAAGATTTGTGAACATACTTAATTATTCCCAAGGCTGAGGATACATAAATCGAAGTATTCATTACTGCTTGTTTGGTGATACTTAATTTACCATAAAATAATTTGAAATTGTAATCTGCCATCAATGCATAGATCGGAGCTGGCGCCCGTCCAAAATCTAAACCAAAATCATCTTTTAACCCCTGAGCATCTCGGGAAAGACCGTTACTATTTTTTGCAAATAACACTCCCAATGAATGAGTTTCAGAAAGGTGATAATTGAAATCGATTCCGATCTTTGTTGTGTTATAAATAGGTTCTGTTAATGCGAACCCACCAAATAAACCAATATCAAATGTACCCGTATCTTGCACATTTCTATTTTTTACACTGACGGGGTTGTCAAAAACAGGATATACCGATTCTTGAGCCAATTCATCTAGTGGTACCTCGACGTTATCAGCAAACGAGTTCACTGAAACTGCTGTCAGCATAATAAAAAACAATGGTAAAAAAATTTGTCGCATTTCCACCTCAAACTTTTGAATAAAAGCCATATTTTAAAATAAAATCACAAATTTCTCGAACAGCACCGTTGCCACCTTGGCGTTTTGTTACATAGTCGGCGACTTCAATAACTTCATCAACAGCTTCCGGCACGGTAGCGCCAAAACCTACTTCGTTTAATAAAGGAATATCGAAAATATCATCTCCAACATAAGCAATTTCTTCTTTTTTAAATCCGGAATCTTGTAAAAGTTTTTCGAATGAAGGTTTTTTATCCATGGCACCTTCATAAAAGTAATCAAAGCCAAGCATTTTTGCGCGAGCACGAACATCCGTAGCTACAGCTCCGGTAATGATTGCTAATTTATAACCGGCAGCTGAAATTTCTTTTATTCCGACGCCGTCGCGAACAGAATAAATTCTTTTCCATTCACCATTGGAGTCCATCCATAATCGACAGTCCGTTAATACACCGTCGACATCCAGAACCAGCATTTTTATTGTTCTTAATTTTTGTACATCTAATCCCACGATTTCATTGTGGAAAATTTAATTCTAGTCGGCAAGGAAACTGCGGTCCTTGGTCGGTGTTCCGCACAAAATAGTTTTTTTGGCTAGACTAAGGTCGATAAAATTTAAGTAATTAGCGGACTTTAGCGGCCAGCAAATCTGAATAGATTAACATTCCGACAGGATGACGGGGCTTAGTAGAGGATTTATCTAACACGATAAGCATTTGAATCCGATGTTCTTCCATCAAGTAAAGTGCTTTTTCAGCAAGTTCCGCAGCATCGATTGTTTTGGGAGTTGAACTCATCAAATCTTTCGCGGTTTTTGCAAATGGGTCCTGATGCAATTCCAAAAATCTTCGGATATCACCATCTGTAACTACACCGATCAATTGTCCTTGCTCGTCGATAACACCTGCGGCGCCCCGAACACTTTGATGAGTCATTTTTGTTAATAATTCTTTCATCGTGGTCGTCGCTTTAACGAATGGAAGAGCCTGTCCAGTTTGCATCATCTCACTTACACGTTTTAATTTAGCACCAAGAGAGCCAGCTGGATGAAGCTCAGCAAAATTTTCGGGTTTAAATCCACGACGATCTAGAACCGCCATTGCCAAAGCATCTCCCAACGCTAAAGTTGCGGTGCTAGATGAAGTCGGAGCTAAATTTAAAGGACAAGCTTCTTTTTCGACAGAAACATCAAGCACAATCTGCGAAGCCACGGCTAGGGTGCTTTTGAGTTTGCCAGTAAATCCAATCAATGAAATTCCATTTCGCGAAATAAAATTGATAATTGAATTTAATTCTGTGGCTTCGCCTCCGTAAGAAAGGGCAATCACCAAATCGTTTTTACTAATGACTCCTAAATCCCCATGACTACTTTCCGTCGGATGTAAATACACAGACGGAGTTCCAGTGCTAGAAAACGTACTTGCAAGTTTTCGCGCAATTTGTCCAGATTTTCCAATGCCAGTGAAAACAACTTTTCCTTGGCACTTTAAAATTAAATCGGCAGCCTTTTCGAATTCGGTTCCTAAGCGCGGAATTAAATTCAAAATACTTTCTGCTTCGATTTGCAGTGTTTTTTTTGCGACTTCTAAGTACGATCCCATGCTAATTAACCCTTTTAGCCGAGGCTTTAATAAATTCTGCAAACAACGGATGAGGGCTTAAAGGCTTCGATTTAAATTCCGGATGAAATTGTACACCGATAAACCACGGATGGTTAATATTTTCTAAAATCTCAACTAAATTTCGCTCAGGGTTTATACCTGTGGCACGAAGACCATTTTTTTCGAAAAGATCTTTATATTTATTATTAAATTCAAAGCGGTGGCGATGGCGTTCTGAAATATTCTTTTGCTTATAAATTTTTAAAGCTAAACTTTTTGGTTGCAGTTCACAGGGGAATGCACCTAAACGCATAGTTCCACCCTTATCAACTTTACCCCGTTGTTCAACCATCGAATCAATGACAATATTGCCGGCCCACTTGCCTTCACCAACGAATTCCCGAGAGGTCGCGTCGGTAATCCCGCAGACATTACGAGCGAATTCAATCGCTGCCAATTGCATTCCGAAACAAATTCCAAAGAATGGAATTTCTTTTTCTCGCGCAAACTGAATAGCTGCAATTTTTCCTTCGGCACCACGTGCCCCAAAACCGCCAGGAACTAAAATTCCCACAGCATCTTTTAACAAAATTTTAGCAGTTTTTTGATTTAATTTTTCAGAATCAATATATAAAATTTCAATTTTTGCCTGATTTGCTAAACCACCATGAACTAAGGCCTCATGTAAAGATTTGTAAGATTCTTTTAGATCAACATACTTACCTACGACAGCAATTTTTACAGTTTTTCGCGGAAGACCCTGAATGCGTGCAATTTTTTGCCAGCCAGAAATATTTGGTTTCGTTTTTTTAAGTTGCAGCCTTTCCACAATCAGTTCGTCTAGATTTTCTTTATGCAATGCTAGCGGCACATCGTAAATTGAGGCCGAATCTTTTGCAGAAATGACATGAGCTGTTTTTATCGAGCAAAATAACCCAATTTTAGATTTTAAATGCGCGTCGATGTGCTTTTCACTTCGACAGATTAAAAAGTCAGGCTGAAGTCCTATTTCGCGAAGCTCTTTCACCGAGTGCTGCGTCGGCTTACTTTTAAGTTCACCTGCCACTGCAATGTACGGCACATAAGTAACATGCACCAATGCCGTATTTTCATGGCCCAGATCTAAGCGCAATTGGCGTATAGCTTCGAAAAAAGGTTGGGCTTCGATATCTCCAACAGTTCCACCTATTTCAACAATTATAATCTCACAGCCTTGGGCGGCTTCAAAAAGTTTTGATTTAATTTCATCGGTGATATGAGGAATCACTTGCACCGTGCCACCTAAATAATCTCCACGACGTTCGCGAGTAATGACAGAATCATAAATTTGACCGGCGCTAACTGAATTCGCGCGCATCAAATGTGCGTTAGTAAAACGCTCGTAGTGGCCTAAATCCAAATCTGTCTCGGCACCGTCCTCTGTCACATAAACTTCTCCGTGTTGTAACGGCGACATAGTTCCAGGATCGACGTTCAGATACGGATCAAATTTCATAATGGTCACTTTAAACCCGCGGGCTTCAAGCAGTGAACCCAAGCTTGCTGCAGCTAAGCCTTTACCGATCGAGGAGACAACTCCACCAGTTACGAAAATATATTTTTGCTTCATTTTTTGCGATCGCGCTTTTGCCATAATTTCACCTGTTATTGAAATACAATACCAGCTACTTCAATAGCCCTTCAAGCTTTTGCAAGTCTTCTGGAGTATCAACACCGTATGTCGGTTTTTCGACAGTGATGACTTTTATTCGCGCGCCCAAATATAACGCGCGCAATTGCTCTAAACTCTCGAATTTTTCAATCTCAGCTGGTCTAGCCAAGCAAAATTTTTCTAGAAATTTCCTCGAATACCCATACATGCCAATATGCTTCAGTGAAATCGACTCAGCCGCTTGCTGCCTGTCATTTGCCGATAATTTCTGGCGCGAATAGGGAATTGGAAAGCGACTGAAATAAATAGCTTCTTGCTTGTTGTCGATGATCACTTTTACGGCATTTAAGTTCTCTAAATCCGCAACCGCTATTGGATGAGCCAAAGTCGCCATTTGCAAACCTGGATCACTCATGAAAGCCTGTGCCAGAGGATCGATGAAATCCTTAGAAATTAATGGTTCATCGCCCTGAATGTTCAACACCACATCGAAGTCGACATTTTTTGTAGCTTGATAAATGCGATCGGTACCGGTCGGACAGTCGACTGAAGTCATGATGACCTCAGTCTTAAGCGTTTTACAAAAATCAAAAATTCGTTGGTCATCTGTCGCAACAATTATTTTTTGGATCAGGCGACTAGTCTGCGCGCCTTCTATCACCCATTGCAAAATTTTCTTTCCTTGAAGTTCAGCTAACGGCTTTCCTAAAAAGCGCGTCGATCCATAGCGCGCTGGAATAACTGCGATGATTTTCATTCTTGAATCCATGTGCGAAACATAAATTCTTCAACGGCATCACAACCTTTGCGCGTTTGCGAAGAAACCGGAAAAATATCTTGTATGCGTGATTGCTTTTTCATCCTGGCTAGCGCCTTTTCGATATCTTGCTTTGAAAACTTATCCATTTTAGTTAATACAATGGCTACAGGAATATCGTGTTTCATTACATACTGGGCAATTCCTTCTTCGTCATCTTGCCACTCGCGCGCCATATCTATCACCAGCACCAAACCGGATAGATTCGGACGCTCGCTTAAATAATTTTCGATCATGTTTCGCCATAGCTTTATTTCATCTCCGCTGCGTGAAGCAAAACCGTAACCAGGCATATCAACGACACAGTATTTTCCTGCATTAAAAAAATTAAGCAGCCTAGTCTTCCCGGGTGTTTGACTGACTTTCGCGATTTTTCCACCCGCCCAAGTATTTAATAGTGACGATTTTCCTGCGTTGGACCTGCCCGCAATCGCAATCTCTTTTAAATCATGAACTGGAAAATCTGCGGATTTAACTGCACTTTTGATAAATGTCATTTTAGGCATGAAAAAATTGTAATCGTTTTTGCGTAATTTCTCAATTCTTAGATTTATTCTGTATTATTCCTTAAAAAAACGCCAAATCGTATTAAATCTATCCAAAGCCATCAAATTTCAGCCCACTTTTTGTAATAGACACAGCAAAACTTAACCGCAGGGGAAAATATGGCTCAATTTCAATTGGAACTCATGGATGGCAATAATCAGTGCTGGGAAATAAACGAATACCTTAATATCGGAAAAGACAACAGTTGTACGGTGCAAATTTCAGATCCGTTTGTCATGGATCGTCACGCACGATTAGAATCAAAAGGCCATCAGCTGTTGATTAAAGATTTGCGTTCGACCTCAGGAACTTTTGTTAATGGAGCACAGGTTTTAGAAGGCGTGCTAAAAGATGGCGATTTAATTTCAATCGGCCACACAGATTTCGTCGTTCATGACTCTTTAGCTCCAAAAAAAGAATTTTCTTTAACCAGCAAATGTGATCACTGGAAAGCACAATTAGACACACTTGGATCCGTGGCTCTAACAAAATATCCAGTGCTGCTGCTTGGTCCTTCTGGAACGGGAAAAGATGTTATTGCGCAAGCCTTGCACCAAGCAAGTCCAAATTCCAAAGCTCCATTTGTTAGTGTGAATTGCTCGGCATTAACCGAGACCTTGGTTGAAAGTGAATTGTTCGGACACGTAAAGGGAAGTTTTACCGGAGCCATTTCAGATCGTAAAGGGGCTTTCGAATCTGCACGTGGAGGCACTTTATTTTTAGACGAGATCGGAGATTTGACTTACGGCTTACAAGCAAAACTACTACGTGCATTGGAAAACAATGAAATACGCCCGGTCGGTAGCGACCGTTCTGTTAAAACAGATGTTCGCATTCTGGCAGCAACTCATCAAAATCTATATCAAAAAATTCGTGAGGGCAGTTTTCGATCGGATCTTTACTACCGTCTAAATGTAATCACTATTGAAACGCCGGCTCTTAAGGATCGCTTAGAAGATTTTGACGAGCTTCTATATTTTTTCGCACGACAAATGAAAGTACGCTTTTCTTTCACGGCGATTCAGACTTTAAAAAAGCATGATTGGCCTGGAAATATTCGCGAGTTACGCAATGTGGTTGCCCGCGCATCAGCTCTATTTCCTAAAAAGTATATCGAGGAAAACCATATTGATATTTTACTAAATAAAAAAGAACGGCTGGCCCATTTGCCAACTGGAGTCGCTTACTCAACAATGAATTCTGATAATAATCAAATGTCCGTGATAAAAGAAATTGAAAAGCAAATGATTTTAAAGCGACTTGCAGCTAATCATGGAAATCAAAAGCGCACTGCCATTGATCTGGGTATGCCTAAATCGACCTTGCATGACCGTATCCGCAATTATGAAATAGATCTGGAACAATTTAAGTACTAGGTCATCACGGCTTCAGAATAAATGATCTTAGCATGGAACGACGAACTTGACCTTGGGTTAAATTGGCATTGATAGCAATTGTGAATTTTTGCATCAGTGCTTTTTTACCCTCACCGGTAGTCAATTCATCATAAGAGAACTCTTCGGCCTGGCGTAATAAAATATCTTTGAACTCGGCTTCCCGGTCTTTTATTTCGATAATTGCTTCAGCGGACATTCCCTCGACACTTAGCTCTAGGGCCAACATTGGATTTTCACTAGAACCTTCTGACGCTTTAACATTGGTATACATTTTAGTAAGTGTTACCAGGTTGCGCGCAAACCTTGGGTTGTCATAAAAAGGCTCTGCTTCAGTAAGTGGATTGAACGAACGCACATCTGAATTCCATTCGGCATACGAGCGTAAAAACAGCCCGTTAGTGTAATACAAATCTGTAATTTTAGAACCGAAAAAAATCACGATAAGACAAATTCCAACTAGCCCCCAAAAAAGAATGAACTTCTTTGGCTCATCTTTAATCGAAAGTAGATTTTGAAAATGAAAATGCCATTTAATCGGAGTTTTTTTCGTTCGATTTAAGTTGGTGATAACATCATCGATTATAGACAAGCTACCGGAACTTGCTTCAACTCTAATTTCGGCAATTTGATTTAAAAATTCAGGGTCTTCTTCGGCCAGCATTTGGTCGATATCACTTAACGCGGTTGCATCGTCAATGACAGGTGCACCTTCATCGGAATCAGCTAAAGCCAGCGCTTTTCCAACCTCATCGGCAATTGTACTTTTAGATTCGTCAGATTTATCCGCCACACCGTGAGTCTAATCAGGCTTCATTATAAAAGCTAGCATTTGCACTAGCCCATGGTCGAAGGTCACAGTGCATTCATTTTTTAGTTGAGTTAGAATTTTTGAATGAAGATGATTCCCGTTGTACTGTTGGTATTATGCAATTTGGTGCTGGCCGCATGCTCTTTAAGAACAGTGCGAAATGGCGATGAAAAAAAATCTGAGACACCCCTGCCAAAAACCAGTACAGCTTCAGTAAAAAATAATACGACACTAACTGCTGATGAGCTTGCAAAATACGCCTATGAAATTGGTCTTGACCCCAATTCAGATCTGACTTCAGAGGACTTGGCGCTAATTGAAAAACGAAAAAAAGTACGAGTACTGGAACGCTCTATGGATTCGCAAAAAGAACGGTACAACTATTCGAAAGTACTACCCTGGTTGCAAAGTGACGAAGAAAAGCTTGAGTATCTTGGAATTCCTTCAATCGAAGGGCGTCAAACGTGGGTGAATAAAAAACAAATTTGGAAGCGCACTAAAAATAATAAAGAATATCAAAACATTATGGAAACTTTAGATATTGCCTTAGGCATGCCAGCTGATTTCGTGAAAAAAGCTTGGGGCGAGCCAGATTCGATTGATCACAGTGGTAATCCTATTTATAAAAATGAACGTTGGAAATATCATAAGCAAATTTCGACACCTAATGGTTACCGCCAAGAAAAACGTTATGTGTATTTCGAAGGTGGTCGCGTTGTTGGTTGGGAGACCGAATGAAAAAAATATTTTGTGGGTTATTCGTTATTTTGATGTTTAACATTCAACTTTTTGCAGCAACGGTTTTACAGGTTAAAGGGAATTCAGCCATTGTCGAAATCAGTGATGCCGAAATGCAAAATCTTCAGCCTGCTTCTGGTCAACAGATTCAGCTGACTAGTGGCTCGAAACGAACAGCGGGAATAATAAAAAAAGTATTAAATAAAAAGTTATTATTAACAACAAAATCAAGCTTGGATGGACAAAAAGTCGTTCGGATTATCAGCAGTGGCGCCGCCAGCAGTACCACTGCCAGTGCCACCATGGAAAGACCAAGTGCAAAATCGAATTCGCAAAGCAAAAAACTCTTACAAAAGCGTTGGACTTTAGGAGCTAATTTAAAATATGTAACAGGCTCTGCGAATGTCACTATAACTTCATTCCCAAGTCAGACGCTAAAGTACAGTGGATTTGCAGGCTCGGCTGTTGGTCTTTATTACTTCGGATCATTCGGTATCGGTGCTGAAGGCGAATACGCCTTGATGACCGGATCAACTTCAATTGGCAAAGATAATGTAACTCAGTTGCAAATGAGTTTACTGGGCGAATATAAATTTAATTCTTTTGCGGTAGGTGCATTATTTACGTTTTCGAATATTAAAGACACAGATAATGTCGGCAATGATAATTCATTAAATGGAACAGGTTTTGGTGCTTATGCGGCTTATGCGGTGAAGCCACAAGTACGCATTCTTTTAGAATACCGAACTGTAAATTACAGTTTAGACCCAGCAACCTATGCCGCAAGTGATATCCGGCTTGGTGCAGGCTATTATTTTTAAGGATAAATTCATTAGCTAATGCGCTTCATCCCAATTTGTACCGATAGTTGCGTTTACTTTTAATGGGACTTTAAGCTTTGCGACGGACTCCATGGTTTTTTTTATCCACTCGATTTGATCTTTAAGATCACTTTCTGTACCTTCAAAAATAAGTTCGTCATGAACTTGTAGCAACATATCGATATGAGAATTATTTTTGGCATTTTGTGACACTTCAATCATAGCCATCTTTACTAAGTCGCTGGCTGTTCCTTGAATCGGGGCATTAATCGCTGCCCGCTCGCCAAATTTTTTTAGCATCATATTTGATGAATCCAATTCGGGAATATAACGTCTGCGCCCGAAAAGTGTTTCAACGTACTTTTGCTCGTGGGCTTTTTCAATTGTGCTTGCGATATAATTCTTAATGCCACTAAATTTTTCAAAATACTTTTCGATAATTTCTGCCGCTTGTTTGCGTGGTATTCCCAGCGTTTCGGCCAATCCATAGGTTCCTTGACCGTATGCAATTCCGAAGTTCACTGCCTTTGCAATTCGGCGTTGCTCTTTGGTGACTTTGTCGACAGCTACTGTAAAGATTTCAGCTGCCGTAGCTGCGTGAATATCTAAATCATTTTTAAAGGCCTCGATCAAGCCGGCATCATCTGACATATGCGCTAAAACACGAAGTTCGATTTGCGAGTAATCGACAGACAATAGTTTTTTACCTTTGCTAGCAATAAAACTTTGTCTTACCCGCTGTCCGCGTTCGGTTTTGATTGGAATATTTTGAATGTTCGGATTCGTGCTTGAAAGTCGGCCCGTTGTTGTCAGGGCTTGATTAAATTGAGTGTGGACGCGATCTTCTTTATCTACAAGTAGCGGCAACGAATCCACGTAAGTTGATTTTAGTTTTGCTAGCTCGCGGTAATTTATTATTTCTTTCGCTATGGGATGCTCTAACTTTTCTAGAACATCATTGTCTGTCGAGTATCCAGTCTTGGTTTTTTTACTGGATTCCAGTCCCATTTTTTCAAAAAGTATCACGCCCAACTGCTTGGGCGAGCCAATATTAAATTCTTGCTCTGCCAGCTGGAAAATCGCTTTCTCTTGCACTTGAAGTTCGGCAGCAAGCTGAGTGGAATACTCGGCTAACTTTTTTAAATCCAACGCAATGCCCTTTTGTTCCATCGCAAATAAAATTGGAATAAGTGGCTTTTCTAGTTTTTTATAGATAACAAGAAGATTTTTCTCTTCAAGTTGCTTCATAATCACATCATTAAGTTGTAAACACGTTTCATAAAAAACTTCCGGCAGAGATTCTGCTAACAGTTCTTTATTTAAAAAAACCTGTGCAAGCTTTGCGATGCTGGAGCTGTCTGCAGCGCGAATCACATAGGCTGCTAACATTAAGTCCCAATCAATTCGATTCTGTAATTGAGCTTGATCATTTTGATTAAGTTTAAAACCGATCTCATGCCAAACTTTTTTCAAGTTAAAGCCAGACCATGAAATATCAGTAAATTCTAGTTTGCAATTAACTTTCTCAGTACAATAAAGTTGATTAGCAAAACCAATAGCGATTTTTTCTGCAAGTTCAAAAATAAAAAATTTCTCTTTTAATTGAAGTCTATTTTGAATTTCTGCGTTGCTCCAAGTTTTTGTCTCAATACTAAAATTGCCAATCGCTACTTCACCAGTTAATGGCTGAGTTGCTAGCGATGGGTTAGCGGCTATAGATGTAGCCTTTTTAGCGGGATGAGGAACGATATTCGCAGATTCATGATCACATAAGTTTTTTTCGAACGTTTTAAAATTTAGATCTTGAAGAAATGTCCGAAGCTCATCTTTTTTTAGTGGCTTAAGTTTAAAATCGGCTAAAGTTTTATTAGTTTTTACATCACAAATAATGGTAACTAGTTGCCTAGAGACATAAACTTGCTTTTCTGAAGCTAAAAGTTTTGCTTTCACGGAAGCACTAGTAACCTGATCAATATTTTTATAGATTCCATCAATCGAGGCAAATTGCTCGATTAATTTTTGCGCTCCCTTTGGGCCGATACCCGTGACCCCGGGAATATTGTCGGAGGTGTCTCCGGTTATGGCTAAGTAATCGATAAAATGTTCCGGAGCCACGCCATGTTTTACTTTTACTAGGTCCGCATCATAAACAACTTCTTTCATCGTGTCGTAGAGAAAAACGTTGGGGCTAACTAGCTGACAAAAATCTTTATCTCCACTGACAATGTAGACTTCATAATTTTCTCTTTCGGCCATTTTAGCAATGGTCCCAATCAAATCATCAGCTTCAAAACTTGGTACTTCAATATCTGCAATTCCAAAAAGGTTAGCGACTTGTTTTAGGTAAGGCATCTGCACTTGCAGATCTGAAGGCATTTCAGTTCTGTTGGCTTTGTAGTCGGTATATAAATCTTTTCGAAAAGAGGGTTCTTTGCGGTCGTAACAAAAAACAATGTGATCGGGATTTTTTTCTTTTATCAACTTTACGATCATTGAAATGAAGCCATAAACGGCATTGACCGGAATGCCTTTGCTGCTAGTCAAAGGCCGGACAGCGTAAAACGCGCGAAAAAACATCGAGCTTACGTCGATTAAATAAATTTTATTTTTCATTAGGCGGAGACTAGCCCGTAGTTTTAAATTTGTCGACTTGATCTAAAGATTTAAGATCAAGCCATCGCTCGGTGTGCACATCTAATTTTATTTCGCGTGCATATTGATCAAGTTGAGATCGAACTAAGTGGAGATCAATATGTCCTGCTTTAACTCGACGTAAAAACTCTTGGCGCGACAAGCCCAGTCGCAGGTGCATATACTTAAAATTTTCTGAATCCATTTTGTAATTAGAGCTTTTGCTCTACCTCTTGTCAATTGAACTTTTACAGATGTTTTTTATTCGTTGAAAACAAAAACTAAGTCATTTTCACTGACCATGTCTTGCTTATCACGAGCTTGTCGTTCGATATAAACCGGATCTTTTGCTTGCTTAATTTGCACGTCCAATAAGGACGATTGTTTTTGCGTATTTTCGATCTGATCCCTAATTGTCGATTGATCACGTCGCAATCCCCAGACGCGCCAAAGAGTGCCATTGATAAATAATGATAGTGCAAATATCACACAGCAAAAAAAAGCGACCTTAAACGGTCTATTAAGAAGTAATCGAAATTTGAATCCTAGTTGGCGAAGCTCTTCCATCTAAGAATTTAAACATTTTCAAAAGCTTTGAGCAAGGCGACTAGACGTAAGTTGGTCTAGCTAAGTAGGATGGAACGCAGTGAACAAAGAAAAAATACTGCAGGCACTGCAGCAACAATTGGAAAGTGATTTAAAAATTCTGAAGAATGCCGCCCTGGCAACTTACGAAGATGCAACTCACGAAGAAAGTAAACCTGAAAATAAATATGACACCAGAGCCTTAGAGGCCTCTTATTTAGCTGGGGCCCAAGCTGGGCGAGTCAATGATGTTGCCGAATTGATCGCTCTTTGTAAAATATTAAAAGCTAAAACATTTTCTGCAAATGATCCCATCGCGATCGGTGCCTTGGTTGAAGTCGTCGCAAATAATAAAAAAAGTTTTCTTTTTTTTCTACCTAAAGGCGGCGGTGTTAATTTTAGTTTTGCTGAATTGCAAATTCAAGTTATTACGCCTGCAAGCCCACTGGGAAAATCTTTTATTGGGCTGTTCGCAGGTGATCACACTACAGTTGAGACTGGCGCACAGAAGCGCAATTACGAAATTCTCAGCGTTATCTAAAACCCGCTTTATCCCAATAGATTCCCATACCACCCAAATCTTCTTCAATGCGAAGCAACTGATTGTATTTTGCTGTTCGCTCAGAACGGCAAAGACTTCCCGTTTTAATCTGATGGCAATTAAGTGCCACAGCTAAATCAGCAATTATGACGTCCTCTGTTTCACCACTTCGATGAGACATGATGGTTTTCATTTGATGTCTTTGCGCTAAATTAACGGCTTCGAAAGTTTCGGTCAAAGTTCCGATCTGATTAACTTTGACCAACAATGCATTCGCCGCCTTTTTTTCAATACCCATGCGCAGGCGTTTGGGATTTGTAACAAATAAATCATCACCAACAAGCTGCACACGTTGGCCCATAGCGGCCGTAGCACTAATCCACGACACCCAATCGTCTTCAGAAAATCCATCTTCAATGCTGACAAGCGGATATTTTTCAGACCATTTTTGATAAATACTTAGAAGTTCAGAACCTGAAATATTTTTACCTTCCCATTTGTAAGTCGAACTCTTGCTGTCAAACAATTCTGTTGCAGCAACATCCAAAGCCAGAAAAACATTTTGGCCCGCTTCGTAACCAGCCTCAAGAATGGCTTGCATCAGAAGCTCAAGAGCTTCTTCATTTGATTTAAGTACCGGAGCGAACCCGCCCTCATCACCAACGGCTGTTGATAAATTTTTCTTGGCTAAGATTTTCTTTAAGGTATGAAAAATTTCTGAACCAGCGCGTAGCGATTCTGCAAAAGAATTATTAACAGTCGGCACAATCATGTACTCTTGAATATCTAAGCCGTTGTTGGCATGAACTCCGCCATTCAGTACATTCATCAAAGGAACAGGTAAACGACAAGCCTGCGAACCGCCGACATAACGGTACAATGGAAGCCCAGCATCTTTAGCCGCAGCTTGGGCACAGGCTAATGAGACTCCAAGAATGGCATTGGCTCCGATATTTGATTTATTTTCTGTCGCATCGACGTCCCGTAACACTTTGTCAATGTAAACTTGTTCGTAAACGTTCAGTCCAACTATTTCTGGAGCTAATTTTTCGCGAACATTTTCGATGGCTTTGTAAACGCCTTTTCCTAAAAAACGTTTTTTATCATTATCACGTAATTCGAAAGCCTCGTGGGCGCCAGTGCTTGCACCCGAAGGGACTGCCGCGCGGCCTAAATTTCCCGCAGTGGTTTTGACTTCGACTTCAATTGTTGGATTGCCCCGGCTATCTAATATTTCACGGGCATGCAGACTTAAAATGTCAGACATAGGTTTCCTCTTTTTTTGGCTTATGATTTTTATCTGGCTGATTTAATTTTTTTAAGGTGTCTAAACTTTCTAGAATTATCTGCGGGTACTGACTTTTTACGATGTCCCAGTCGACACGGCGAAATGCTTCTTTGATTCCCGGAGTTTGTTTTTGCCCAGCCGTTAATAAAGTAACTAACTGATGAGCCCGCACCATATAGTCATGCAAACGTGATAAATTTTGCGCGACTTGATGAACTGGTCTTTTCATAAATTCAAATTCGGAAAAATCTTCGCGAAGAACAGAACGCTCTTCTGGATTGGCACCTAAATTTTTTTGCGCTGCCAATCTTTGTAATTCTTCATTTCTTCTTTGCAGCTCGCGATTTTTTTCTTCAAGGTCTTTACTGCTGGCTTGCAACTGGTGAATCACATCTTGCATCAACTGTGGTGAGATTTGTCGCGACTCATCTTCGCCGGCCATACTGATTTGATCCGAAGGCCAATCGATTTTAATATGTATGTCCGTCCAGTCGCAGGAGGCTTCATCTTGTCCAACGTAAACTGGCAAAGACTCGAATGCCGCTTTTAAATACGAGGTGACTAACGGATACTGTTCTGCCGGCAAGGGAATATCAAAAGACAAACCTTTCACAGTTCGCTGCAAATTTTCAATCGGTGGTTCCGGAGAAATAAAATATCCCAAAAACTTTTCGGGCTGGTGAAAAATTTCTTGGGGCTGTGGCATCATCCGCAGCACGCTATCTAAAACTCCCCAAACTTTATTTTTTGGCGTGTTATGTCCAGCGGTTGTCAGAATTAAAGAATTTAATTTTAAGCGCTCTAAAAAAGCTTCCATATCTGGAGCGCGCATCCAGTAAGATGGATCACGTAACAGCTCCCATGGGATATCACTTTCAGAAAAATAGCCCGACAAATCGATCTTTTCGGTTTCTAAATACGTAAGTATGGCGTGGGTTACTTTACAGCTAAAATGCACGATCACACTGTAGTGGATGGAATTGTATGTCGCAAGACACTCAGCACAGTGCTGAGGCTTGAACGCTGCTAATATAAATATATCTTTTATTACAGCACAAACACTGATTTATGCATGATAAATAAGCTTAACTTAAGCTGCTTTGATGGGTTTGTGAAATTTGCTTTGGGGGAAATTTATTTTGTTATCAACGATCTCTTGATAAAATGATGGCAATTGACCAGTGGCTTCAATGCCGCCTTCTAATTTTCCATCAGGTCGGCGTACCAATTTTTGAATTTCAAAAATAGGAACTACGATGTATTTACCTTTTTCATCGATGCCGCGTATTTCTGAAATCGCACCAATTTTTCGGGAACCATCCGCGTACCTAGAAATTTGCACGATGATTTCCACGGCTGAAGAAACTTGAGACGTTAATGCTTTTTCACTTATTTTTGCATCACCGCTGGCGGCTAAGGCTTCAAGTCGAACCATGGCATCTTCCGGAGTGTTGGCGTGCACTGTTCCCATACTGCCTTTGTGACCTGTGTTCATAGCATTTATTAATTCCAAAGCTTCACTGGAACGCACTTCTCCGACGATGATGCGGTCTGGTCTTAGACGTAAAGCGCTGCGCAGTAAATCCTTGATTGATACTTCACCTTTTCCGGTGATGTCGGCTTGACGAGTTTCAAAGCGCACAACATGTTCGTAATCAATTTGCAACTCTGAAGAATCTTCAATGACTAAAATACGCTGGCCTTTAGGAATACGTGTGCACAAAAGACCAAGCAATGTAGTTTTTCCTGATCCAGTACCACCGCTGACTATAATATTTTTTCCTAAAAACATACACAGATCCAAAAACATCCACGCATCTGGAGTGATAGTACCGTGCTTAATGTAATCGGCGGGAGAAATTTTACTGGAAGTGAATTTACGAATGCTGATCACAGTTCCTTGACGAGAAACTGGCGGCATGACCGCTGCGATACGCGAACCACTAGCAGGCGATCCTTCGATTATCGGTAAGCGCGCATCCAAGCGCGGCTCTTCTTTACTGATGCGACGGCCAACAGACTGCGCGATGCTGTTGATAGCTGCTTGTAAGTTGTCCTCATCTGGAAATTTGACTTTGGTTAATTCTAATTTACCATTGCGCTCAACAAAAATCTGAAATGGCCCGTTGATTAAAACTTCAGAGATGGTGGGATCATTCAATAGCTCGGCAACAGGCCCTAAGGCCCTGGCGATGACTTCTTTGAAGTTTGAATTCTCTGATGACATGAATCCTTCTTTACAATTTTATTGTTCTGAAGCTGTTTTTCGCGAACCTGATGCCGTTGGCACCACCACAAGCTTTCCTTGCAGACCCGTTTCGGGGCACTGGTAAGAAAACACGCCTTCGACTTTTGGTTCGATAGTAAATGTTCTTAAATTTCCAAAAATAGTATTGTGTGACTGGGTGAACGAATCCATCAAAAAGCTTACATTTTTTTCCTTCATATTTAGGTTTACAATATGAATCTTATAAACTTCATCTTTTTTGACCCGGATCACGTCAGGTATAAAACCTGTTTCAGTGTTGAGTATCACAATTTCTTTGGAAATCTCAGTTGGATTGATTACGTTTTTTAAAGCTTCTACGATTTCAGCATCCGTCGATTTTTCAATTTTTTTACTAGCTGCGACTGGTCGTGGTGAAGCCGGTTGTGCTGATTCAACTTGAGTGGGCTCAGGCTGGCGGCGAGACAAATCGACATCCCAGGCATGTACTTTAACTTGGGCAAAAAAGCAAAATGAGAATAAGAAACTTCTAATGAAGCTCTTTACGATCTTGAAATTCACTGAACTCACGAGCAACCTCCAACGTAACAAAATGTAATGATTTTTCATCTAAATTTTTTAATGTATTAATTAATAGCGATTGATTGCCGCCACAGGCGTTCACGGATTCGCAGACATAATTTACATGCTTTGGATTTTTTGCCATCTCATCATTGATCGCCTCCCAATCCATATTTAAAACGGGATCGATAGCTCCAATAGTGTAAAGTGCATCAAATACTGCTTGTAGATCACCTTGTATAAACATGTTGTATCCTCCTGTGACTTATCGGCGCCGACCTTGACTCCTATGACACTCATCGGAAGATATTTGCTTTTGCTTGAGTCACTTTGAGACATTTATAGCAGGAAACGAAAAAAACCAGCCCTTTGTAGCAGCTGGTTCTATGTCGGTTCAATTTTTCATTCGAGTTTTAAATAAATATTACTTTTTTTCTTTGGCCAGTGCTTTGAACTCGGCCTTGCGTTGATCAAGCATTTTTTGCGCGATCAGCGATGGCGAAGCTGCCCCACGCATTAAAGTCAATTTACGTTCAGAAACAGCTTCACGATTAAATTCAACTTTTGCCATTGCAATGCGCTCGATTGTCGTCGTTTCAAAGGCAGGACTTTGGTACTGCTTAACGAAAGCTGGCCTAAATTCCCCAATCAGATTTTCTAGAATAATCCCTGCAGTCACTTGATCAGAACTATGCGCATTTTTATTTTTTAAAATTTCCAGATTTTTATCAACTAATTCTTCTACTGCCGTTTCCCAAGCTCCAAGATCTTCTAGTGGATCCCGGACAAGAGGTAAGGTTTTTTCGACCATGTGATCTTCGTCGGGACGGCTTAAACAGACCTGAAGCCCCTGCTTTAAAGGCTCGGGATTGTCGGTACGCCGGTATACTTTTACTTTTTGCTGCAAAAACTCAGTCATTTGATCCAAATCCATGAGGCGAAGATGACTATATGACATTGCGTTTTCAGCTGGCCCGCTTGAAGGACTGCTTGTTGCACAGCTAATAATTAGAATCGGTGCAACAGATATCGCCAAAAGACTTTTTAACACTGATATTTTTTTATTCATGTCCGTACTATAACGCAATTATTGCAAAATATTGAGACTCCATTTTTTTGAGCTAGACTTCAGACGGGTCATGTCGAGATAAAAAATGATTTTTCGTTTCAGCAAGGCTGTGCCACACTAATCAAGCTTAAGTTGAACACCTAACGGAGGAACATTTGAAAACATCACAAGTTATTACGACAACGTTCGCGGCTTTATCGGCATTGATGCTTGCGGCTTGCGCCCCATCTGCAAAACAAATGAAGGAAGCCATTGAAAAAGACCCTTCAATTGTATTTGTTGCGATTGAAAAAGATCCAGCAAAATTTATTGAGATCGTCAACAAAGCGGCACAAGACGCCCAAAAAGTGGGAGCCGAAAAAGCGCAAGATGACGAGAAAAAATCTCGTGCTGCAGAATATGCAAATCCATTAAAACCAGTTGTCGAAGAAGGTCGCGTAATTTTCGGAAATAAAGATGCACCAGTGACTATTATTGAGTATTCAGATTTTCAATGTCCATACTGTTCGCGTGGATTCCAAACTGTTCAACAGGTTCGTAAAGAATACGGCGACAAAGTACGTGTGGTCTTTAAACATTTACCATTAGATTTTCACCCATTAGCAATGCCAGCTGCAAAATACTTTGAAGCTATTGCAAAACAGGATCCTAAAAAAGCTGAAAAGTTTCATGACACTGTTTTTGAAAATCAAGGGCAGTTAAAAGATAAAGGTGAAGGCTACTTCAAAGAGACCGCTAAGAAGATGGGTATCGACATGAAGAAACTTGAAACTGATCTTAAAGATCCTGCAATTGCTGCGAAAATTGCTAAAGACATGGAAGAAGCAAAAAGCTTTAACATGAGCGGAACTCCAGGATTTATCATTAATGGTGTTTCTTTACGTGGCGCCTACCCGTTTCCTTCTTTTAAAGAAATTATCGATCAGCACTTAGCTAAAAAATAATTGTATTAGAATTAAAAATAAAAAATTTAGAAAAGGTGTCTTTAAGACACCTTTTCTATTTTAGCGGTAACAGCTTTTGACTTAAACCGATGTGGGTCTGCGATATATCAACAATGACTGGCGTTATGATAAGCCCTGTTTTTACTGCTTGCTCAAAAAGTTTTTTATATGTTGGGTCGATATCTTCGGCAATAGAAAATGCTGAGACATCATTTCTTTGAATAGTAAAAATTAGTTCAGCGTTATGGCCTTGTTTGATAAGTTCCATTAAAGCTACAAGATGTTTTTGGCCACGCTCTGTCACGGCATCTGGAAATTGTGCGTGGCCATCACGGGCTAAGGAAACATTTTTTATTTCGACATAATGCTTTTTTTCGTCTTCGTTTTGCAAGTGTTCTTCTTTAACACAAAAAACGCCGTCTAGACGGGTTTCTTTTGAAATTTTATGCTCTGATTTGTAAAAAGAATAATTTTTCCAATTTTCAAAAAAAGGTTTCTTATTTAAAATTGATTGCTGAGCGGCAAACTGAACAATTTTGTTCGGCCACGAAGTGTTCACACCAACCCATGCGCCACTGTGGCTTTTAACGGCCTCTAGTGTGCCTTTTAGCTTTCTATTTGGGTCATTACTTAATGAAAACCAGCAGCTGTGAGATAAATCTTTTTCGACAACTGATTTTAAACTGCCGGTATTAGGACAGTGAATGGTAAGTTCAATTTTTTTATTGGTCAGAGGATCAGTGTACGTGACGTCGGCAAAAAAACGCTTATATCGCTTTAGTAAAATTCCTTCAGTCAATTTTTCAGGAAATTGAATCATCACATTCTTTCAGGAACAGGAATCCCCAATAAACTAAGCCCAGTTTTTAAAATATTTGCCGTAGCCGAAGCCAATGAAAGCCGTGCCTGTTTAAGTTCATCATTATCAGCTTTACCAATAGGACACTCGTGATAGAAGACATTAAACTTTTTTGCGGCCTCATAAAGATAGGTGCAAATAATTGCCGGTCGGTAGTGATCAGCCGCTGAAAGAACAGCAGAGTTAAAATTCATAAGATGCTGCATTAATTTAATTTCAGACGGATCGATTAAAAGCTCGCCGTTGAAATCGGTCTTAGCCTTGCCCTCTGCAAACTTCGCTAGCACTGAATTTATTCTGGCGTAACTGTATTGAATAAAAGGTCCCGATTCGCCGTCCAGTTTTAACCACTCGGCCATGTCGAAAACTATTTTTTTATTGGTGTCCTGACGAAGCATTCCGTATTTAATAGCGCCCTTGGCTACGGCATCTGCAACATTTTCGATTTCACTAGCTTGCCATTCTTCTTTGTAGCGCGATAAATATTCTAATTTCACGTGGCTTTTCATTTGGCTAACTAAATCCATCAAAGGAATGATATTTCCCTTGCGAGAACTCATCGCACCGTCGGGAAGTTCGACGAAATTATATTGCAAATGAAAACAATTTTTTGCTTGAGGAAAACCTAGAACTTCTAAGGCTTTAAAAACCTGTTTAAAATGCAAAGCTTGCCGTACATCAACCACATAAATAGATTTTTCAATTTTATAATTTTCAAATTTTCGTCGAGCAAGTTCAATATCTTTCGACGCGTACAGGCCGGTTCCATCCGATTTAAGTAGCATGCAAAAACCTAAGTTTTCGGCTGTGAAATCAAGACCGATCGCACCTTGAGATTCGATCAACTTACCTTCCGCAAAATATTTCTTGATCATCTTTACTGAATCCGCATCGACATCGGATTCCCAGTACCATTGATCAAATGAAACGCCAGCCCAGCGGTAAACTTTTTCCATCAATTCAATTGACCACTGCCGAGTTTCTTTCCATAAATCAAAATATTCGCCCTTGGCAGACTCTAACTGCTTTAAAATTTCTGTAAGTTGTCTTTTATTCGTTTCAAACTTTTCGGTTTTGGCTTCATCTTCTAGTTGTATGTTGGCGGCCGAATACATTTGCCCCAGCCACTCTCCCCGGTTGGGATCAGCCATTTTTTCAGCTAAGGTGTCAGCGGGCATTTGTGTTTTTATGTACCACAAGCACTTCGCCACATGAGTTCCGACATCACCCGGAAAAGTTGAACTAATAATTTCATAGCCCGAATACCGTAAAATTTTTATCAGCGCATCACCAAGACAAAGGTTACGCATATGCCCGACATGAATTTCTTTGTGCGTGTTAGGCTGTGAAAACTCAATCATGCTTTTTGGATTTTGTGAGGATAACTTTTGACTAAATAAGTTCTTGGTTAAGGCTGGCAAAACAACCAATTGCGCAAATGTTTTTGCCGAAAATTTAAAATTTAAATAAGGACCTGCCGCCTCGATTGAAATAACACCGTCGATAGACCCCATAGCCGCTTTTAATTCTAAGGCTGCTGCTGCCGGAGATTTTTTCAAATTTTTTGCTAAAATAAAGCAACCAAAAGCTAAATGACCCAAATCTGTGTTAGGCGGATCAACAAGTTGATTGTAAATATCTTGATTTTCAAGATTCACTCCTAAAGAACTTGTTGCTGCTACTAAAGCATCGGTTAGCAGTAATCGAAATGGTTCGTGCATTAAATTCATTGGGCCTCAGTCGGATTATTTCAAAGTTTTAAGGTTAAACAGTTCAAAAAAATTGTCAAATCAATCTGGCTGATTGAAAACCTAGAATAAAATAGAGCGAATTCCAGCCTGCACTGAAACATTCCGATCTAAAAACACGTCTCCTGCCATCCAGCCAGCAGTCTTTGCCGTTAAACCCATATAAGCCGAAAACTGGGAACTAATCTGGTAAAGTAGTTGTGACGAGCCATAGGCCATCGTATCTAATTTTACAGTTTCAACCCGCTGATCTTTAGGTTGCGGCCAAATCGTTATTCCCATTGATAGGGAAAAAGAATTCCATGGCAGCGGCTTTTCGATCTGTTCAAAACTAATCCCGGGTAAATAGCGGGTGTCCGTCATGCCGTTGTGGACAATCAGTAAGTATTTATTGCTTTCAGTTTTTACAAAAACCACTGTATCAACGGTGGCTCCAAACGAAGTTATGTAATGACTAAGTTTAGCATTCCACCGAATGGATTTGCCAAACCATCCATCGGAAAAATAATCTTTATTGAAAAGAAATGGATCTGCAAAATTAAGAAATGATAAGCGCGCTTGCAACGACAAAAAATCTTTCTCCTTTGGGCTTAACGAAGAGAAATGAATATAGCGGTTGATACCAACTCCCGACGGATGAAGGCCACGTGCTTGGTAAGGCTCATCGGGACGGAATAAATCGTAGGCCCAGGCGGTGCAATCTAGGCCTGTAAAATCACGTTTCAAAATATCTTGGCCGTCTTCGGCGTTTTGCTGATCCGTAGATTTGTCAGCATGGGTGGACGCACATTCGTTCATATAAAATGTGACATTGGCATTGTTCATCCAAATTAAAAAGCGATCGTGCGATTTGGTATTTTGAAAAAAATGATGTTGCTCTATTAATTCATTCTGTTGAATTTGCGATTCCATGCCGGCAGCACTTAAGCGAACCTGATCCGCGGGATGGTCCTGTTTCAGTGCAATCAAGTCGTTGTCATCAACATGGCTAACAGCAATCAAACTTTTTCCGATGGGAAGTGTGTTCACATCGTTAAAGCTGCCGATTCCTCGGCTGGACATCACGGCCCGGTGCCATTCTTCATGCATCCATGACATACTTAATGGAATCTCACCCGTAAAAAAATCGAATCCGATAATAATCCACTTTCTTCCTGCACCAGGATCTGCTCCGCCAATTAATGCATGAGCCGTTTCATAAAAATCGGTCGATAGCACCAAAGATTGCCGCAGGCTGTACAAATTTGGATAATAGGTGGTCGTGTTAGCAGGCAAATCAAACAGTGGAAGGTCGAAGTTAACTTGTCCTGGCTGCACCTGCATCAGCGTCGTTCCAGCGGGTAATTTTTCGTTCGTCTCGGCCGCTGCTATTAAAGTTATAAGAATTAAGCAGACACAGAGCAAATTTTGCAGAAATAACTTCATGATTCACTAGTAAAAGAGGGCTGTATCTCCGTCAAGATGTTGTTCAGTCGTCGGCGAAGCTGTGATGGTGGCTACTGCATTGCGAAAGATCTGCGTTTCACCTAGTTAACTCGTCTCAAAAAGGCTAAAACTACGAATATAAAAAGTAAGGATTTCTATGTCTGAAAACAGCCTTAAAAAACCGCGAATTGCAAAGCCTGAATGGTTGAAAGTGCGCGCGCCTTCTGGCGAAAATTACACGCGCATCAAGGGCCTGCTTACAGAATTAAAGCTGGCAACTGTTTGCGAAGAAGCACGCTGTCCGAATATGGGCGAATGCTGGTCTGGCGGAACAGCGACTTTTATGTTGATGGGTGATACTTGCACTCGCGGTTGCCGTTTTTGCAATGTCAAAACCGGCAACACGAAATTAGGATTACCACCCGTCGATCCGTTTGAACCTGAGAAAGTGGCGTTTTCAATTTCGCAGATGAAATTATCTTATGTTGTGATCACATCTGTCGATCGTGACGATATGCCAGATCAGGGGTCCGATCATTTCGCACGAACAGTAAAAACCATAAAAAAATTAGATCCAAATCTTATCGTCGAGATTTTAACGCCTGATTTTCGCGGTGATGAAAAACTTATTCAACATTTAGCAGCTGCTAAACCTGACGTTTTCGCGCACAACATCGAAACAGTCGAACGTCTAACTCCGACTGTTCGTGACCCACGGGCAAAGTACCGTCAAACTTTGCAGGTATTAAAAACTGTGAAAGAATTTGATGCGAAGATGTATACAAAATCTTCGATTATGCTGGGCTTAGGCGAAACCGAGGCTGAAATTAATCAAACTCTAATAGATTTGCGTGAAGTGGGTTGTGATGTCGTAACTTTCGGGCAGTATTTGCAACCGACGGAAAAACATTTAAAAGTGATTGAATTTATTACGCCTGAAAAATTTCTGGAATGGCAAAAAGTTGCTGAGACGATGGGATTTTTATATGTCGCTTCAGGCCCTTTGGTGCGAAGCTCTTACCGTGCCGGTGAATTTTTCATGAAGGGCGTTATCAATAAAAATAGACTCGAGGCCGCGTCCGCGCTGCCTGTTGAAAACACGGAAAGGATTTCGTAATGGCTATAAATATAAAACTACCTGAACTTGGCGAGGGCGTGACAGAGGGCGAATTAGTTAAATGGCTTGTCAAAGTTGGCGACACAGTGAAACCTGATCAAACCGTCGCAGAAATTATGACCGACAAGGCAACAGTAGAAGTTCCTTCACCTGTCGCAGGCGTGGTTCAAGAATTAAAATTTAAACCAGGACAAGTTATAAAGGTTGAAAATATTATTTTAACTTTAGATGGCGCACCCGCGCAGGCTTCCGCAGCAAAACCAGCGGCGACGTCAGCCCCTACCGCCTCGGCTTCAGCACCGCCAGCAAGTACTTTAGGAAAATCGATAGACGTGAAACTTCCGGAACTTGGCGAGGGCGTGACCGAAGGCGAATTAGTTAAATGGCTTGTTAAAGTTGGTGACACAGTGAAGCCCGATCAGACTGTCGCGGAAATCATGACAGACAAGGCAACAGTTGAAGTTCCTTCACCCGTTGCTGGCGTTGTAAAAGAATTAAAATTTAAAGTCGGAGAAGTTATCAAAGTTGAAAATGTTATTTTAACTTTGTCCGGAAGTGGTAGCTCGGTGACGTCGTCTGTTGCACAAGCTTCAACAAATGGAGCTGCTAGCAATCCACCAAAATCGGTCACGCAAGTTACAACCATGCCAGCCGCGGCCATGATGACATCAGTAACAGCGACAGCGAATACAGTTTTTCCTCCAGTAGCGGACGCAAAAGTTTTAGCAACGCCTGCAACCCGAAGATTAGCGCGCGAAATGGGCGTTGATTTAAATACAATGTCTGGCAGCGGCTTAGCTGGTCGAGTTACTCGCGATGATGTTTTGGTTGCCAAAGGTAGATCTGGCATTTCAACCGGAGCCGGCGCGACCACGGCGGGCGCTCCGATGTTGAACTTTCCGAAGCCAGCTTTTAATTCGACGAATGCAGCTCAGGAAGAACGCGTTGATTTGATCGGAATACGAAAAAAAATAGCACAAAATTTGCAAATGTCGAAATCGATTATCCCCCATTTTACCTTGATGGACGAAGCGGATGTGACTCAACTGGTGGCATTACGTGAATCTTTAAAAGATTTCGCCGAAAAAAATGGCACAAAAATAACGTACCTGCCGTTCGTTGTTAAAGCTTTAATTGCTACGATTAAAGAATTTCCGATGTTCAGCGCTTCAATTGATGATGCTGCTTCACAGATTGTTTACAAAAAATATTTTAATATTGGATTTGCTGCCGATACACCAAATGGCTTAGTCGTGCCTGTTATCAAAAATGCAGATCATAAATCTATTCTAGATATTTCAAAGGAAATTATTGATTTATCAAAGCGTGCTCGTGATGGAAAATTAAAACCTGATGAAATGAAAGGTGCCACGATCACGATAACAAACATTGGATCAGTAGGTGGAACTTATGCGACACCTATTATCAATCATCCTGAAGTTGCTATTTTGGGAATGTACAAAATTTCTGATAAGCCCGTTTTAAAAGATGGAAAAATAGATTTTATTAAATCCATGAATTACACAGTCACGTGTGATCACCGCATAATTGATGGCGCGGTTGCCGCTAATTTTCTGAAATCATTTTTTCAGAAAATCCAAAATCCTGGTGTCTTAATGATGGGGATGTCTTAATGCAAAATTTTGATGTTGTTGTTATTGGTTCGGGTCCTGGCGGGTACGTTGCAGCCATTCGCTCGGCCCAGTTAGGTTTTAAAACGGCGATCGTCGAACGAGAAGCATTGGGCGGAGTTTGCTTAAACGTGGGATGCATTCCTTCAAAAGCAATGATTACGGCAACTCACTTACTGGATAAAGCTCAGCATGATTTCAAAACCATGGGCTTAAATATTAAGGGTGGTATCGATGTTGATATGAAAACCTTGGTTAAATGGAAACAATCGGTCTGTGACAAAATGTCTGGCGGAGTTAGCCAATTACTAAAAGGAAACACAGTGACTGTTCTAAAAGGGACGGCTGAGTTTAAAAATTCTAAAGAAATTACGGTTAAAACGACAGCAGGAGCTGAATCTGTGCAAGGTAAATTTTTTATCGTTGCTACAGGATCTAGACCTATAGAAATTGGCGGATTTCCTTTTGATGAAAACGATATTTGTTCATCGACTGGAGCTCTTAATTTTGATGAGATTCCAAAACGTATAGCAGTCATTGGTGGCGGTTACATCGGACTTGAAATTTCTTCTTACTTACGAAAACTTGGAACTGAAGTCACAATTATTGAGGCTCAAACCTCATTGCTAAGTGGTGTCGTCGATCCGGAGTGCGCGCAAGTTGTGACTCGAAAAGCTGAAAAAGCCGGAATAAAAATTATATATGGTGCTAAAGCAAAAAATCAGAAAAAAAACAAAGAAAGTTATGATGTCACTTTTGAAGTTAACGGCAAAGATGAAATAATCAAAGTAGATAAAATTCTAGTAACCGTTGGCCGTCGTCCGAATGGTGATCAAGGCAACTTAAAAGCAGCTGGAATTGCTGTCGATGAGCGTGGTTTTATCAAAGTAGATTCGCAAAGAAAAACAAACGTTTCTAATATCTTTGCCATCGGCGATGTTTGCGGACAACCAATGCTGGCGCATAAAGCGTCTTATGAAGGCGTTATGGTCGCGGAAATAATTTCCGGACAGAATCGTGTATTTGATGTGAAAACTGTACCTGCTGTTGTATTTACTGATCCCGAAATTGCTTCAGCGGGCATGACTGAAGCCGAAGCAAAAAATAAAGGTTACAATGATTTGCTAATTTCAAAATTTCCGTTCGCAGCGAACGGTCGCGCCGTCAGCATGAGCGAAACCGACGGATTTGTGAAAATGATTGCTGATAAAAAATCTCATGTCCTGTTAGGCGTTCATATCGTTGGCCCAGAAGCATCAAATTTAATTTCAGAAGCCGTGCTTGCTATTGAAATGGGAGCCCGCTTAGAAGATGTTGCTTTAACAATTCATCCGCATCCCACTCTTGGTGAAACAATCATGGAGTCCGCTGAAGCTACGCTTGGACATGCAATCCATATTATTCAAAAGCCGCTGTCGGCCAGCACAAAGATCGCGCACGCCTAATTTATTTTTGCGAAAAGGTAGGCCCCAATTGGAAATAATTTTTGAAGACTGGGGTCTTATCGAATACCAGCGCGCACTTGATAAACAATTAGAATACATTGAAAAAGTAAGTACGAATCCAAATCATCCTGACTATTTAATATTTTGTACACATCCTGCTGTTGTAACAATCGGGCGTCAAACTCAAGATGGTGATGTTTTTTCTTTCGATGGTCCTGTCATTGAAGTATCCCGCGGTGGCCGTGCGACATACCACGGGCCTTCACAACTTGTTGTCTATCCTATGATGAACTTAAAAATTCCACGAAAAAATAGGAAACCGCAAGAAGTCCAAGGCTTCATTCGATCTCTAGAAGAAGCGATTGTTAAAACCCTAGCAGATTATGGAATTGCTGCCAAAGGAAAGACAGCTAGTACCGGCAAAAGTGATTTGCAGGACACTGGTGTATGGGTGCAAGAAAAGAAAATCGCATCCATTGGTATTGCTGTTCGTAAATGGATTTCATTTCATGGCGCTGCCATTAATGTTTTACAAGACGTAACTGCCTTTCAAGGGCTGAAACCGTGCGGTTACGAAGGCTCGGTGATGACAAGCTTACAGGAAGTTATCAACTCACCGATCGATATCGCTGAATTTAAAAGCCGGCTGCGAAATCACTGTTTCCGCGAGCTATAAATTTTATTTTAGATAAGTTATTTTAGAAACTCCATTACATAAGTGCACCCAAGCCCAAAGGGACAACCTAAAACCAGTCTTATTCTCGGATCTTAAGCTCGCCTAAGATCCTTTTATGCATCGTAGCGGTGCAGGG
>JAYUWH010000044.1:0-18099 GCA_043753645.1 Bdellovibrionales bacterium
ACCATCGCTAAATCATTAGCAAGTGAAAACTATGATTTCGGAATTCATACAGGTGATTACCACTACCGCGAACAATGCTCGGACCCAAAATTGTGTTCCGTTTACGGCCAGCGAATCGGCTATGGCTGGGAAGCATGGTGGGATGATTTCTTCGGGCCGTCTTTAGAATTATTTAAAAAAACTCCATGGCTTTTTGTGCGCGGAAATCACGAGGATTGCGCACGCGCTTTTAAAGGATGGGCGGCACTTGCGCCATCGACTGCAAAATTTTCTGATACCTGTGAAGATATTGAAATCTATCAGTGGACTGAGTTTCAAGACTTGGTATTTATTAATTTTGATAATTCAGCACTTGAAGACCGGCAGCCTTTAACAACGCGTGAGCTTAGTTTATGGAAGACGAAGTTAAATGAAATTTCGTTAAGAATAAGTAATTTAAAATCTAAAAAAGAAATTTGGTTTTTAGCCCACAAGCCCATAGCGGCCTACGTCCCCAATAGCGCTACAGCCGAGCCCGAAGACATCTTGCCAAACATGTCAGATTTACTAAAACAAGCCAACCTGTTTGCCAGTGTGGATGTTTTTTTATCAGGTCACATTCATAATCAGCAGATTATTCCAATGCCGCTGAAAACCCAATTGGTGGTAGGGCAAAGTGGAGCTGATCTTGATCCATTTGGACGTAAAATTTTGACGGATAAATTAATTACTTCAACTGCAAATAAGTATGATTTCGGGTACGCATTGATGCACCGGCAGGGCTTCAAGATTTGGGATTTAGTTTTTAAAAATCCACAAGGCGAAGTTCAAATGAAATGCCTTATGAAAAACAATCTAGTCACTTGTGACTAGTCTTACTGGCCCTGATTTGTTTGAATATGACGTTGCAAAGTCCAAAGACGAATAAGTTTTAAGAATTCGTCCTTCATCCCAAATAGAATAAGCTGGTGGTAGTAACCCTGCTCAGACTTGGGTGAATCATCAACGTAATGTACTTTGGCTTTCATTTCCTTCATCATCATTTCATCATCTTGAGTTAAGGCAATATCTAAAATAGTATCTAGTGCAAGTGGCACGGGTTGCTTAAATCCGACAGCAGCTTCGGAATACTCTACCAGCTCCATCATGGTTGATAGCAACACTTGCTCATCAAAATTAATTGTGATTAGTGGCGATGGATCTAATTCCTTTAACAATGGGAAAAGCTGCTTAACTATTTTTACTAAAATAGCTTTATCCAAGGGTTTTTCGACACGGATAGTTTCGATTGAAAAGCGGGTTTCAAGATCTGCGCGCTTAAGGGGTTTAGTCACTAGATGTATGAATGTTGTGCCCAATCCAAACTGGCTTTCAAATTCATTTTTTGGATAAACGGTGTCACTAATTACCAGATCTACCCGGGCATTTCCTTGGGGTCGTAAATCTTTCTTTTCAATAAATTTCAAATCGGCAAAATTACGGTCAAGTAAATCCAAGACCATCGGACTGATAGAGTCTTCACTAAAATTAAGAAAAATATTTAGTTGCATTGCGGTGGCGGTCATACGACCGGGCCACAAAGCGCCACGAACTTTGGAAGGCGTTGAAATAATTTTTTTACGCACTTGGCTTAAAGTCATCGCATTCACTTGGCAAATCAATAATTCATAGCTTGTGTCCTGAGTTGAAATTACTCGAGCCCATACATGTTGCTGCCTTTGATTGGTAAACAGCGGGTGATAGAATTTGTAAACTTCACCTAAAATAAGCGGATAAGACTTCGACAAGCGAAAGCCAAACTCTGTTAACTGAAGAATTTTAAATTTTTTCAGAGATTCTATTTCTGCCTTGGCAGTGGTGGTATGAACAAATTCTGTGTTAACTTTTTGATTCTTTAATAAAGCAAAGCGTGTGTGCTCTTTAAGAATTGTTAAATCGAATGGCTTAAATAAAAAATTCTGGGCCGGCCACTGGCTGATATTGGCTTTTGTAAGCTTTGGATTATCAAACGAGGACACTAAAATTTCACAACCATAAGTGGTCTTTAAATTATTTATAAATTCAACAGGCTGAGCCGTTAAAATTTCGGCAGGAATCATTAATAATGCTAAAACTTGCCCCGCGTTTTCGGGTTTTTGCATTTCAGCTTGTAAAGCTGCTAAATTTTCTAAAATAATTACTTTGTGCTGAAAACCCTTTGCAATCGGAGTCCAACTCTCGACAATATCCTTCACAGTTTTTGCGTCGGATTCAATAGCAACCATATATCCCATGTGAAAATCTTACATGAGACTTTTTAATCTACCAACCAGTTTTTCTTCTCTTCTTACGACGTGACAACATCAGCTCTGTTTCACTTAAGTTGACCTTCTGGTTTTCAATTTGTTTTTCGTTTTTCGTATCCATTAAAAATCCTTCTTGTTACTCGCAGAATTTACAACACGGGCCACTTTCCGACCAGACCAGTTTCATTGTCGTGGCAAAAAGCAGTCGAATAAACTGGGAATGAGTTTATGCATTTTTAAGTCGAAAAGAGTTCATTGCAATGTGTTAAATTGTATAACGGGCGCATAAAGTTGTTAAGATTAAGTGAAATTTATCGATGCATTTCTTGAAACACGATATTTAATTGTTGCATAACAACCAACATCTAAGCTGAAATCATTCCAAGTTATTTATTCATTGGTTCAAGGAAGGAACATACATGAAAAAAAATTTCTTTATCGCGATCCTATTATTTTTCAGCTTTCAATTTTGTTATGCGAAGGTAAATCCTAATTTAAATATCGGGATTTTCGCAGCCAGCAATGAAGATTTTAATTATAGTGATTTTTATCTGGTTAAGTACGACCCACGGGTGGCTGTGCTAGATTTAATTAACTTCGAACACAAGTTATCTGTTTTTCCGCTGCCTGAAAATCCGTATAACCGGAAAGAACAATTTGGTACTTGGATTAACATTCCTGGAGATCAGCTTTGCCAAAACACCCGGGCAAAAGTTTTAGTAAGAGATTCTAAATCACCAGTTACTTTTTCACCAAATGGTTGCACCGTTAAATCTGGATCGTGGGGCGATCCTTACACGGCGGTTGAATTTGATTCTGCTTCCGCGATACAAATCGACCATTTAGTGCCGTTAAAAAATGCGTACATGACCGGAGCGTTTGAGTGGAATCAAGATAAGCGTTGTTTGTACGCTAATTATTTGGGAAATAACTTCCATCTTTTATCAGTCAGTGGCACCGAAAATATGAAAAAAGGGGATAATACACCAATGGCGTACTTACCGCCTAATTCTGCTTACAAATGTGAGTACATGAAACATTGGTTGCAGGTGAAAGTGATTTGGGGTTTACGAATTACACCGAAAGAAGCCGCTGCAATTACAAAAAGTTTTACGGATGAACATTGTGACCGTGCTGACTTTAGAATGGCAGCCTTCGATTTAGAATCCCAGTGGCGCTATATGCACGACAATATTGATTTGTGCATACGCGCTGAAAGCCAGTCTGATTTAGTGGTTGGATTTTAAATATACTTTTAAATCGTCATAGCCGCCAACTAGGATTCCTTTATGAAAAACCTGCGGAAATGTGGGCCAGCCGCTCCATAACTTGATGGCAAGACGTAATTTCCACTGCGAAAAATAGCTACCATATTCTAAGTATTTAAACGTAATATTTTTTTCAGTTAAAAATTTCTTAGCGCCTTTTACAACTGGATTCTGAGCCATGCCAACGATGATCCAGTCGTTGTTCTTGATCGCTGATTCAATTTCATTAATCACAGCAGGAAAAAAGTTTTCAATAGTTTGAGCTGCGGCCGGAGTCACTTTTTCGGTCGGCAAATTTTTTCTCATAAAAGATCCTGTCCTTTGTGGGGTTCGGCCTAAACCGACCCTTGGGTTATAAATTGGCGTTGTAGAAGCTGATAGTAAAGACCATTGATATCGCGCGCAAGCACATCATGGGTTCCACTTTGCAAAATTTGCCCCTGATCCAACACAAAAATTTGGTCAGCATCTTTAACTGTGGCAAGCCGGTGGGCGATGACAAGGGTTGTGCGACCTTTCATCAAGCGCTGCAGAGCTTCTTGCACCAAATGCTCGCTGGCAGTGTCTAAGTTACTTGTGGCTTCGTCTAAAATTAATATTTTTGGATTTTTTAATAAAGCCCGCGCAATGGCAACCCTTTGTTTTTGACCGCCTGAAAGTTGAATTCCTCGTTCTCCGACTTGAGTTTTAAGGCCCTCAGGGAAGGATTGAATAAATTCGAAAGCATTGGCCGATTTTGCTGCCGAAATTACTTCATCTTGTGTTGCTGCAGGACGGGCGTAGCGAATATTTTCTTCGATGGTGCTAGATATCAAAACCGGTTCCTGCGAAACAATACCAATTTGATCGCGAATCCAGTTCAATCTTAATTTTCTTAAATCTATATCATCAATAGTGATTTGACCCGAGTCAGGATCGTAAAATCTAGGAATTAAACTTGAGATCGTCGTCTTGCCACCACCCGAACTTCCGACCAGCGCGATCACTTGTCCGGGCATGACTTTAAAGCTTAAATTTTTCAGCACGGGAAGATCGGTGCGAGTGGGATAACTAAAATCAACATTGTGGAATTCGATTTTGCCATCGAATTTAGTAATAATATCACCAGTATTAGTAGGAGCCGACGGCTTTTCCATGATTTCAAAAACCCGCTGGCTAGCGCCAACGCCGGCCATGATGTCGCCCCACAAGCTTCCAAGGCTACCTACGCCGATCGCCACGATCATCAGGTAAAGCAAAAATTGAGTCAGATCACCGATGGTCATTTGATTTAAGACAACTTCACGGCCGCCGTACCAAAGCACGAAGCAAACAGCGGTAAATCCAAGTACCATAGCCAACGTCATAAATTCAGCGATCGAGCAAATTCGTCCTTGTGCTGTTGTTAGCGCCAAATCAAGGGCGCCCCTGTAACGATTTGTTTCTGCGTTTTCTTGCACGAAAGATTTAACGGTCCGTACGCCCGAAATAGTTTCTTCAGCGACAATGCTAGCGTCAGCAATGGTAGATTGAAATTCTTTAGAAAGTTTTCGAATGCGTTTACCAAAAAAAGCTGCCATCAAAGCGACTGGCGGAATCAAAACCAACATCATCGCCGACAACTTCCATGAGGTGTAAAACATAAACGCAAAGCCACCGATCACTTGACCTAAATTTCGAAGTCCCTGCGAAACATTGACGCTGACGGTGTTTTGTAAGGTGGTGCAATCTGAAGCTAAGCGGCTCATAAGTTCGCCGGTGCGATTAAAATCGAAAAATGTGATGTCTTGATTAAGAATTTTTTCGTAAAGCCGCTGGCGCAATCTTAAAACGATGCGTTCACCACTTAAGGTGAAAAAATAATAGCGTAAGCTAGAGGTAACGGCTTGCACCGTAAAAGCAATCAGCAATAAAAAAACAACTTTATTTAAAAGTTGATAATTTTTTGGCTGCAAAACATTATCAACCATCCAACGTACCATTTGCGGATACGCAAGTCCTGCCGAGCTGGATAAAATTAAAAACAATAAACCTAGCAAAATACCCTTCTTTTCGGGAAGGGCTACAGCGTAGAATCTTTGCCAGGTTGTTGAATCAACTTTCATATTTTAACGTTGTGCCATTTTGAAAATCTCAAACAGGAAATTATCCGCCGCTTGGAATGACCGTAGATCAGAATTTTCGTTGTACGCAGCCCCTTGGGTCGCATCTTTGCCGGCTGCAACTTCTGTGAACGAATGCACAGTGCCGCCATATTTTACCAATTGATAATCAATCTTATTATTTTTCATTTCGTCTTCGAACGCCGAAACATCAGCAGCTGGGACAAACGGATCGATGGCGCCGTGTAAGGCCAGCACGTGACCCTTGATATTTTTTCCATCCGCAGGAGCTGGGCTGTCTAATCCGCCATGAAATGAAATAACGGCTGAAACGGGTGCGCCGCTACGTGCTAATTCCAGTGCGCCCGTGCCACCAAAGCAGTAGCCAACAACAGCTAATTTATTGGCATCAACACCGTCTATTTTTTTTAACTGATCCAGTGCTAGATTTAATCGCTCGCGAAAAAGTTTGCGATCTTTTTTATAGATTCCTGCTTGAGCTCCGGCCTCTTTAGTATCTTTCGGTCTGACACCTTGTCCGTAAATATCAGCCGTGAAAACCGTGAAACCAAGTTTTGCAAAACGTTCAGCTTGCTTAACTGTTTCGTCGGTCACGCCTTTCCAATTATGAACCATTAAAATTCCGGGCATAGCTTTACGGTTTTTTTTTGGAAAGACGACGAAGCCTTCAAATTTTGTATTGCCGCTTGAATACACCACTGTTTTTTTTGAAATGTCTGCATCTGCTAAAGTCATTACAGAAAAAAGTAACGTACATCCCACCAGCAGTCGATTTAATTTTTTCATAAAGTCTCCTTTGAATTTAAGTTTGCCTTCGAATTTAAGTTTGAAATCTTTCGATATATTGGCAGCGTTGACACAAATCTTCTATCAATTTATTTTCAGAAAATCCACGCAGCATGTTTTTTGCGCGCGGACCATCGAGAATATCTATTATGGAATTGTCTCCGACATTTCCTAAAGCGATTGCTGCCTCTTTATCTAGACAACAGGGAACAATTGTCCCATCAGCAAGAATGCCGAAATGAGAGTTTAGGCCATAACAAGTTCCGTGCTGACCCAAAACGGGCAGATCGATTGCAGGCCAAATAAATTCAGTATCAAAATGAAGATATAATTTATTTTTTACATGAACACTTTTTTGTTGCCGCACATCGATGTTCCTAGAAAAATTGAAATTAAAGTGGTTTTCAATTGCAGCAAGCATATCAGCATTTTCAGAATCAGCCCCACGAACATCTTGTAAATTCCATAGCCGGTAGTTAATAAAAAGATCAGGCCGATCTAAAAAAGCAAGCTCTGTCCACTTAAAGATTTTCTGCAAATAAGCAGTAGGATCTTTACCTTTGAAATTATCTGAAAAACTATGCAACGAAAAATTAATTTGGTGAAAGGCAGAGCTTAATAAAAGCTGCTCACTAGTTGCTTTAAGTAATACGCCATTGGTGACGAAAAATATTTTTGCGCCATATTTTTCGCATATTTTTACCATTTCTGCTAATTTCGGATGAGTCAGTGGATCGCCCATTAAGTGAAAACACACAAGCTCGGTCAAGGGTGTCACTTGGATAATAATTCTTTCAAATAACTCAAGATCCATCAGTTTTTTTGTGCGGATAACTTCCGGACAAAAGCTGCACTGCAGATTACAAATATTGCTTATTTCAATGTTAACTTTTGCAAATCGCTTCTTTTTCATTAAGGCTTTCTTTTAATGTAAAAAAGTGCGAAGGTCACTGCATGTCTACAGGCTCAGAACCAAAAAATGCAGTGCTGGTTGGAATCCAGCTTTCAACGATCACCGAACACGAATTGCAAAGCTCGTTGCAAGAGCTCACGCGTTTGGTGACGACTTTAGGATACAAGGTGGTTGGCCAGATCACGCAGCGCCGTAGTTCAGACCGCTCGACGACTGTGCTTGGTGAAGGCAAATTAGTTGAACTGGCCGAGTGGACGGGTGGAACTGGTGTCATCGCCAACTCTTTTGTGAAGAAAAAAACCAAAGCGGTGCTTAAGCGCGAAGCTTTAGTCGACGAAGAAAATGATTCCGAAACTGAGCTTGACGAAGACGACCAGCCTGAGGATAGCGAATCCGATGAAAAAGGAAGTCACGCCCCGTTAGCTAAAGAGAAAAAAAAGTCAGCGCAAATGGTGATTGTTGACGCTGAATTGTCACCGTCACAGTTACGTAATTTAGAAAGTGCCACCGGCGTTTCTGTTTTAGACCGCACAGGTGTTATCATCGAAATATTTTCTAGGCATGCCCGTACAAAAGCGGCGCGCCTGCAGGTGGAGATTGCGCGGTTAACTTATGTCGCACCAAGATTACGTGAGACCGGCGGCGGAGAAGACCGCGGTGGTGGCGGCGTCGGTGGAAAAGGAGCAGGAGAGACAGCTCTTGAACTAGATAAGCGCCGCATTCGCGACCGAATAAAGGAACTGAAAATAGAACTGGCTTCGATTGGAAACGAGCATCAGCAACGCCGTTCAAGGCGCGAACAAGAAATTAGTGTGGCGCTAGTTGGTTACACGAATGCCGGCAAGTCCTCGCTAATGCGTGCGATGACGGGCAGTGAAGTTTTAGTGGCAGATAAATTGTTTGCGACACTAGATACCACAGTGCGACCCATTTTTCCAGAAACCAGACCTAAAATATTACTGTCTGATACCGTTGGATTTATAAAAAAACTTCCTCATGATCTGGTGGCCTCGTTTAAATCGACCTTGGATGAGGCGCTGAATGCGTCCCTGTTGCTGTTCGTCGTTGATTCTTCAGACCCATCGTTTCGTTCGCAACTTGAAGTCACACGCAGTGTACTTGCCGAAGTGGGTGCGACTGATGTCCCAAGATTATTACTTTTAAATAAGCGCGATCAGCTGACTCAGCAGCAGCAAGACGAATTAAAATTAGAATTTCCCGAGGCGATTTTTTTATCGACTCGAAATAAAGATGATTTAAGCCAACTGCGTGATAAAATTATGAGTTATTTTGAAACCGATATGGTTGATGAAGATTTATTTATTCCGTATTTAGTTCAAGGAGTGATCGGTGATATCCGCGCAAAAATGCGGGTACTTTCTGAAACGTACAATGAACTTGGTGTTACGCTAAAAGTAAGAAGCTCAGCAGAAGCGTTAGAGTCCGTTAAAAAGAAGATTCTCCTGAAGAAATAAAATCAGAAAATTTCGTGGCAAAAAAGATTATCAGAAATTAAGCAGCGGGGAATTAGTTCCCACTCTAGCATCTGTAACTTTAAGCAAACGGCCACGAGTTCAAATTAAACATCTTCCTTGCTAAATTACAAATTGGAACAAGTCCTGCAAATGCGTCTTAGTACTAAAAGAAGCAACAGTATGAAGTCGGCCAAAGACTTAAACTATCACTTAATTTCGGGGGAAATGAATTATGTACGGCTCAGCATTTTTTGATGGCAAAAAAAGTTTACCTTTATTGCTTTGTTCAGTGATCGCATGGACTTCATTAGTCAGCTCATTTAGCTATGCCGCAAATGCAAGTACCTTTGCTGAGCCCGGACCTGAAGATAATTTCATGGTGTTTTTGGAAAATCTAACTGTAATTGCCAACATCCGCCAATTGCATGCGCAAGGTTTAACAAAAGGAAAATCGATCGTTGAGCCTTGGGCTAACTCTTACTGGCCACGTCACAAAGGAATGTTAGGAAATCGGTTTTCTGATCCAGCATTTCCACGTTCAAAAGTTTTTATGGATAATTACAATTACTTTTTAGCTCGTCCACCTGAAGCTATGATCGGCGCTGGTGAAATTATTCATTTATCTCCGGCAGAAAAATATGACCTTCTAGTTGGTGATCATAATTGGACATTAACGAAAGCCATGTGGCAAAAGGGTTTAGACGACATTGCTACAGACGGTGGAGTCGCAACGTGGACTGGTATTTGTCACGGCTGGTCGGGTGCAACTCATATGGGAATTCGCCAACCACAAAATGCAATTACCGTTACCGATGTCACCGGAACGTATTCAATTTTATTTTATCCTGATGATGTTGCAGCACTTATATCTTATTTATGGGCGGATTCTAGCCCTGAAGGAGTAAAGTCAGGAACTCGTTGCAAGCAAGGAGTCGTAACCAAGGATCCCTACAATCGTCCGACAGATCCTGCATGTTTAGATTCGAATCCGATGAGCTGGCATTTAGCAATCACAAATCGTGTTGGCGTCTACGGAACAAGTTTTGTTATGGATTCAAGCGCAGGTCCTGAGGTGTGGAATTACCCAATTTCTTCTTATGACTACAGTTATTTTAATCCTCGTACGTTTGAAAGTTCTCACTCTTTAGAAGCCGCTATCGTGCCGCGACAGTTTGTGATGAATGATAAATATGAAAAATACCGAAGTCCTAAAGCCGCTTATTTAGTTGGTGTTACTATGGATGTGTTTCATCCGGCTTTAATCGAAGCCCACACAGGATCTCCGCACGGCAATACAATCCATTCAGAAACCTACAGCTATGATTTGGAACTTGATGCAGACTATAATGTTGTCGGTGGAGAGTGGTATTCTAAAGAGCGCCCCGATTTTATGTGGGGCTTTCATGCCGGAGCCAAAGCAACAAATCGCGAAGACGATGCGGTGACGACAACGTGGGATGGCCAAGGTCCACTACCCACAAATTTCGCTGAGAATGCAATTGCAGCTTCAAAACGGGCACGTGTACTTAGCAAAATAACCGATGCGCTGTTGAACTTAAGCACTCCGTTACCTGTCACTCCGCAAACTCCGCTGAATTAAATTTGTTAATACTCAAATTAGAACATGCGGTCGTAAATTATTTTTTAATGTACTAACTGTTAAAGCGTTCTAAGCAGAACTGGACAAAAATACTGTTGGGATATCTTAACATTCGCCTGATACTTAAAAGTAACAAGCGGAGGAAAAGATGAAAAAAACTATTTTATTGATCGCAACAGCACAAATTTTAGGATGTGCGGCTGATCACGGAACTTCTGGAAGCCCTGCGAACAAATCTTTATCTTGTCAAATATCAGGACAAGAAAGCACAAGTTTAGCTTCCAACCAAAAATTCTTAACCCAAGTTACTGATTCAGATTCAAAATTAAATGCAGCGGCCATTGTTGCGGCTGATTCTGGAAATTATAATAACTTTATAATTAAGTATAAATCTAATAGCACTACGGCGGGTTCACTAGCGCCAAGCGGAACTCCGGTACGAAGCTATGTGGTGAAAGGGATTACTTTCCAACATGTAGCGCACGGGACTTATTCTTTTTCATTAGCAACAGCTGCTGACAAGAAACAAAAAGTATTAGCCGATTTAGCTTCCGAGCAAGACGTGGAATTTATCGAACCTGACTATCCAATTTACGCTAATCAAGATGCCGGTAACGAAGATTTTCTAAAGACTGCTCAATTCAACGATCAATGGGCTTTACCAAAAGTAAATTTGCAAGCGGCCTGGGGCGTAACTAAAGGTTCAAATGATATCGTTATCGCCGTATTAGATTCAGGAATTGATTACACTCATAGTGATTTAAAAAACAACATGTGGAGAAATCCGAAGGAAGTGATAAATGGGTTTGATGATGATGGTAATGGTCTTATTGATGATGTCTACGGTTGGAATTTTGTTAGTAACAACTCAAACCCGAAAACGTCAGCCACTTCGAATCACGGTAGCCACGTCGCAGGAATTATCGGTGCAAATCGCGGCAATGGCCAAGGCATCCTTGGAATGGCGCCAAATGTAAAGATGATGGCGCTGAAGTTTATCGGCGAAAATGGCAGTGGATCTACATCTGATGCTATTCGTGGAATTGACTACGCTATTTCTAAAAAAGTTTTCGCGATCAATAACAGTTGGGGTTCAAGCGGTGGATCACGTGCTTTATCCGACGCCATTGGCCGGGCTGAACATGCTGGAGTACTGATGGTTGTCGCCGCTGGCAATGGCAGTGGTGGAATCGGCTACAGTATTGATAACCAGGGCTGGTACCCAGCTTCATATAAAAATTCAAATGTTTTAAATGTGGCGGCGACAGGAAGCTCGGATTTTTTAACAAGCTTTTCAAATTTTGGAACGCGATTAGTGGATGTTGCAGCTCCGGGCTTAAATATTCTTTCAACAGTCAGCAATCAAGGTTACCAAACAATGAGCGGTACTTCGATGGCAGCACCTTTGGTAACGGGCCTTGCCGTCTTAGTTAAAGCGGCCAATCCGGCTTTAAATTACTTACAAGTGATTAGTGTCATTCGAAGTTCAGTTGATAAATTTACTTCTTTAACTGGACGAATCGGAGCCGGCGGGCGAGTCAATGCACTTCGTGCTGTTCAAGTCGCAGCAGCTAATATTGGTAAAAATTTAACAGGTGGAAGTATCGTCGCACCTTGTCCTTAAGGTGTGCTTGGCAAAAGCGGCTCGGTTGCGGGCCGCTTATGAAACCTTTTTTTACCAAGTTTAATACTTTTTTGAATATCTAAAATACGATGAAATGATGAATCGAAATACGCACCATCTTCAATTAATGAAATAATATCGGTAGCTTTTGCGGCAGGGAATGCGCTCCACACCAAGGCTGCAGCTCCGGATACAATCGCTGTTGAGACACTTGTTCCTGAGGCCGGCGCACTTTCGCTTAAACCTGACGTCGGATAGATCGTTGGAATGGCTTCACCCGGAGCATAAATTTTTACAGTGTCACCGTAACCGCTAAACGTTGAAATCCGGCCCTGATCATCTAGTGAACCTACATTTAAATTATTCGGCAAATTTAAGGACGACGGAATAATTCCTTTTTGATAAACATCTACTGGAATGTTTCCTGAAGCATTTACGAAAATTACATTTTCTGCACTCCAGTTGACGAAATCATTTTTTAATAATTCTGAGCAGCTAATAGACCAACTGTTATTTATAATGTTTGCTTTACGTGCTAACGCGTACGCCATGGCTTCATGCGCATGAAATTCTGAGCCACCGTCTTGATCCATGAAATCAACGGATAGTATTTTAGCTTGCGGAGCTAAACCTAAGCTTGGTCGATTATCAGGACTTCCTGTTATGATGCCGGCCATAGCGGTACCATGCCCGATTTCGTCATTTTGATTGGCGGAATTACTGACAAAATTCCAGCCAAAAATGTCGTCGATATAGCCATTACCGTCATCATCAATATGATTTAAACCATTACGACTTTCAATTTCATTCACCGCAAATCTAGAGCGTAATTGCGGGTGCTCTAATGTCACGCCCGTATCAATGATAGCCACGATTATACCCTTACCATAAATACCCTGGGCCCAGGCGTTGGGTGTATGAATCACATCGTGCGCCGATAAAGGTGGTATTCCGGAAGCATAAGGATTTAATTGAGGACTAGGGATGGTACTTGTTTGCAAAAGATAATTTGGCTCAACCAAGTTTATTACACTTTTATTTTTTTTGATGAAGGTGTGTATATCGTGCTCATGCACTAAAGATTTTTTACCATTTTTCCAGTGCACGATGAACTGATTCTCTAATTTGGTTTTCTGGCAGTCCTGGGCGTTCGATTGGACAATATCTTTATCATCGTTTTTGGCACAGCCGCAAAGCAGTAGCAGAATAAAAATACAAAATCCGGCTTGGGCAATCCTGATAACTGACTTCATGGCGCGTATCCATTTCAGTAATTAAGAACAGATTTTTAGCTCGTCACGAACTGGAGTCGACATAATTTTAATAATGTCCGGAACAGAAATAACATCAATCTGATTTGCAATTGGCTCAACAGGTGCTACTGGCGGAGTTACTACTGTTGGATCTGTCGGAGGATTTGTTGTTGGGTCCGCTGGGTTTGCAGGTGTTATCGGTGGCTGAGTTGGATCGACAGGATTTGTTGGATCATCTAAGTAAATAAAGGCTGCAGTTGCATCCGCCGTCGGAGTTGCAGCAGGAACCATCGCATGCTGAACAAGACCTAAAAAGTAGGGATCAACAGTGTACTGCTGTGGTAATCCGCCGGCTGTTTGGGCCCAAGAAATATTTTTTGTTACTTCAAATTTCAGATATTCGATATTTTCGCAAAGTGGATCAATACTTTTAAATTTCTCTGTCACCTTGAATTCGTTCGGAGAAATATAAGTCACAGTGTACTCGTACGGTTGAGTTCGCTTTGCAAAAGTTTTCTTTTCAATATCGATCATGTTTTCATTGTAGATGTCGGTCAGAACGAAAGTGATCTGTTGTTCTGAGTGGTCAGTAATATTATAAGTTAAAACTTCATTAGAGGCGCTTAACAATTGAATAGTTTTGCAATCATCTTGGTGAGCGGTCGTAAAGATATTTAATTCATTAGCTTGGGTAACTTTGTAATAGAAAGATGAGTAAGCGAAGAATTCGGTCTTAGCGCGGGATATTTCGGTTAGCGGTTTTAAATTGGTTGTCATTATAGCTGCAGGTACTGCGAATTTTGGATCTTCTAATTGTTTATTTAATTTTTCAATATTCAAACATTTATTTGCAGAAATATCGCCGATCATAACTTCGGCTTTTTGTGGAGCAGCACTTGTTGTTGTATCTAAATTTCGTGTTCTGTTGCAACTCGAAGCTAAGCCAATTGTAAGAGCTAATAAAGATAATTTTTGAGTGATAGTTTTCATTGGATCTCCTTATTTTGGATAAAAAAAATGGGCAACAAATGTGCTGCCCATTTTTTCCTGCTTCAGTTCATTGAGATTAGTGCTTAGACTGACCTTTATCTTGAGATTGGTCTTTAGGCTCTTCTTTAGATTGCTCTTTAGATTGTTCTTTAGATTGTTCTTTATCTTGAGATTGCTCTTGCTTTTGAACTACTTCTTGTAACATTAAAGTAGCTTCAATTGCAGCGCACTCTTGCTTAGGAGTTTCTTTTGGAGTTTCTTTAGGCTCTTCTTTAGACTGCTCTTTAGATTGATCTTGAGATTGGTCTTTAGACTGCTCTTTAGACTGCTCTTTAGACTGCTCTTGTCCCTGGTCTTTAGATTGGTCTTGTCCCTGGTCTTTAGATTGGTCTTGTCCTTGTTCTTTAGACTGCTCTACAGCTTTGCAAGAAGAAGTTGTGAAGTGCATAGAAGAAACTGCGCTTTTTTGATTTTGATCAGCAGAAGAAACATCGATAGTGATAGAGTCAGCCGCGAAACCAGTTGTGCTGTTCACAACGTGTAATGTGTGGCTAGCTGCATCCCATGCTAGTGTCATAACTAAAGCGTTACCAGCATATAGATCAAAAGTGTTTGCATCAGTTTCAACAACGCGGTCGATGCTAGATAGGAAAGCTGCACGGTCAGCTAATACTGGGTAAGCAGCCATGATTTGCTCTAAAGACATTACAGAACCAGAAGATCCTGAAGCTGCTGGAGCTAAAGTACGGCTAGTTACTACTGAATCTACACGGGCAGCTCCTGAAGCTGCCATTGCTGTAGCTGCTGCATCAGTTGCAGTTTCTGCTGGAGCAACATTAGCTGCTGGAGCAGGGTTGTTGCCAGAACTTCCGCCGCTACAAGCGGTAAATGCTAAGCAAAGGCATGATAAAGACAAAGTCTTCAAAGTGCGTGCGTACGTTAATTTCATATAAAAATCCTCCGTTGGGGTATGTTTGGTTTGTTGTGTGATCGAGTGACAAAGCAACGCATGTGCCATATGCCAAAACAGGTCTTGTTTCTTAAAATAGTAAAAAGTGAAAAGATCGGGGTTTATTTACCGACAACAAAAATGCATCAAGGGAAAAAAGCCTGCTAAAATATTTCTCATCAAATATTTTAAATAGTTTTACAAAATATTTGGTGCACTATTTTTAATTGTTGAACACCTAAACCTTGGCAGCTAACAGTAAATTTTTTAGCAAAGTGAATAACTTTTGTTATCAAAAAGTTAGTTCGTTAAAATCCATTTAAAAAAAATTGCTTAAAAAATAATTAGTTTTTTTGGAATAGGTAAAAAATAACTGTGCCCTGACATTTACAACGGCATGCATTTTCTAGATCTCCATTCTTATAAAGTTTGATCTTAAAAAACTTTCACCGGGATTTGCGTTTATTCTAATAATAATTTTGTGCAATGACAGACCCAGCTTTGGTCTTTTTATTGCACCTACATATATATAGAGAAGACAGTCAGTAAAATATTATGTGAGTACAAACTAGATTTTCAAATTTTTTTTCCACCGGAGGTCATTATGCAAAGTAAGTTAAAAATTTTTGGTCATCCAGTTCATCCCATGCTTGTCGCTTTTCCAATCGCATTTTATGCAGCCACGTTTGCAGCGTATATCGCCTACCAGGTTACTGCTGATATTTTTTGGTTTCGGGTTGGCTTTGTCGCCAATGTCGCAGGTGTTGTCATGGCTGTTATCGCGGCGATTCCAGGTTTGATTGACTGGGCCAAGGCTATTCCAAATGACAGTCAGGCAAAGCAAACGGGTTTAATACATATGGTGTTAAATACTTTATCGCTACTAGTTTTTGCTGTAGCTGCAGTAATTAATTATAATAAGTGGTATGAAAGTTTACCGAATTTAGGCTCAACCTTATTGCTAACTGGTTTGGGTGTGATTAGTACGTTAGCGGCGGGATTCTATGGCTGGACGCTGGTGCAAAAATACCATGTGGGTGTGGATTTTGCTCCGGACCAGCAAAGACTAGAATCCAAGCAAAAGCAGAAAGTTTTTTCCACAGAACCTAGTTCTAACAGATTGTAACTTTTGCTATTTTCTGCATTAGAGCCGGTGTCCTCTGATGACATCGGCTTTTTTTATCCAGCTTTTTCTTTTAGTGATGGCACTAGGTGCTTCGAACTTTTGATTAAATCTTTTAATTTACTTTTTTGAATCAATGCCACTGAGCTAAATTTTATTCGTAAAAATTCTTCTGTACTTTCAACCACAACAGCTTTAAGTTTTAAGTCTTGGTCTGAAAAGCTAAGTTCTAATTCATCCTCGGGCAATAGCAAAGCCGACATTTTATCAGCTTGAAAGCGTGCACCTGTAACGGATAAAGAAATGCAATCGGTAGAATATTCGATAGAGCGTGCCTGAATGCGGCAAGGAATAATCACATTTACACGAGCTGCAAATCCAAGTAGGGTGGCCCGGCGGTCCAAATACGGATAACGAAAATAGAAGAAAATAATAGATACAGCCAGTGTAGTTAATAAAGAAACCATGATTTGCGCCGAAGCCATCAATGAAGGTGAACCAGTTTGAAGTATTTCAATAAGGTTAATAATATTAATACAAACGGTAAAGACCAAAGCTGTGATAGCCACTAACCAAGCCGTCTTATGCCGTACCATCAATAACACACCCGACAAAAATATCAGTCCAAGCCAAACATAATCCAAGGTTTGAACGTTTGTTAAAATTTCATAGAAGATAGCAGGTCTATACCAATCAACGATACCGAGTGTTGCTGCGGTCATTGCAATATTTCCGAATGGTGCCAGCAAAAAAGAATAAATCAATACTTGTAGAGCGAAGGGCTTTTTAATTTCTTGTTTTTTGTCCATTGATTAGACTTTCGGATAGTCCGTAGAAAACTAAACCTAATTCCTATTTTGAGACGAAAATTTTTATTTTTTCATTAATTGTGCGTAAGTAAAGCGATTCTGTTTCCCCCTTTGCGTTAGTCTTGTTTTGTTTCAAGATGAGGCGACCTGTGGGAATTAAGAAAATGGGAGTTAGCTTGTCACCAAAACAGCAACATCAAATAGACAGTATCGAGAAATTTATATCAGGAGTTTTAATTCGTAAAGACTATGCCTTGTTTTTAAATTTATCTGAGCGATCAGTTTCAAGAATTGCTTCGCAAGTTCGACGTGAATGTATCGCAGCCATTTTGCACGGCAATAAAGGTCAGGTCCCAGCAAACAAATCCTCTGATGAATTAAAAGGATTGGCTTATCGGTATGCTTTCGGAAAGTACTACGATTTTAATATTTTGCATATGCTTGAAAAACTTCAATTAGATATTAATTTAGTCGGGTTAATGCCTTTTTGTTCGAAAATAATTTTAAAATACGAGCCCTCCAAAGTGAAGATGCTGAAATCATTAAGAATTTAGTTACGTTTTTTCATTGCAAGCCCTTCACAAAAAACAATACTTCATATTATTGCCTAAGAGGCATTTTATAACTTTTATGCTGCAGGTTAAATCTGATTATAACAAACTAGCTTGAGACTGGGGTAAACACTTTAAAACAGGAGAATCACATGAGCTCAGAAATCACTTTAAAAACAATTAGCTACCGAAACTTTTTACGATTTGCAGCCCTAGGCGCTGGAACCATGGTTGCCGTTAGCGTTGGTGGTAAAACCCTTGCGCAAGGTACATTTGTTGCGGGCGTAATGCTGGCGAATTTTATTCGTAAAGGCTATTACTTCGTACAAATCATCAGATCTAAAAAAAGGCGTTACTTCTGTAAATTATGTCGGCGCTACTTTTCAAATCAA
>JAYUWH010000045.1:0-48371 GCA_043753645.1 Bdellovibrionales bacterium
ATTTGGAACTCTACCAAATCTACAATAACGCCTATCTTTAAGACTAGGTTTCTGGAAGATCTCAGTGAAGAAAAAAAATGATAAGTAGTGAGGTTAAGATCCAAGACTAAGACTAGTTTTGGGTTGTCTCTTTGGGCTTAGGTGCATTTGTGTGATGGAGTTTTACAGATCTTAGTGTCGTTTATTTAATTCTGAACACAGGGCGATAAAAGTATCTATTTCCTCTGCTGTCGAATCCCAACTGACCATTAAACGGCACTCAAAAGTAGTTTCATCCCAAACGTAAAAAAAATATTTTTCGCGCAAAGTTTTTATCCACGGTTGCGGGATTACAGCAAAAACGGCATTACTTTGCTGTAATTGAGTGATTTTAATATTTTTTAACAATGACAAGCCTTGATACAGGCGCGCGGCAAGCGTCGTCACGTGTCCTGAAATTTCAGTAAAAAGATTGTCTTCTAAATAATGTAAAAACTGCGCTGCAATAAACCTAGTTTTTGAAGGAAGCTGGGCCGATTGTTTGCGGATATATTTTAAATCTTCAGCAAGGTGTGGGTTTAATACGATTATCGCCTCACCCATCATAAAACCATTTTTTGTGCCGCCCATGGAAACAATGTCAATTTCTAGTTCGGTGGTCATTTTTTTAAATGTTGTTTTTAAAAAATGCACGGCATTCGCTAAGCGTGAGCCATCGATATGCACATACATTTTTTGACTGTGGGCCCAATCTGTAATTTGTTTTAGCTCTTCAAGGGAATAACAAGTACCAAGCTCGGTCGGCTGAGTCAGGCTTACAATTTTTGGCTGACTGTAGTGCTGATCCCCTTGCCGAATAAGCGATTTTTTAAGAATTTCTAAAGTTAGCTTTCCGTTCACATGAGCTAGCGGAAGTAATTTCCCTGCAAAAAATTCGGGAGCACCGCACTCATCAACATTAAGATGGCTGATACTGGTACACAGCACAGCTTGGTGTCTTTGCATAATGGATCGCAAAGCTAGGACATTAGCAGCAGTGCCGTTGAAGACAAAATACACGCGGCACTTCGGACCAAAATGTTTTTTAAAAGCTTCGATGGCTTTGTCGCTGTAGTCATCAGTCCCGTAACTTGCAGCGTGATTTACATTACAGTCGGTAAGAGCTTGCATCAGGCGGGGATGGACGCCGGAATGATTGTCGCTACCAAAGCCCTTCACGGCTGTAAATTCTCGAACAAGAAATGATGAGCTATTAACGCCGCTGTTTTAGAAGTTTGAAAATCTCGGTCAAGTGGTGGCGAGACTTCGTATATTCCAAGACCGCAGGTATTGGCCTTCTGATAAAGCTCGCCCAAGAAATTTAACACTTCTGACACTTTTAATCCGGTCATCCACGCTTGACTGCAACCACCAGCTTCACTGGCAGCCAAGGCATCAATATCGAAGCTAATAAAAACAGGAGTTTCTTTTGTTAATTTTTTAAAAACAGGAGCCTGCAGAATAGCTTTTAAGCCGTTGGCTTCGACAGATTTTAAATCAAAAAGTATTGCATTATTATCTAAAGCCCACTGCCAATGAACTTCTGAATTGCACTGCGGCTGTAGGCCAATTTCCACAAAATCAATTTCGTTTTTAAATTCTGATAACAATCGGTAAAATGGAGTTCCGGAATTGTAACCATGGCTTGTGGGCCGAACATCTAAATGCGCATCAAAATTAATGACCATGGGCTTTATCTTTGCAGGAAGGTACCCTCTAACGAATCCCGCCGTATCTGAATATCCATAGTCGTGGCCTCCGCCAAAAGACATAGTGCGGATTTTTTTTTGATGAAGCTTCGTTATGATAGCTAACGCATGTTCGTGGCGCGTTGCTAATTCAGGCTGAAAGCGCAAATCACCCAGATCAAACACAGAAAATGAAAGAGCTTTGAATGGGGTGGGGGTCATCTTATATAAAAATTGCCTAATTAATTTTGGAGCTTCGGCAGCACCAAGGCGTCCACCGTTAAGCCGTATACCTTCATCATCGGGGTAGCCAAGTAATGCCAGCCCCGAGCCTTTCGCTAGCGCAGATTCAAGCGAAAGCGACTTTATTAAATCACCTAAGCGAATATCATTAGCATCATTTTTTGAAAAAAAAAGATTTGGCTGAGTTGGAATAAGTACGGGATCATTTGTAATTTCAGAATTCACAAAAATTTACTTTCTTAGTTTAATAATCCTAAGAATAAGTCCAGTTGCTGAATCATACAAACTGATTTCCACTAGATTTGCTGATTTTACGGTTAAATCCGCTGCTAAATTAGCCTTGTCATCTGTCAAAAGTAGGACCCAATTGACATTTTCGCTTGGGTTTATTGTGTAAGCATATTTTCGCAGCGACCGGGAATTAGCAGCGCACTTTGATTTTGTACGGTGATACATTTTTATTTCAGTGAAACTGGTAAAATTATAACAATATTTATCTTCGCCCTGCCACACACCTAATAGATCTTTAAGGCCAACAAAATTAACTGAATCAATGCGAATTGAGGCGATTGATGAGCTACGAGCGCCTTCAAAGGATAAGTAGTCACCGGCTTTTAATTTTGCGACAGTCGATTGGATAATAGCAGATGAAAAAGTGAGATCAAATTTTTTACCGCTACTGTCATCTTTAAGCTCTAGTTTGCCTTCTTCTGAATTAAATAAAACTCCTGAATACATCATAGCAAAAACGCGGTTCGGAATAAGAAAAGTTGCTAATAGGCCACACAAAAGTAATCGCATGAGCAACTAAGACCACGAACAATCAGAGGCGTCAAATTTAAAGGTATTTGAAAAGCTGCCCTATACTTTCTACAACAATTAAAATTCAACTGTACAAGTGCTGCTTAAGGAATATATTGCAATGCATTAAGCATATGAAATCCTTATTAAATAAGGTGAACTTAGGGAATGCGACTAAAAACCCTTGTTCACTTCATGTTTATCGCTTTTTCTGTTCTACTTTCATCAAAATCCGTATCTGCAGCAACAAGTTCGGCGGGTGGTGGTGGACGAGAAAAAGCCGTCAGCTACCGGATTTCCTCAGGGCGCTCGGGAATTCTGTTTGATCTGGGTTATTACTATGGTCAAAGCGAGGCTGCAGCCGATCCTGCGGCTGGTAATGAGTGGCGGGACATCACCTCAATTTACGATATAAAACTTGGGTATGTAACTGATTCCGATTTCTATTTTGGAGGTGGCTATAGCGCTCGCACGGATTCATTAAGTAGCCAAGGAATTAGCTCAGCCAGCGGCGGAACACCGATAGTGGGGCTTGGTTGGTTTTGGGGTTCGGGATTTAATGCACGTGCTTATTACCGGATTAACGAGGCTTTTGCCGATTATAAAAATGGAACAGGTTTTCAGGCCGATGTTGGTTATATGATAAATCTTTCGTCGAATTTCAACATTGGCTTATTGTTTTCTCATCGCCAAACGACGTTCATATCGAATAGCACGATAGTGAATTTTAAGTCTTGGACCCGCAAAGACACTATTCCAGTTTTAAGTTTTGGATTTTTAATTAATTAATGTGTTTGGTATTTTCATAATTTGAAAAATTAGGATTTAGGATTCCAGCAGAGTCATCGTCCACGTAGCAAGTTCGGCTAATTTTGGATGAGTTAGATACAGCACTATTTCAGCCTTTAGTTCCACTAATTTGCGATTGGCAATAACGATCATAGCATTTCTTTTAAGTCCATTGCCACCGGCTCGTAGTAACGGCGAGCCCAGGAAGCGCTTGGCAATTTTTTTATTTGATGAAGTAAGTAAAAACCGAAAAAATTCAATAAGCTCAGTTTTCTGCTCTAGCGATAACGGTAAAATACTTGCCGTTGAAGTGGTAAAATCTACAGAGTGCTGTTGCTTGCGGAATACTTTTTGATTCCAGGGACAGACGGTCTGGCATAAATCGCAGCCGAAGAACCAATCACCAATTTTTTCCCGAAGCAGTACCGGCGGAGACGTTTTAGCCTCAATAGTTAAATAGGAAATGCAAAGCTCGGCTTTTAGAACATGAGGTTCGATCAAGGCGCCCGTTGGGCAAATTTCAAGACATCGCGTGCAGGTCCCGCAAAAATCAGGAATTTTTTCGATGGGAAGGTCTGCCTCCGAAGGCAGCGTGGTTAAAATTTCTGCGATAAAAAATAAACTGCCGTGAGCGGGGTGAATCAAGCACGTGTTCTTACCGAACCAGCCAAGTCCATTTTCATAAGCCCAATTGCGTTCCAGCACAGGGCCTGAATCCACATACGGAAAGAATTTGTGCTCGGGATATTCTTTGATTAATTCGTCGATAACTGCTTTTAATTTTTCTTTCAGCCAAAAGTGATAATCTGTATTCTGCGCATACATGGCTATGCGCGCAGGCACCGTGATCGTCGGCGGAGCTACTGCCGGATGATACATTTGTGCAACGCTGATGACTGATTTTAAATTTTGGTTTAACGTTTGTGGATAGCGTTTGGTTTCGCAGTGATTCTTGAGGTAGTGCATTTCAGCGTGGTAATTTGCCGCAAGCCATTTTTCATAAAAGGCGATAGTAACCGGTGTGCCAAGGGGTCCAATTTGAATTTGGCCAAGCTGTAAGGTCGCTTTTAATTGATTGAGATGTTGGGATAAATCTTTCATAATTTATAAATGTCCAAAGACGATTCCACCGTAGCCAAAGCCTTATTTGATCATCCTCTGTATAAAGAATTTGTACAAGTTAAGAATGTTCTAGCCAGTGGAAACCATATCTGTTGGATTGCTGGCGGAGCCGTTCGAGATCTTTTACTAGGGCGCATGCCCTTTGATTTTGATTTAGTTACTGATGCTACTACCGAAGAAATTCTAGCCCTATTTCCCGAGGCCCTGTCGATTGGTGCGTCGTTTGGAGTGGTAAAGTTGAAGCTTCCGGATTCGAAGTTCTTTGATCTGGCGACCTTTCGGCGGGAATCAGATTATATTGACGGACGTAGGCCTTCGCGGTTGGATTTTGCAACTCCAGCAGAAGATGCTTTACGGCGCGATTTTACTATCAATGCTTTGTTCTGGGATGACGTAGAAAAAAAAGTTGTCGATTTTACGCAAGGTCTTAATGATCTTGAGCAAAAAATAATAACTTGCGTAGGCCGGCCAGACATTCGTTTTCAGGAAGATCACCTTCGAATTTTACGGTTGCTTCGTTTTTCCGTGCAGTTGCAATTTAAAATCGAAGAGCAAACATTGGTAGCAGCCATAAGCCTGGTAAAGTCCTTAGAAAAAATCAGTGGCGAGCGCATCTGGGCAGAATGGCTTAGAATGAGTCCCTTTATTATATGGAGCGATTTCTTCAAAAATGACCTTGCTAGAGCTGTAGTTGGATCTTTGTTTCCAATTCAGTTAGAAAGGGACTTTCACCCGGACCTAATGATTCAGCTTAAAAATATTGATAGCAGTGCATGCAGCAGTTTAGCCAAGTTTTTTTATGTCTTTCTTCGCCTAACAAAATCGGCGGACTTGTTATTTAAATTTCTTAAAACAAGACTTAAACTTTCTAGAAATGAATTAGCTGTTTTCATTGACGTCCAATATTTTATTCGTTTCTATGCCACACTTAAAATCAACGAGTGGGTTTACGAAATCGAGCAAGTGCCGGCACTACTTTCGACAGGGCAACTTTTTTTCGACATAGGTCTTTTTCCTGTATTTGATGAAGTTCAGAAAAAATTTCTGAATCGGCCTGCTAAATTAATAACGGGCAATGATTTAATTGGAAAAGTTGAACATGTAAAAATGGCTGAGGTCTTAAAAAAAATTAGGCTGCTTCAGTTCGAGCAGCCTAGCTTAAGTAAACAGGAAATTTTCAATAAGTTGAACCTAGTATAAAACCATTTCGACGTAACATAATGTTTGATCGACTTTGAACGGAATAATTAATAATGTTTTTTCGCCAATAAGTGGTGGCAGTTCAGTGCTTATGCAAGGGTGCGGAGTCGACATACTTAATTTAAAACCAATCGCATTTAATTTAGTTTTTGCTAATCCAAAAAAGATATTTGCAATTTCGCCAACACCATCAAGCAGGTCAGCAATAACTATTTCTTCGATTTTTGAACCCAGCATTTTTTCAATAATACCTTTGGCTACGATGCTATCAAAGTGAAAGCGAACCTGACCGCGAAACGGGTCGGAATGGAGCTCAAGAAAAACGGCAATTTGACAAGGTGTCTGCCATTCTTTGGCAACAAATGGTTTTTCAAAATGGGCCACAGTGGAGGCCATTGTTTGTAATGTTTCAGTTACGCCATTTGCTAAACTTAAAATAACGTCTCTGTCTAAAAAAGGATGCTGGGGTTTTAATTTTGCTGCCGTACTCATATTAAGCTGCCTTCTTTTCTTGCGGAATTTTTGAATAAACTCGTTCGATCTTAGCTTTTAAAGTCGCTGCATTAAATGGTTTAACAACATACTCAGAAACACCAGCTTTAGCCGCTTCGATGATTTGAGTCTGTTCGCTTTCCGCAGTGACAAGCATAAACGGAAGACCTTTTAAGTCAGCTCGAGATCTGCAGGTTTTAAGAAAATCTATGCCTTGCATGTTGGGCATATTCCAATCAGATATAACGAACTGTACAGGAGCGCCATTTTTTTGATGTTCGGCCATCACTTCTAATGCGTTGACACCGTCAACGGCCTCGACAACATTTTTATAGCCGATTTCGTCAAGGACTCGTTTGATGATCTTTCGCATGGTGGAAAAGTCATCAACCACTAAAAACTTAGTATTTGTATTGAACATTCTAGACTCCTGTTAGTTGCCTATCGGTTAATTTCTGGGAACATTAGAATTATTTTGTAAATAATGCGGTCCAGTTTTAAAAAAAAAAGAGGTCTTTGGTATTGCGTTCTGCAAAAAGTCCGGTCAGACTTATATACAGGTTGTTGCAGTTCACTTTGAGACAATGGTTTAGACAAAGGATAGTCTGGATGTGTTTCAGGATGACGCAAAAAGAAACAAAAACAATTAAGCAGGAGGAGCAAGGATGCTCAGAGATGTGTTAATACAAAAGGGTTTGTCAAATCGCGAAGCTGAAGTTGCTGACTTAGTTTCAAAGGGTCTATCTAATAAAGAAGTTGCCAATCAACTTTTTGTTACTGAAAAGACTGTAAAGTTCCATTTAACTAACATCTACAAGAAGATGAATGTTAAATCTCGCGCTCAATTAATCGTATGGTGTCTTCCTCATATTGGATTTGTTGAAAGTGAATCTCGTGCTGAAGTTTCTCAACCTGCTGGCGCATCTGCATACAACACTCAAACAACTCCATCAATTCCTGCTGGAAATACAACGATCACTCTTCCTGGAACGGGTACTTTTGGTAACCGTAATGGGAACAATGACGCTGGCGTGTAATTGTTTTTAGCGCGAAGAATTCGCGCTAAGTTTCGTACTGCTTAATATATTAGTTAGTTTTAATTAGTAAGTTTTAAAGGGTGGGTCATTATGATTAAAGGAAAAACGGTTCGTTCTTCCGAAGTCATAATGACCCAACTTGTTTTACCTATCCATACAAATTCTTTAGACACAGTTTTTGGTGGGACCGTTATGTCGTGGATCGATGTTGCCGCTGCGATCGCAGCCCAAAGGCACTCTAACCGCGAAGTCGTTACCGCAAGTATCGATCATTTAAATTTTGTGGCACCCATTAAAAAAGGCTGGGTCGTGAATTTAAAAGCTTCTGTGAATTTCGTTTCAAAAACGTCCATGGAAATCGGTGTGCGTGTTGATGCCGAGAATCCAAAGACTTCGGAATACTTTCATACGGCCTCTGCTTATTTAACTTTTGTGGCATTAGGCTCGGACGGAAAACCGTCTTTGGTAGCGCCTTTAATTCTTGAGACAGATATTGAAAAAAGACGGTTTGCAGCCGCAGAAAAACGCCGCGGTCTTCGCTTAGCAAAACGGCAATTTTAATTAATAACAAACATTTTTAATTACATTAAAGATAGAATCGGTCTCTGATTTTTCGTCTTCGGTCACATTTAGATCATTAATATGTTTCGCTTCCAGGCAATCTTGCTTGGTCATTTTTGAGCTGGCTAAGTTTCGTAGCGGTTCCATAAGTTCTAAATCAAAAGCCATCTGATTGCCTTTTGGATCTAGATTATCTTTTTGCAAGACTTTAAACGAATTGTACTTCTGGTTCAGCGCCGAATCCAGCTCTTGAAAGCGGGTAGCGAAATCTTTTTTTGAAACCGGAGTAGCCAGAAACTGTTCGCGTGATTTTTGAAATTCGTTATATAAAGTGTCCATATTTTGCGGGGCGGCTGAGGCTGTTGCAGTTAATGCTAGAATAAATGCGATTATAAGAATTAATTGATGCATTTTTTAACTCCTTCTTCGATCAATTGTGGTTCTACAGGTCCTTTACGGCCTTGGATTTCCTTTTGACGGTTATAAATTCTTGTGATGTACGAGTTGATTGCCGTTTTCTTCCCGCGCACAGTCAGCATGGGTCTGTTGATGGCTTCAATAAATTTATCCGGAGGCAAATGTGACAGTTGTCGAATTGTGGCCCTGGCAGCCACATGACCGCCGGAGCCATAGCCGTTAAGCAGAGCTAAGTTTTCGGCCTCTTGTAGTTTTGGGTCATTCTTATATTTGGCTGAATACGCTTGCAAGGCAGGCGAAATATCTTTTTCCCAAGCTGTTACAGAACCAATTAATGTGTACAAAATATTTCGCTCAAGTCCAGTTCCCACAGAAATAAAGGCGCATTGATTTGCTATGCTTGGTTTTGATGAAACATCTGCTTTTGCGATAATTTTGGCAGCATCACATTCTTTCGCTGGTGATTTGGCGATGGTATTTAAATATTTAAAGCCACGGTGTTTTTGGTGGATATCTTCAACAAAAATAGCCGTTAATTGACCAACGCCTACGCCACCGCCGTAGGCGTATTGGGGTTTAAATGCGGACTCAGTGGCATACATTTTTAATAGCGAAACTGGATCTAATGTGCGAAATCCACTTTTAGCTAAACACCCTGCGAAATTACTGATCACTGCATTTTGATACTCGAGCATATTTTCAGTCAGACATAATTTGCTAGCGGGCGCTCCTGACGGACAACTGACTTCTTTTGTTGAAGCGACAAAGCGTCCGCTTTTTGCTAAGCACTCACTTTTAAATAGTAAATACGGCGCAGGTTTTATAGCGTTAGTTGAATTTGCAACTTCTGCTAAACTATTTGCGCGCTTTTGCTGTTCTTCAGCTGTACAGGCAAGGCATTGGTATTTTGCAGCTTTGGCTTCCGTGTTTTGACTTCCAAAATTGTACTGCGCATATATAAGTTTTGTGATCGGACTATTTTCTTTGGCCAACTTCATCTGATCGATCAGATTTGTCGATGTGGGCTTACCACTGATACATTGATTAGCAGCAAAAAGGGGAAATGATAGTATCGCGATTGAAAAAAAAATCAGTTTTCTCATAAGCCTAATTCTAGGCTATTTTACGATAAAATCCTTCCATTTATTTAGTAAGGTCGGGGTCATCATCGCGTAGCAAATAGTCCCTTCGGTGGCGGCCTCTTTGCGACTGATTTTTGCCTCTCGGCTTAGGTCATAGATTTTGTATTCATTTACCCGATCAAAGTACAGTTCAACTTCTGTCTGCATTTCATTGATCGAATCCGACATGATTTTTTTTAGTTGTTCAAAACCCAAACCTGTTAAGGCACTAACAAATACACGCGGAAAATGTTTTACGCGAAATTGTCGGTCGGGTGGTGCGATGTCAGCTTTATTAAATATGTGAATTATTTTCTTTTCTTCCCACTTAAATTCTTTAATTAGCGCATCAATCACTTCTATTTGGCGTTCCATGTTTGGCGAAGCTAAATCCACCACATGCAGTAAAATATCGGCTTCAGTAGATTCTTCAAGCGTTGCTTTAAACGCTTCGATCAGTTGTGGTGGTAATTTCCGAATAAAGCCCACGGTGTCGGTAACAACCGCTGGCGGGCCGTCGTCTAAAAACACTTTCCTGGTGGTTGGATCAAGGGTTGCGAACACCATATTTTTAGCGACCACTTGAGATCCGGTCAGGCGATTCAGTAACGAACTTTTTCCTGAATTCGTGTAGCCGATTAAGGCAAAACTTGGAATTTCATTTCTTTTTCGTGATTGACGATGCTGGGCCCTATGCTGGGATACTTCATCTAACTTTTTCTTAACTAGTGATATTTTTTCGCGAATGCGTCGACGATCATTTTCTAATGCTGATTCTCCGGGACCACGAGTTCCGATTCCTCCGCCAAGGCGGGATAAAGATTCGTTCCATGCGCCAATCATGCGAGGCATTTGATCTAATAATTGCGCAAGTTCAACTTGCAATTTGCCCTCGTAAGTTCGGGCGCGCTGAGCGAAGATATCTAAAATTAATTGCGTGCGATCAAGAATTTTACAGCCAATTTCTTGCTGAAGATTACGGGCTTGAATGCCAGTAAGTTGATGATCAATAATCACAAGATGGCATTTGCTTTCTTCGGCCATCTCTTTAATTTCTTGCACTTTTCCGGTTCCAATAAGTGTGCCTGGATTGTACTGCGGTAAAACCTGCGCTGTCGAGCCAATCACTTCTCCGCCAGCGGCTATAACTAGTTCTTCAAGCTCGCAAAGATTTTCTTTTATTTCGGTGATGGGTTCGGATTTCAGGCCCACACCTACTACGATCACTTTATCTTTTTCGTTAATTCTTATTTGGCTCAAGTTTTTTGACTTCTGCGATCAGCAACGAATTGGGCTTCTAAGGCTGTTAGGACCACAGAGCTAAAAATAGTATCTTCAGTCGTTGTTCTTTGTAACACGTTGGCAGCACGCCGCACACCGAGTAAGAAAGGTCCAAGAACCTCCACTTTCCCAAGCTGCTGCAAAAGTTTATAAGAAATATTGGCACTTTCTAGATTTGGAAAAATTAAAATATTAGCTTCGCCCTTTAGGCCTGAAAATGGAAAAATGCGATTTTGAATTTCTTCGTTCACAGCGGTATCGGCTTGCATGTCACCTTCGACGAGTAAATCAGGTCGTAGTTTTCGCACCAGTTCGGCCGCCTTTTTCATTTTGTCTGGCGTACCGGCCGCGCCACTAAAATTCGAAAAGCTTAACATCGCAATTCGAGGTTTTTGCCCAAAGTGTTCTGCCACTTGCGCCGTTTGAATAGCAATTTGAGCAAGCTGTTCAGATGTTGGATTAAAATTTACAGTCGTATCAGCAAAAAATAAAAGTTTGTTGTCAGCTAAAACAATATTTAATCCCGCAGGGACTGAATTTTTTCCTAAGCCAATTGTTTGTAATATAGGAAGCACTGCTTTGGCGTAATCGGTGGTGGCACCATTAATCATACCGTCGGCGTCACCTTGTTCGACCATCATGGCGGCAAAATAATTTGGATCCATCATCAGGCGCTCGGCCTCTTTAATATTGATGCCTTTTCGCTGCCGGCGATCGCATAACACCTGCGCGTATGCTTTATAACTTGGGTGTTCGGCCGGATGAATGATTTCAATTCCGGTTAAATCGACATCATGTTCTTTTGCTTTTTCTAAAATCTGATCCGGATATCCTAAAATTATGGGCTGGCAGATGCGTTCTTCTTGGCAATTTTTCAAAGCTTTTAAAATTTTTGAACTTGTACCTTCAGAGAAGACAATCTTAGGTATGCGACCTTGGCGCTCGGAATTTTCGTGGACCCGGTGAATCGATGAACGAATGAAAACTTTTCGCGGGCCTTGAATCGCTTCTAGTTTATCGTGGTACGCATTCCAATCCGTAATTTCTAAACGTGCCACTTTTGAACGGATGGCGGCTTTTGCAATCTCCGGGGCGACTCGTAAAAGCACGCGCGTATCGAATGGTTTTGGAATTAAATAATCACGGCCAAATTTAAATTTTTGTCCACCATAGCTGGCAGAAACTGTATCGGGCACATCCTCGCGCGCTAATTTTGCTAGCGCATGACAGGCAGCTAGTTTCATCTCTTCGTTAATTTGTGTCGACCGCGTATCTAAAGCCCCACGAAAAATGGAAGGAAACCCAAGTACGTTATTTACTTGGTTCGGATAATCAGAACGGCCCGTTGCAATAATGGCATCCGGACGCGCTTTCCGCGCTTCCGCCGGTGTAATTTCCGGATCAGGGTTGGCCATCGCGAAAATAATCGGATCGTTATTCATTAATTTTAGCATCTCACCCGTCACCGCGCCCGCTACAGAAAGTCCGACGAACACATCGGCGCCCGTTAAAACTTCGGTTAATGTTCGCTTTGTAGTTTCTACCGCGTAAGCTTCTTTGTATTTATTCATTCCTTTGGTGCGGCCCTTGTAAATCACACCGTTGCTATCGCACATGACGATGTTTTCTTTTTTGCAACCAAGGCTAACAAAGATATTGGTGCAAGAAATCGACGCGGCTCCGGCGCCATTGATAACTAACTTTATATCAGAAAGTTTTTTATTTATGATTTGGCAGGCGTTAATTAAAGCCGCACCACTAACAATGGCCGTGCCGTGCTGGTCGTCGTGAAATACTGGAATATTCATTTCTTTTTTTAATGTCTCTTCGATTTCAAAACACTCCGGCGCTTTGATATCTTCTAAATTAATTCCACCGAAAGTTGGTTCTAAGGTTCTAACGGCCGCAATAAATTCAGCGGGTGATGAAGATTTGATTTCAATATCAAACACATCAATTCCTGCAAAATTCTTAAATAAAATTCCTTTGCCTTCCATCACCGGCTTGGCCGCCAACGGCCCAATGTTTCCTAGACCAAGGACTGCAGTTCCGTCTGAAATAACGGCAACCAGATTTCCTTTGGTGGTGTACTCATAAACTAAATCAGGATTTTTTGCGATTTCCTTACAAGGCGCTGCGACTCCGGGTGAGTAGGCAAGTGATAATGCTTTTTCAGTGTTGCAATCTTTTGATGAAATGACTTCGATTTTCCCCGGACGACCTTTTTTATGAAACTCAAGAGCTTCTTTGTCGAAATTTTTTTCATTACCTGTGTTTTCCAATTTTACCTCGCGAGTAGTAACTAGTCTACGAATGTAGTTTCGAAAGCACAAATTGTTGGTCTACAATGTTGAGTAGCGTCAATTGCCTGCGAACAAATTTCCATGTCTAATATAGTTTTATAAATCACATTTCCGGAGGCCCACCATGAGTTCGCAACCCAAATCTGCTCGAGATGTTGTCATCGTCGAAGGCGTGCGTACGCCCTTTGCAAAATCAGGAACAAAATTAAAATCGATTCATGCAGCCCAGCTGGGTCAAGTCGCAATGAAGGAACTGATTGCGAAAACAAATTTGAATGTGGATTTAGTTGATGAAGTGATCATGGGAAATACCGGTTCACCATCGGATGCTGTGAATATTTCTCGGGTGGTGGCATTAAATTCTGGAATTCCAATTAAAACCTCAGCTGTTACTGTGCATCGTAATTGTGCCTCGGCATTAGAAAGTATTAGCTCTGGTTACGAGCGTATCAAATCTGGAACCATGGAAATGATTATCGCTGGCGGTACAGAAAATATGTCACAGATGCCGCTGATTATGCCGGATGCCATAAAAAGTATTATCGAAAGATTAGGATCTGCGAAAACGCCTGGCGCAAAAATTTCTGCCTTGTGGACTTTGTTGATGGCGGATCTAAAACAAATAAAAGAAATGGCCACAACAGCTCCTTTTGCAAAAACGAAATATAAACCCATTATCGCACTGGCTGAAGGATTAACGGATCCTTTCGTGGGAATGAATATGGGAATGACCGCGGAAGTGATTGCTAAGGAATTTAATATTACTCGGCGTGAACAAGATGAGTACGCACTAAAATCTCATCAAAAAGCAACGGCTGCCAAAGCCAAAATTAAAGAAGAAATGACGGCGTTGTATTTACCGCCAGACTACAAAGAGACTTTAACCGAAGACATTGGGCCCCGGGATAATCAAACGATGGAAGCCTTGCAAAAACTTAAACCTTTTTTTGATAAAACGACCGGAACAATTACGGCCGGAAACTCGTGTCCCATCACTGACGGTGCTGCCGTTATCTTAATGATGTCTAGACAAAAAGCGGATGAACTAGGTTACAAGCCTATCGCGCGCATTTTAGGTTACGGCTACGCAGGACTTGAGCCCGAAAGAATGGGAATGGGGCCAGCTTACTCGACACCACTTGCTTTAAAGCGGGCTGGAATTACTATGAAAGAAATCGGGCGGGCAGAATTAAACGAGGCCTTTGCAGCGCAAGTTTTAGCCTGCCAAATAGCGTTTGATTCTGATGAGTTTGGTAAAAAAATTGGACTTGTTGGAAAAATTGGTGAGCTTCGGACGGATATATTAAATGTGAACGGCGGAGCGATCGCGTACGGACACCCTGTTGGTGCAACTGGAACACGATTAGTTTTAACATTGATGAAGGAAATGAAGCGCAGCCAAGTTCAATTTGGCTTAGCTACTTTATGCATCGGTGGCGGTCAGGGTGGTTCAATGATTTTAGAAAATGAAGGATAAAAAAATGCCAGCTATTCAGTTATCAACATTAAATGTAAACGAAATCCCGGTTGCTGTATTAACTTTTGATTTACCCAATGAAAAAGTTAATAAATTATCAACGAATGTCATGCTTGAGCTGCGTGGGCATTTAGAAACCTTAAAAACTTCTAACTACAAAATGATCGTGTTTAAATCAGCAAAACCTAAAATATTTATTGCGGGTGCCGATATCGAAGAAATAAAACAACTGACATCGGCCGAGCAAGTCCAAACGGCCGTCAAAAATGGCCAAGAAATATTTAACATGATCGAAGATTTACCAATGCCGACCATGGCGCTTATCAACGGCGCTTGTGCTGGCGGGGGCTGCGAATTGACGCTGGCGTGTGATTACCGCATAGCCACTGAGGATGACTCAACTAGAATTGGCTTGCCGGAAACTCAGCTTGGAATTTTACCTGGTTTTGGCGGCTGCGTTCGCTTACCGCGAATCGTGGGACTGCAAGCAGCACTTGATATAATTTTAGCTGGAAAATTATTAAATACTAAAAAAGCTTTAAAAATTGGTTTAGTTGATTTTGTCGTTCATCCAAATCTGCTAGAGAATTTTGCTAAAGAGCAAATTGCAAAAATCGTCAGCAGTGGTGCTGCGAAACGCCGTAAGAAATTTGTAGCTCGCGGAGCCGTTGCGAAATTACTTGAAGGAGTTTTAAGTGGTGTGGTTTTTAAAAAAGCACGCGAAGGCGTTCTTAAAATAACAAAGGGCCAATATCCAGCGCCTCTAGCTGCGCTAGAAGTTATTCACCGGACCTATGGCTCTTTAGACCGAGAGAAATCATTAACCATTGAGCGTGATAAATTTACTGAATGCGCTTTATCAGATATTTCTAAGAACTTAATTCATGTTTTTTATTTAACTGAGATGGTAAAAAAACAGTCCGGTGTAGCTGATGCCAATGTCAAAGGTAAGCCAGTAAAACATCTTGGAGTTCTTGGTGCAGGGACTATGGGTGGCGGAATTGCCTACGTTGGAGCCGACAAAGGTATCGATGTCCGGGTCAAAGATATTTCGTATGAGGCTAATGCTAAAGCCTTAAAACACGCACGTGATTTATGGTTTAAGTTGATGAAAAAGCGAGTCATTGATTCGTACCAGTTCACTCAAAAGATGTCGTTAGTTTCTACCACCATCGATTTTTCTGGATTTAAAAGTATGGATGTCGTCGTTGAAGCCATCGTTGAAGACATGAATATCAAAAAGAAAGTTATCGCGCAAACAGCCGCAGAAATGCGACCGGATGCGATTATTGTCACCAACACCAGTTCTTTATCGGTAACAGAAATGTCCGAAGGTCATCCACGGCCTGAATTTTTTGCGGGCATGCATTTTTTCTCGCCCGTGCATAAAATGCCCTTGGTAGAAGTCATTCGTTCGCCGAAGTCATCGGATCAAACGATTGCAACTGTTTTTGAGCTGGCAAAAAAAATGGGTAAAATGCCTGTTGTAGTTAGAGATGGGCCGGGTTTTTTAGTAAATCGTTTGTTGCTGCCGTACATGGCCGAAGCTGCATTTCTAATGAGCGAGGGTATGGATATTGATAAAGTGGATAAAGCGTTTGTGTACGAATTCGGTATGCCGATGGGGCCATTTGAGCTAATGGATAGTGTCGGACTTGATGTCTGCGTAAAAGTTTTAAAAATATTTAAAAAAGCTTTTCCGGATCGTGTTGAAATGCCAGCCCTAATGGAAAAGTTAGAACAAAACAAAAACCGATTAGGACAAAAAACTCATCTTGGATTTTACAAATATGATCAGGACGGGAAAAAGACGGGCGTTGATGCCGGAATTTATACTGAGCTTGGCTTAAGTGCGCCAATTAATCCCGTACCTATCAAAGATTGTATCGAGCGTTGTGTATTCGCTATGGTCAATGAATGCGCGTTGGCACTTGATGCGGACCGCATTGTTGAAACGCCACATGAGGTGGATTTAGCGATGATTATGGGAACTGGGTTTCCACCATTTCGCGGCGGTTTACTTAAATATGCAGATGCTGTTGGGTCCGTTTATATTGTAGAACAACTCAAAAAGTTTTCCGCAAGCACTGGTGCCAACCGCTTAAAGCCCACCAGTAAAATGACGGAGCGAGCACTAGCCCAGAAAAAGTTCTACAGTTAATCTTTTTATAGTTATAAATTTGATTGGCGCGAGCGAGAAAAATCTTAAAGTTGAAAACAAGTTGCACTTCTTTATAGAGTCTACCAAAATAAACAGATGAACGAACAAAGAATATTAACATTTAATTTCAAACTCGCGGTCGTTTTAATAATATTAATTATTGTCATTGCTATCGATCAGTTAACGAAATCGTGGGCTGTCGGTAGTCTTATGGGGCAAGGACCGCAAATCTTTTTAGGTGGCCTTTTTCAACTAGTCTATGCCGAAAATCCAGGGGCCTTTTTGGGGTTAGGTGGCGGCTGGTCACGGGAAGTAAGATTCGTCATTTTTGCATTGCTGGTTGTCCTTGGCTTAGGAGGAATGCTTTGGTATTTACTAAAGAAAGAAACCTCGCGACTAAATTTAGTCGCTTATTCACTTATCTTAGCTGGTGGATTTGGAAACCTATGGGACCGCGTTTTTCATCTGCAAGGACATGTCATCGATTTTATGTTAATAGAAATTCAAGGACCTTTTCGCACAGGAGTTTTTAATGTTGCGGATATGTCTATTGTTGGTGGTGTACTTTTAGCCTTATATACTGAATATTATTTTGACAGACGTAAAGCAAAAGCCGCGAAATAAGTCGCTATCAAAAGATGGCCTTTAAAAACGATCTAGATGTCTCAGAAATAGACGAAAATTACGATAACTGTCTCACTCTGAGCTAGAGCATTGGCCTGTCGATTGCGTTACCTCTATTTGTAACACTCAGGAGGTTTTATGAAAAACATTCTACTTTTAATTTCGTTGGTAGTACTTTTCTCATGCAGCAAGGGCAAAGATACTGTGCGCGCTAATACGCAAGTCGGTACACAAAGTAATACCTTAACTAATATTGGCGGCGATTTTACTTTATCTAAACAATGTCCACAGGGTGTCTCAGGAATTGGATCTATTTATGATTCAGGGCCGGTGCAAGGATCGTTGTACACTTCATCTGGAACTTTTGAAGACCGCGTTAAAGCGTTATTGTCAGCCACTGTTGCAGCCCAAGACATCGGACAAATAAGCGGTCTTGAAAATGATTCGACAGGTGTTCGCTTTCAAGGAGTTGTGAAATTAGATGCCACTGGTAATGTAGTTGCCGCTAATTCTAAAATGCTTATCAAAATTTACGACAGCTTCATTTTAAATTCACAGCTTGATCCAAGTGGCGCCAAATACGATGCGATTCAAATTGAGTTCGTTCCCTCAGCTAAAGTTCAAACCAGTGGGCAGTTTAATATGCAAACAGGTGAAGGCTTTGTTAGCTTCAGCGATTCTTTTGGCGAGGTTCGCTTCGAAGGCCGTCTTGATGCGCAAACTTTCAGCGGCTTAGTGAAATTTCAAAATACTAAAAATGTAAATGGTGGCTCAGGTGCTACTGGCACGGTAGGGCAATTCAAGGTTGCTCGTTGCGGTATAATTCAATAGTCTAATGGGGTGTCTAATCTCCATTCTTCCTTTTATTTTTTTGATTCATCGTCTTTATTTGTAGTAGCTGGCGGAACTTCGGCCTTAGATACTCCCTTTTTGCATATTCATAATCTTGAAGAAGCGGAATCTTTTTTAAAAAGTTATGGCTACAGCTACAATAATCCCGAGGATCTAACCAGGCTTTGGTATTTTCATCGCCGGGCCCTGGTGCTAATGACCGAGAAATTAAAAATTAATCCGGCTGATATTCCTTCGATCATAAAAAACAAAGACGAGCTTAAAGATATTCGGCAATTATTGATTTTTGCTTCACAGCGAGACCAGCCCGAAGTGCAAAAATGGGCCTGTGCTTTTATCCGCTGCATGCACGTTTTTGTTCATGCCGAAACTGATTTATTCAGTTTTTTTTCCGAAGAGATTCAAAAGCAAATATTAGTGCCATTTGAGCAAGCGATTGTTCAAGACGGAAAATTATCATTAAAATCTTTTAAGAAAGAAGCTCATCCTTCTGTGGAGCTTGCAGGCTTTCACACGAAGCCCTATAAAACCTCGACCAGCACAGTGATTAAACTGTTAGCCAGGCCTGAGGCCTTAGCGATGAAAGTATTTGATAAAGTAGGCGTGCGCTTTGTGACAAAATCTATTTTTGATTCCTTCCAAGTCATTCGATATTTAGTGGATGAAAATTTAATTAGTTTTCCGCAAATCATGCCGGATCAGTCTTCAAACAATATGTATCCGGTTGAAGAGTTTCTTGCCGTGTGCTCGAAATTAAATGGCAAACATGGCCATGAAAAAAAAATAGCCTCTGAAAAAATAGACCGGTTACTAAAGCATAAATTAAAATCAAGCCAAAGTGCTTTTTTAGGATTATTTCGAAAAGAAAATCCATTTTCGGCCAAAGACTTCAAATATATAAAATTTATCGCGCGAAAACTTGTACACGTGCATGCATCAGACCCAGGGAAAAAATTTAGTTTTTTTTACCCGTTTGAGGTGCAAATTATGAATGAAGATGCGTATAAAAAAATTCAATCGGGTGAGTCCGAGCATTCAGCCTACAAAGACCGGCAAGTCGAGGCCGCAATCACAAGGCTTTTTCCAAAATGAAAATGATTTGGTGGATTCGGTCTGCTGTAATGACTTTATTTATACCAGTGCTAGTATTTTTTTTCGGAATCTCGTCTATTTTTTTTCATATTCTGCTGAATAATAGAAAAATTGACAACTGGCATATTATGACATGGGCAAAACTTAGTTGTCTGATCTTTGGAATCAAAGTCACGGTGCACGGCTTAGAAAACATTCCTAGCGAAGGCTGTTTGTTTTTATTTAATCATTCAAGTTTTTTTGATATTTTTGCAATCGCCGGTTATATTCCGGATTTACGCTTCGGCGCAAAAGCAGAACTTTTTAAAATTCCGGTATTTGCTCAGGCTATGCGAGTTATGGGTACAATACCCATCGTGCGGCAAAATCGCAGCGAAGTGTACAAAGCTTATGATGAAGCTAAAGAGCGCTTTAAAAAAAGCGAAAAATTTGCGTTGTCACCTGAAGGTGGGCGATTCTACGGTCCGCATTTATCACCGTTTAAAGCCGGTCCATTTTTGTTTGCGATGTCGGCAGCAGCTCCGCTGGTACCAATTGTTATACTAGGTGCCTTTGAGTGTTTGCCGAAAGGGCATATCATTGCCAATGTGGATCGAAGAAAAAGAGATATTCATCTGCATGTGTTAAAACCAGTTTCAACTTTAGGCTTCACGGCGGAAACTCGGCAAGATTTGCAAGCCAAAGTCTATGCGGTCATGGATCCGCTTTGGGCACAGAATTTCCCTTTTTCTGATTATGAAATAGCGCAAGCTTAAACTGCTTCACCTTTCTAAGATCATTTCTTGAAGTCAGCGTAGGTTCAGTCCAAGCGCAGTCTTAACTTCGAACCGACACCCACGATTGCGCGAATAGCGGGCTCTGCATGTGAATGCGTTTTGAACCTGTTTCTATTTCTAGCTTGATTTGATAGGGGGGCAAAGTATCAATTTTTTTAACCTGCAACCGTTTTGGTAAAAACCCTAACTGGGCTTCGATGGCCGCAGTTAATTTATCCAGCTGAATATAATTTTCAAAAGTTTTTCCCTGATCTGTGCTGCGGTAGTTTCCAATAAAAATCATTAAATCATTGAAGTAGTGAACGGGGCCATGAAAGTTCTTAAAGGTTTTAAGCTCGCGCCAGTGATAGCCATCTTCTGTCATGAATATTCCATGCGCTGATAATATAGCCCGAAGAGGATCTTTCGGATGAAAAGAAATAGAGGCGATATCTTTTTTTAAAAGTTCATCGATTGTAAATATTTTTTCACTGGTGCGATCAAGGCGTTTCCACCATATTAAGCCATGATTTTTGATGCGACTTTGAATCCAAGATGTTTTATTTTTAAAGCCAGTCTCGATACGACTCCACATGGGTAGCTTTTGATTTTTTGAAGCAATAAGGCCAACTAAGTCTGGAGTAATTAGACCTGTGATTTCGCTAAAGTGAAATTTTTTATTATCTGTTGTGATAATAAAATCAAAATTCCGATTTCTAACTAAATTCCATTTGCCGGCGGCAAAAATATAGGTCGCGAAATCAAACTTAGTGATGATCTCAGAAACTGCTAGGTAGCCTACATAGTTTTTATAACTGACCTGAGCAAACCCAGCGCGGTAGTTAAGAACAGAAAATTTATAGCCACTTGGAATCGTGGTTATCGTTGCCGATTTGTCGGAGGGTTTTTGCCGTAAGTAAGCATCTTTTAAGGTTAATGCAAAACCCGTATCATACGGATCAGCCCTGATATCTTCGATTGGAAATTCTATCACGGCTTTCGTTTTTTGATTGTAAGTTAAAACACGGTCAACTTTGGTCTCTAGGACGGACCACCGAGTTTTAGTTTTCGGATCAATAACATGCTGAGAAACGTGCGTTGGAAAAATCGGTTTGATATCTGTTTTAGCTAAGATTTGATTTTTATATTTATAGTAAATTTCAGGTTTGTACGTTTGCACGATTTGGTTTTTGAGCAAATTTTCGATCGAGGTGGAGCCTGATGGAAATGAACTGTTAATCGTCTTAAAAAAAGGCACCTGCTGCGAGCTAAAAAAGGCGCCATCGCCGTCAGAAAACTCAGCATGGGCGGCTAAAGCGTTAAAATGAAGTAAAGTTAGAATGACGAATAGCACTATGATCATTTTCCTCAGCTAAAACTCTGCAATCAAGGCCAGTTCTTTGCTATATGTTAATTCATAGCTTTGATCTTTGGATAATTTTGAAAAAAGGTGGCTTTATGTTGCAAGTGGCAGCGATTAAAAAAATTGGGGTCGTCGGTGCGGGGCAAATGGGGAATGGGATTTCTCAGGTTGCAGCCCAAGCAGGATTTGAAGTGGTGATGTTTGACGTCGCACAAAACTCTTTAGACAAAGGTCTTGCGACCATTACCGGCAGTTGTGACCGGTTAATAAAAAAACAAACAATGACGGACGAGCAAAAAAAATCGTTGTTAGAAAAAATTAAATCTACAACTCAAATGAATGATTTGGCGATGTGTGATTTCGTAGTCGAGGCCGCGACTGAAAATATAGAGCTTAAGTTAAACATATTTCGGCAACTTGATGAAATCGTTCAAAAATCAGCGATTCTTTCTTCGAACACATCTTCCATTTCTATCACACAAATTGCGGCTGTAACCAAAAGACCTTCGCAAGTTGCTGGAATGCACTTTATGAATCCTGTGCCGCTGATGCAACTCGTAGAAGGCATTCGCGGATTGCAGACGTCAGATGAAACTTTTTCGACGACGAAGGCATTGGCAGAAAAGTTGGGAAAGGTATTTGTCGAATCTACAAAAGATATGCCCGGTTTCATTGTAAACCGAATATTGATGCCGATGATCAATGAAGCGGTTTACACGTTACATGAAGGCATTGCTTCTGTGGAATCCATTGATCAAGCCATGAAACTAGGAACCAACCAACCCATGGGTCCATTGACGCTGGCAGATTTTATTGGTCTTGATACATGTTTAGCGATTATGAATGTTTTGCACCAAGGCTTAGCTGATTCTAAGTACCGACCTTGTCCGCTACTGGTAAAATACGTTCAGGCCGGCTGGTTAGGGAAAAAATCAGGTCGCGGATTTTACACGTACACTAAGTAAGTAATTAATTTTTTTAATTAAGGAAAAAAATGTCACAAACATACCAAACCATTAAACTTGAAGGCTCAGACAACGGCGTTTGGACGTTAACGATTAATCGGCCCGAGGCTTTAAATTCATTAAATCTTTTAGTCTTAAATGAAATGGGTGAAGCCCTTCGCCAAATTTCAGAAATGGATTTTGAACATGTCAAAGCGTTAATTATTACTGGCAGCGGTGAAAAAGCGTTTGTAGCTGGAGCTGACATTAAAGAAATGAAACATATGAACGAAGATCAGGCGATGCAGTTTGCAAAGCGCGGACAAAGTATTTTTCACGAGCTCAGCTTACTTCGAATTCCAGTGGTCGCTGCTGTTAATGGTTTTGCATTAGGCGGCGGATGCGAACTGGCATTGGGTTGTGATTTTATAATAGCTAGCGAAAATGCGAAATTTGGCTTACCTGAAGTTAGTCTTGGATTAATTCCGGGCTTTGGCGGAACAGTAAAATTAACGCGTGCTGTGGGCATACGTCGCGCACGTGAATGGACGATGACAGGCGAAGTTGTTTCAGCGGCAGATGCATTGAACTTTGGTTTAGTCAGCGCTGTTGTGCCATTGGCAGAGCTGATCCCAACAGTCATGAAAAAAATAAATTTAATTTTATCAAGATCTCCGCTGGCTGTTGCTCAGGCAAAGAAATCCATCAACGAAGCTTTTGATTTAGAAACGGAAAAAGCTTTATCCAATGAAGCCGAAATTTTTGCAGCGCTATTTATTTCAGAAGACACAGCTGAAGGAACTACGGCTTTTATCGAAAAAAGAAAACCAGTCTTTACAGGGAAATAATATGACCGATTCAAACTTCGCTGGAAAATACCATCTTAAAAACCCTGTGCGCATTGTAACCGCGGCGGCGCTGTTTGATGGCCACGATGCATCCATCAACATCATGAGACGAATAATTCAAGATTTTGGTGCTGAAGTCATTCACTTAGGCCACAATCGTTCGGTGCTTGATGTGGCTAAAACTGTTTTGCAAGAAGGTGCCCAGGGCGTGTGTATTTCGTCTTATCAAGGCGGGCACATGGAATATTTTAAATATTTGCGGGATTTGTTAGATGAATCCGGAGCTGGCTACGTAAAAATTTACGGCGGTGGTGGCGGCGTCATCGTGCATGAAGAAAAAAAAGCGTTAGAAGCTTACGGAATTTCCCAAATTTTTCATCCGGATGATGGACGAAAATTAGGTCTTGAAGGCATGATCAAAATGATTGTCGATGGTTGTGACTTTGACATTTTGGCCGCTCAAAAAAATTCAAAAGCAAAAAAAAATGTCTTTTTAAAAGATCAAATTCCCTCGGTGCAGTTAGGCCTTGCCTTAGACGCCATTGAAAGCGGCGAAAAAATAACGACACTTGATTCTTTTGGTCTGACGTCCTTTGCAGCCAAGAAAAAACCACTAGTTTTAGGGATCACCGGAACGGGCGGAGCCGGAAAATCTTCGCTGATAGACGAACTTTCGCAGCGCTTTTTAAATGCTTATCCTGATAAAAAACTTGGAATCGTCTGCGTCGATCCGTCGAAACGAAAAACGGGCGGCTCATTGCTTGGCGATCGTATTCGTATGAATTCATTATCGCGGCCCAACATCTACATGCGCTCGGTGGCCTCAAGGGGTTCAGGCAAAGAAATCGCTTCGAGCCTACCTGCGATCTTAGATTTCATGCGTGGGCTGGATTTTGACTTTATCATTGCCGAAACCTCCGGTATCGGACAAGGAAACATGGCCATCACTGAAGTCAGTGATTTATCACTGTATGTGATGACCTCAGATTTTGGTGCGCAGTCTCAGTTAGAAAAAATAGACATGATTGATTTTGCTGATTTCGTGGCCGTTAATAAAGCCGATCGCCGCGGAGCTCACGACGCCCTTCGTGATGTGACAAAACAGTTTAAGCGCTCGCGAAAGATATTTGATGATAAGGCGAAGGTTCCTGTTTTTTTAACTCAAGCCAGTCAGTTTAACGACGGTGGCCTTAACCAATTATTTTTCTCAATTATAGATAAGCTAACAGAAAAAAATGCTTTACCGGCAATCAATGAAAATTTTCGAAAAAATATGCTTGCTGCCGAAGAGCACGTTATCATTCCGGCCGAACGCCAAAATTACTTAGCCGAAATCGTAACTGTTATTCGAAAATACAAATCGCGAGTTTTAGATCTAGCAAGTCAGGCCTCGAAATGGGGAGCATTAACAATTTTAAAAAATGACGGCGTGATCGACCCCGCACTTGCCGAACAAAAACAAGCCGAATATAAAAAAGGTTTTGAAATCCAAGAAATTCAGGCTTTGGAAAACTGGAATCAACTGCAGAAAACCTACGCGGCGGACGAATTTGTTTTTAAAGTGCGTGACCGCGAAATTCGCCAGCCCTTAGTTTCAACATCCCTAAGCGGAACTAGAATTCGAAAAGTAGTATTGCCGAAATTAACCGATTGGGGCGATCGCTTTCGGTTTTTAAAATTAGAAAACGTTCCCGGAGAGTTTCCATTTTCAGCAGGGGTGTTTCCGCTTAAGCGCGCGGACGAAGATCCAAAGCGAATGTTTGCTGGTGAAGGAACCCCGGATCGTACCAACCGTCGCTTTCATTATTTATGTAAGGGCGAAAAAGCGCATCGGTTATCGACCGCGTTTGATTCAGTAACTCTGTATGGTCAAGATCCTGATTTACGGCCTGATATATTTGGAAAAGTCGGCGAATCTGGAGTTAGTATTTGTACGCTTGAAGACATGAAAAAACTTTACGCGGGCTTTGATCTTTGTGATCCGAACACTTCAGTCAGTATGACCATTAACGGCCCAGCTCCAATGATTTTAGCTTTTTTCTTTAACACCGCGATCGATCAGCAAATCGATAAAAAAGAAATAGAATTATCGCGCAAATTAACGGCGCTAGAAACGGATGCAGTGCAGAAAAAAACTTTGCAACAGCTGCGCGGCACGGTGCAGGCCGATATTTTAAAAGAAGATCAAGGCCAGAACACCTGCATCTTTTCCATTAATTTTGCATTAAAAATGATGGGTGATATGCAGCAGTACTTCACGGAAAATGATATAAAGAATTTTTATTCTGTCAGTATTTCGGGTTACCACATTGCTGAAGCTGGGGCGAATCCCATTAGCCAATTGGCTTTCACGCTTTCAAATGGATTTACGTTCGTTGAATATTACCTTTCGCGGGGTCTAAAGATTGATGATTTTGCTCCGAATCTTTCGTTCTTTTTTAGCAATGGTTTAGACCCTGAATACTCAGTCATTGGCCGCGTGTCCCGTCGTATTTGGGCGATTGCGATGCGTGACCTGTACAGTTCCAACGACCGGTCGCAAAAATTAAAGTACCATATTCAGACCTCGGGTAGATCACTGCACGCGCAGGAAATTGATTTCAATGATATTCGAACAACGCTGCAAGCCCTTATCGCTTTGCAGGATAATTGCAATTCTTTACATACCAATGCTTATGATGAAGCGATCACCACACCGACAGAAGAATCAGTGCGACGGGCGATGGCCATACAAATGATTATCAACCGTGAATTTGGTGTTAGTAGAAACGAAAATCCAACTCAAGGAAGTTATTTTATCGATGAGCTAACGGATCTTGTGGAAGAAGCCGTGCTGGAAGAATTTAAACGCATCAACGAACGCGGCGGAGTATTAGGCGCCATGGAGACGCAGTACCAGCGATCTAAAATCCAAGAAGAATCTATGTACTACGAACATCTTAAACACTCGGGCGAGCTTCCTATAATTGGCGTCAATTCATTTATTAATCCAAAGACCTTGGCTGATGGTTATGTGGCTCCAAAAATTGAAATGGCGCGCGCATCGGTTGAGGAAAAAAATCAGCAACTAGAGCATGTTTTAAACTTTCAAAAACAGCATCTGAAAGAATCTGAAGTCGAAGTGCAAAATTTAAAGGATACAGCTCTTCGTGGAGAAAATATTTTTGCGGCGTTACTAAAAGCATCAAGGCATTGCTCGCTTTTTCAGATGTCGCAGGCACTTTACGAAGTTGGTGGACAATATCGCCGAAATCTATAGCAATATTTGATAAAAACCAGGGTCACAATGGCTGAAAAGGAATGGCACCTTATTTGTAAAACCTTCAGGTTGTGATTGTTTTCACAGTTAAACCAAACCATAAAGGGGACGAAATGAAACTTTTTTTAACCAGCATGCTAATGTTTTGCGCACTACAAGCCAAAGCAAATATAATTGATGATTTACGCCGAGCTGCAGAAGCTTTAGCGGGTCAGCAATCGAATCAAACACAGTACAATCCGGGAAATCCTTATGAGCCGACTCGCCCAAATTGGCCAGGACATCCGGGTCGCCCAGGAAGACCAGGATATCCGGATCAGCCAGGTTATGGAAATGGTGGCCGTGTAGTTTGCCAAGCCAACGACGAAGGCTACGAAGAACACAGCGGTGGCCACTACAGCTGTGAAGAATGTCTGCAATATCATGGGGGTTGTAATGAAACATGTTCCGAGCAAATGGTTGAATGCCAAGCTCAGGGTGTAGATCGTTATGGACGCAGCATTAATTTTTATGGCCGTGGAGATGATCAGTGGCGCGCGCAAGACGATGCCATTTACCAGTGTCAATACAACGCGGGAAATTGCCGTATCGTAGGCTGCCAGCAACGAAATGACGTTGTGTCTCGTCGCAATTGTCATCGATAAAAAATAAATTAGATCATATTGATTTATTGAAAAAAGCTGCGAATGTTAAAAGCTTTCGCGGCTTTTTTAGTATTTAGTGCAGGGTTATTTATACAATTCTATGTCAATTCGCCTCTGGCAGCGAAGATTTGTTAAAAAATAAAAAGATTTCGTGCCTTCTGCTCAAAGATTATGTAGTTAGTAAAGAAACGGTAAAAATGTACTCATGGCTAAATGTATTGGCTCGAGTACTTAACTCGAGATCTTTTTCTTAAAAACAAAAAGTCTCAATACAAAGGAATAGTTATGAATACAGACAACACGCCTGACGTGTCTGATGATGTTATGTCATCTGGACGCACTCCCAAAACCCCAAAAATTACAGCAGAAGAGTTAGCTTTCGAAAGTGCCGAAGACGTCGAAGATGTTCAGCCTGAAGTGCTTGAAAATATTTTCGAAACTTGGGGCTTGTCAAAAGAAGTTTTAAAATCCTTAAATGATTTAAAATTTACGACGCCAACACAAATTCAGACTCAAGCCATTCCGCTATTACTTAAGCGCGAAAAAGATTTCGTGGGCCTAGCGGCTACTGGTACTGGTAAAACAGGTGCTTTTGGAATTCCTTTAATCGAATCTATCGATGTCTCATCAAAACACGTGCAAGCATTGATTATGTGTCCTACTCGTGAATTAGCTTCACAGGTCGAGACGCAAATTCAAAAGCTTGGAAAATGGAAAGGCTTAAACACGCTAACTGTTTTCGGAGGCTCGTCGTATGATCGTCAGTTAACAGCTCTTAAGCGCGGCGTTCACATTGTTGTGGGAACACCAGGCCGTTTAATTGACCTGGTCGAGCGAAAAGCGTTGAAGCTAGAGCAAGTGCAAACCTTAATCCTTGATGAAGCAGACGAAATGATCTCGATGGGCTTTCAAGAGGACCTTGAGAAAATTCTAAAAGCTATCGGTGATGACGAAAATAAACGTAAATGGTTATTTTCTGCGACCATGTCTCCGGAAATTCGCCGAGTGGTTTCTAAGTACTTACCAGATTATGATAAAGTTGAAATTCATAAAAAAGATTCTGAAAAACCAAACATCGAACAAATTTACTATACGATTTATCCCGATCGTAAATTACAGATGTTATCATCTGTGCTTTACATGAACCAGGATTTCTACGGTTTAATCTTTTGCCAAACAAAGCGTGAAGTTGTTGAAATTACAGAATGGCTTAAGCGAAAATCTTTTCCAGTTGATTGCATTCACGGCGATCGTCCACAGCGCGAGCGTGAATTCATATTAAATGATTTCCGTAAAGGACGAGTGAAAATTCTTGTGGCAACAGACGTTGCTGCACGTGGCTTAGATATCAATGATTTAACTCATGTTATTAATTTTTCCTTACCTCGTGATGTTGAAAGTTATGTTCACCGTATTGGTCGAACAGGACGCGCTGGTAAGAAAGGTCTAGCGTTATCGATTGTAGCTCCGCATGAAGTACGAACGATGAAGCGTATTCAGCAAGTAACCAAAGCGACATTAACCAAAGGTCGCGCACCAACGAACGATGAACTTAATGTTTACCGTGTTAAAGATGTGATTCAAGAAATGAACGAAGCTGAAAAAAATGAAGCCTTCTTTCGTGCTGGAAAGTTTTTAGAGCGTAAGATGACCGAAATGAAAGAGCTTTTCAAATTTGAATTCACGGCCGAAGAATTTTTAAAACGTTATTTAGTGGTAGAACATCCAGATATTTTTGAAAATCGCGACACATCTATGGATTTCGTCGGTGACGGCGTGATTCCACGTGAAATGCAAGACTTCGGTTCGCGCGAACGCGGCCCGGTTGGTCGAGATACCAGCGGCAGCCGTGATTCTTACGGCGGTGGTCGGTCTTCAGGAGGCGGCGGGTATTCTCGTGGTCCTCGTAATGATGACCGTGGTGGTGATCGCGGATACTCTCGCGGTCCTCGTAGTGATGCTCCGCGCGGCGATTCGCGTGACGCAGGATTCTCGCGTGACGCGGGATTTTCACGTGGCCCACGCACGGAAACTCCGCGCACTGAATTTGCTCGGCCCGAGTTAACTCGGCCAGAGCGAACTTCAGCTCCACGGGCTGAATATTCTCGTCCAGAAAGACCAGCAACAGTGCGAACCGAGCGCACATTTGTACGTGCTCCGCGTGAAGAAAGTTCTGCAGTTGGAAGATCATGGAACGCAGATGATGCGGGAAGTGAAAGACCACAGCGCACGTCACGAGCGCCCGAGCGTACTGGTGGATTTCGCCGTGAAGGTTTTGGATTTGGTGACAACAGTTCAACTAATCCAGAAAGATCAAGCGGCGGAGAATCGCGACCGCGACGTCCATCAAGTGATCGTCCATTTCCAAAACGTGATCGTTAATTAGCAATTTATATTAAGAATCTAACTGCGCAAATATTTGATCTGCGCAGTTAATTCCATCGCAAGCGGCCGAGGTTATCCCGCCGGCATAACCCGCGCCTTCACCGCACGGATAAAGACCTTGGTGACTTAAGCTCTGTAAAGTTTCCGGATGTCTAGTAATTCTTAGCGGGCATGAAGTTCTTGATTCAACTCCATACAACGTAGCTTCTTCGGTAATAAAGCCTTTCATATTCTGATTAAACTTTTCTAAACCCTCTTTCAGTTTCTGATACATAAACGTAGGCAGAAGTTCCTCAAACCTTATTGCTTTGATACCTGATGGAGAAGATGTTTTTTTTATTTCGTTTTTTCCGCTGCGATTTAAAAATGAAATTAAATTCTGCGCCGGCAATTCTTTGGTGCCGTTTAGTTTTTGCACTGCTTGAAATGCATTGGTTTCTAACTCCCGCCTTAATTTCATGCCGCCTAATTTATCTGACAAAAATAACTCGTCGTGATTGATGCTCATGACGACGGCGGCATTTGCAAACGGAGAATTACGATTAAAATTGCTCATGCCATTGCAGACGACACCGTCTTTTTCGGTGCCACTGGATAGCACATAACCGCCGGGACACATACAAAAACTATAAACACCAATATCTGTTTTTTTATCATGATGCACTAGCTTGTAATTAGCTGATCCAAGCTTCGGATGATCCGCATACTGACGATACTGAATCTCATTGATTTTACTTTGTGGATGTTCGATCCGTAAGCCCATGGCGAAAGATTTTCCATCAAGGTGAACGCCCGATTCTAGCAGGTGATTCAGCATATCCTCTGCCGAGTGCCCCGTGGCTAAAATGACGTGATCGGAATGATAAACGTTACCTTGTTCTGTGATAACTCCGGTAATACATTTTGTACCATAAATTAGTTTTGTTACTTGCGAGTTGTAGTGAATTTCGCAGCCATGGGCCTGTAGAAATTCTCGCATTTTAGGAATGACTCTACGAATTTTGTCAGAACCCACATGCGGATTTGACAACCACTGAATTTCTTTCGGCGCACCAAACTGCACCAATCTGTTGAGCACATAAGGAATGTGATCTGACTTTATTCGCGTAATCAGTTTACCGTCAGAATAAAGTCCTGCACCACCTTCGCCGTAACAAACATTATTGCGGGGATCTAGTTCTCCGTAGCGCCAGTACTTGTTGATGCCTTTAATTCGCTCGGTGGAACTGCTGCCGCGTTCGAATAAAATGCAAGGAATGCCGCGCTCTACAAAACGAAGGGCTGCGAATAATCCAGCAGGACCACTGCCAACGATAATTGGTTTTTTAAATTGTGTTGTGTTTTTTGTCAGTCTTGTCAGCGAGAATTCTTCGAGTTTTAGCACTTCATCTTTATCGGCAACTTCAATTGAATAGACGAAATGGGGTGAATGCTTTTGGCGGGCATCAACAGATTGTTTTAAAATTCGGTACGGTCCATGATCAGGCATTAGCCAAGCTAAATGCTGTTCAAGGTCATCTTCGATTTTAATTTTGATATCTTTAAAAATCTTCGACATTCAAATCTATTTATAGCAAAATTAACTGATGTCAGCAATCACTCGATTTTTACCTAAGAACCACCTGAGCTTTGCTGTTGGTAAACTCGTTCACATGAGACTGCCATTGTTCCTCCGCCGCTTTATTATGACTCGTTTTGCAAGAGCCTACGGGATCAATATGGACGAAGCGGAATTCCCGATCGAGAACTATCCGAGTCTAGGTGAATTTTTTATTCGAAGGCTTAAACCAGGGCTTCGGCCAGTGGCCGCTTCGTGGGCTGTTCATCCTGCAGATTCAGTGGTTACTCAAGCTGAAAAAATACACGCTGGAAAGTTGATCCAAGCAAAAGATAAAACCTACTCTGTTGAACAGTTTACTCGTGACCCGGATGCCTTAAAAAAATGGGATCAGGGTGTTTTTATGACCTATTATTTATGTCCGACAGATTACCACCGCGTGCATTCACCGGTAGATGGAAAAATTTTACGAATGATTCACATTCCCGGGGCTTTGTGGCCAGTGAATTCTTGGTCAACAGAGAACGTGCATGAACTTTTTTCGATCAACGAACGTGTCCTTGTTGAAATCGAGACCGAACGTGGACCCGTTGGTGTGATGTTCGTGGCAGCGACAAATGTGGGACAAATTATTTTATCCTTTGATCCAAAAGTTGTTGGAAACCAATTTCAAGTTTCTGTAAGCTATGAAAAATCCTATAACATACCAATCAAAAAAGGTGATGAACTAGGCGCATTTAGAATGGGTAGTACCATCGTCATGCTGTATGCTAAAGGCGTGCTTCCAGATGAAAATGTGCAGAAGTTTGTGGGCCAGGCCGTTAAAGTAAATGCGGCCTTAAGCTAAAATAAATAATAATTAGCGCAGCGACTAGGCTACTGATGGCGACAAATCGGATGACATAGTTTTTGAATCTAAATTCTTTGCGGCGAATATCGAAATAAGGAATTAGCATATGATGATGCTTCGGACAGTAGCCTGGTAGTGATTGCACAAAGTTACAGGCCGGACAAATGAACTCGTCGGCATTTAAGCTATCACCAGTCACGGCATCGATTGTTTGCTCGAAACCTAATTTTACCAAAAGATGACGAACTGCCATTACATCTACTAAAGGTATATCAATAAATAAATACTCTTTCAAATTAACGGGTGAAGTGTTGTGTAAAAACGGCGAGGCTTCAACCGAGCCTTTTGGGCGAATTTGTGCTTTAGCGATAAGATCTTCGTCCGTGTAAATTTGATATTTCGAATTGATGGCATCCAGCGGATCTTGCAGCATGCGCAAATGAATCGGTGCCAACGGTCCATAGGTGCGGCGGTTTTTATTTTCATTCATGTTAGCGGATAGCGACATTCTGTAAATGACGTTTCAAGAACGGTGACATCTTTTAATAGTGGCAACACTTTTTTTCCGTGCTCATAAATCCATTTGGTGACGACTTCTGAAGTTGGATTTTCAAGCCCTGGGACTTCATTTAGAATGCGGTGGTCGATAAGGTCTAAAATGGGCCTCATCAGTTGGCTAATCTCATTATAATCCATAACCCAGCCTAACTTAGGATGAAGTGGGCCTTGCAATCGCATGATAATTTTAAAACTATGACCGTGCATTCTTGAACAGGGGTGATCTTTGCCTAAATTTGGTAAGAATCTAGCCGATTCAATTTGAAAATGCTGCTTCAATTCAAAGTTCATGGTAAGTTCCTTTAATAAAACTATATAAAGGATTTTTTATGGCTTTGACAACACTTCATTTGGCTAAACAAAATTTCAAGTTCTCATCGGCTCATTTTTTGATTTTCAATGATAAATCAGCGGAAATGCTACACGGTCATAACTACCAGGTAAAAGTTGATATTGCCTGTCCGGACGATCAGGCGCACCAACAGCTGGGTTATTTTATTGATTTTAATGTATTTAAGAAATTAATTAAAGCCAGGTTAGATCAGTGGGACGAACATGTTTTACTACCAGCAAAACATCCGGATATGAAGTACAAAGTCAGTCAAAATGGAAAAAATTATGAGATCTCATTTCGTGAAAGATTTTATTCATTTCCGATCAATGAAGTTGTGTGGTTAGAAATAAATAACACCAGTGTTGAACAATTATCGCTGCTATTGGCAAAAGATTTTATGAAAGCTTTTAGTCATTACCATGTGCAAAAAATTCGAGTGCTGGTCGAGGAAGCTCGTGGCCAAAGCGCTTCATCCGCAGTGAGTTTGAAATCTTAATATCATAAAAAAATTGTCAAAAATTTACTGAAGAATTGCACCTGCGGCCACATCGCTTGGTTTTAATTCTTTTTTTACCCGGTAGCTCCAAAAACAGATTCGGCCTGGTTCTTTCAGCCAACTATCAACACGATCTTCGACAGCTTGTGGAAGGCCATTGCACGACGTACTTCCAAGATCTGCAATATTTGTGACTTCCGTCACTGACCAGGACCAGAAACTTTTATCTCGTTTTGACCAATTGCGGTTGAAATTACCATGACCTTTTTGAATTTGTGCAAAAACTATTTTTTCTAAAGTGGAATTGGCAATTTGTTCCCGTGCTTTTGCAATCATTGCGGGATTCGAAATTTTTGCAATAAAGCTATCACCCTCATTGGTTCTAGATCCAACCACAAAGTAGGCTGCCGTTTCTGCAGTAATGACAGGCTGGGGGTTCACTAAAAACGGCCCTTCCGAGCCAAGCGTTGTTAAATTGAAAGCGGCAAGGCGGTTAGTGGCCTCGATGCGGAAATAAAACCAAGGAGTTGGTAAGTTTGGCAAAGTATAAGTCAATTTTTCTAATGAATTTAATTTGACCGTTAGGGTACTTAATATTTGTTGCCGGCGATCGAGTAATTCTATTTTTACCGAATTTCCGCTAGTGAAAAGATTTTTAAGGTGCACTTGGTTTTGCGCTAGATCCGTGCGTCGGTACGTAAGTAAGCCACCTTCAAACGAGTGGGCAGGGTATATTTTTTTTCCGCATTTAAAACTAGCTTGCAAAGTTCCATTATTTTTAAAATGCAGCAGACTAAAACTTTCAGCAGTTGCTGCGGACTTGATTGGTATTTTTAAGGTTGAGCTTGCGGGAATAGTCATTTCAGTTTCGCTGACTAAAGTGGGTTTAGATTTTTGTAACCAGGCTTTTATTTCTGTGGTTTCGGAATTAGTGATTTCCAAATCTCCCGACAAACAGCCCTGGGGCCAGCGCAAAACTTCAGCATGACTGAAATGGCTTATCAGGGTTGTAATCATTACGACGGCCAGGGCACAGACTTTAGGTGATTTTATACTGTTCATAGGTCTGGAATCGGAAAAACAATTTCGCGACTAAAGAATTGGCGCAAAGTTTAGTTAAAAACTAGACTTTGGTACAAAGATTTTTTAGCTTATCGCATGACTAAAAATATTTTCTTGCTAATGTTCACGTTGATTTTCACCTGCCAATTTAGTTTTGCTGAGGACTTATCTTCTGATGAAAAAGATTCGTCTTCGCGGTTTCGAAAAGCGCTCGTGGGTGTTCATCTTATTAGTCATCGCTATGTCGAACCAAGTTTGAGGTCAGATAGCGGTTTACTGTATGGAGTTTTTGGAAGGTACATTTATCGTTTGGGCGCAGAATCTGAAGGCGTGATTGACGCTGAGTTGGCGGCGGGCAAATTAAATTATGATGGCGCTATTTGCAAAACTGTCAGTGGTATGACGACTTGTTCGCCCTATCAGGCCACAACCACCGATGTGATTTTGCGAGTATCTCATCGTTTTAATTTTATAATTTCTGAGCAGCTTGATGCTTTTGCCGGAGGCGGATTTCGTTATTTACTAGATAGGGGATTAGGCGCTGGTTTTTATACACGGGCCGGCACTTACTTATTTTTGCCGCTGGGTTTAACTGTTAAATTTCCATTTAAGAATAAATCAGTGATCGCCTTGGATTTGGAATATGATTTTTTTCTTATCGGCACCATGAGGTCATCCTTGTCAGAAGCTGATCCACGACTTAGTGACGTAAGCCACACCCAGAAACAAGGCTCGGGTTCGAAAATAAGTCTGTCGTATGAGGGCTGGGACCGCTTTAGCGGAAAACTTTTTTACGAGCATTGGGCCGTTGCAGATTCAGATGTACAGCCATCCGTAACTAATGGTGTGCCTGATGGTGGGTATTTTATTGAGCCTAAAAACTTTACGGATTCTTACGGAATCGGTTTCGGCTTTAAGTTTTAGTAATTCGTAAAGTTTAAATTATTTTTTTCGTTTATTAAAATAATACTTCCGGTACCAAGAACTGGTCTTTTTAAAAAGACTGAAAAACGTCTCGTCCGGAAAAATATTCACTCGAAAGATGCAGTATGGGTCTTCTTCAATAAGCAGGCCGCCTGAATCTGTATTGACGGCATAGTCATAACCTTCATCAAACGCCATTTGCGCCATTTGTAAATTAGTATCCCCGTAAGTAAACGCATAGACTGAAATATTAGCGCCAAATTCCTTTTCCAATTCCTGTTTAGAAAGTCGAAGTTCTGCGCGCGCTTTTTCTTCTTCCATGGCGGTTATTCGTTCGTGGGAAAAACCGTGCGAACCAATGACAAAGGCTGATGATTTCCATTTTTGCCGTTCATTTCCGGCTACTATTTGATGGGATTTTTCAGTTGGCGAGTGGTCCCATTCGTTGGAATTAATTTTAGCATTCGCCAGCAAAAATAACTGGGCCTTAAAGCCATATTTTTTCAATAGCGGAGAGGCAATCTCTAAATTATCCACATAGCCATCATCAAAAGTTAACAGCAGTGGTTTTTTTGGAAATAAAGAAAAATCTTTTCTAGCAGATTTAAAATCTTGTAGTTCGTTAAAAGTTATCGTCGTAAATCCCCAAGCTTTAAAAAATTTCAAATGCTGTTCAAAGTTTTTAGCAGTTACAAAAATTTTATGCTGGCTTTCCAGTTTACTGTGTGGAATTTTGTGGTACATAAGAATTGGAATCCACTTCGAGTAATTTCTAAGAAAATAAGCAGATTCATAAGTCCGCATTATTTTACGCGATAATTTCTTCGTATCAAATTCCTGCCGAATGGTCTCAGCGATTTTTTTTCGCTCGGACTCGGTAAGCTCGCCTGAAAAAAGGGTACGAACATCCTCTTCAAGTTGTGAAAGATTTAACGTTGGAAGTTTTGCCGATTTTTCTATATCTCCAAAATTATTTTCATAATTCTTAGCCAGTGAAGACACTCGGGCAAGTCCCTGATAGGAAGCCTCGCCAAAAACTAAGGTTGGAATTCCTGTCAATAAGGATTCTAAAGCTACTCGCCCTGACCCCACCACGACATCATAAGGCTGATAATCTTTAGAGGTTAACTGGCTGGGGTTAATTTGTTGAACAGAAATATTTTCTGTTAATTGTAAATCCGATAAGTTCCCGCCGACCAAGAAATACTCGGCAGTGATATTCATTTTTTTTAGTAAAGGTGCTAAGGCATTAAGTATAAGTTGTGTCCGCATGCCCTTTGGACCAGTGGTTCTGCCGATGACGGCAATCTTTATTTTTTTTGCCGCAAAATTTTTTTCAACAGAAATCGCCGTTTCAGGTAAATATTTAAATTCCACTTCAGATAAGGAATTACGCAGCAGTTTGACCCTGCGTTCGGGGTACTTAAATTCTTGAATTAGTTGAGCTTTTATGTTTTCGCAAACGGCGAATAAAAAATCTCCGTACTGATTCATTATTTTTTTTGAAAAAGACGGGTGCTGTCTGCCATGCACCGTTGAAACCATGCCTACACGAAGTCCAAGGCGCGCCCAGTATGCAAGTTTTGCACTGGCTCTGGAATGAGTATGAAGCACATGAATTTTTTCAGTCTTCAGTAATGCCCTTAAAAAAAAGACATTTTTCCAGAATTTAAATTTCGACCTTGTTTCCACTTCCACGGTCCACTTTTTTGCAGGCGTTTCACGAAAAAAAGCATTCGACATCTGGTGAACCACATGGTGACTTTGCAGCTGATGCTCAATCAACTTAATGGCATACACCTCTGAACCCGTCAGATGGTTTTGAGATAAAAGATGCAGTATATTCACGGGTTCACTATAAAATAGATTTATAAATCTACAACTGCCTAAGCTTGTCCTTTACAAAAGTATACAAACGCGTGGAATTTAAGCACTAAAGACGGCTGCAAAAAAGCTACGGTTGACAGATGACATCGATTCTTTTAAATTTTTGGTTCTCTCGAGCGCGGGAGTAGCTCAGTTGATAGAGCGATGCCTTGCCAAGGCATAGGTCGCGGGTTTGAGTCCCGTCTCCCGCTCCAAATTCCTTTCGTAGTTTTAGTCCGCACTAAAAAAACAAGTGGTTCTTCTCCAAAGGTAGGGGCACCTGGGTTTTTTGTTTAGGCACAACGAAGTCAATCTTTGACCAGAACCCAATCAATCGTGGCAGGTCGTCGGTTTCGATAAAGTCAGTTTTATACGATCTGACTACTTTTTTTAAGAAAGAGGCTCATGACGAGAAGGCTCAGCATTGTGATCGGATCAGGAGGGGTTGCCTTATTATGGTGTTCGCACTTGCGGACGGAACACGGGCACCTGGGGCTTCAAAAAGTTTAGGTGCTTTGGATTTCGGAACCTCAAGAAGAAGCTAAGCAGGCAATTTTCGATTGGATTGAAACCTGGTTCAACCCCCAACGACTTCATTCATCCTTGAGCTACATGAGCCCAATCGATTACGAAAACTTGGGGTTACCTTAACTCTTGTCAATAACATCACATTGATAAAAACTATCACTTTGGAACCATAAAAAAAAGGATTGAAAAATGAATAAAGCAATAACTGTATTAGTTAGCATTGTATTTACAACTATGAGCTTATCCGCGCGTGAAATTCGAATAGCAGGGCAGGACTTTCCACCGTTTAATTGGGTCACCGAAAAAAAGGAAATGGTTGGCCCAATGGTTGATCTTTTTAAAGCGATCTGTAAAGAGCTGGGGCATACTTGCAAATTTGAAGAAATGGCTATCGCGCGAAGTGCCATCTTGCTAGAGAATGGTGAACTTGATATCTACTTAAGTAACATTCCTAGTCCAGATCGACCCACCTTCAATACGACTGGAATTCCCGCACGAAGTGTCTATTTCGGCAATGTTAAAAGTAAAATTGGTTCACTTAAAGACATTAGCCAACTTGAAGGATACACGGCAGTTGGTGTTCGTGGCGCGCCTAACTTTAAAACTCTTGAAGAGCATGCTAAAAAAGTAAAAAACCTGCAAGTTAAAGAAGTTCCTGATTTGAAAACTTTGGTTGAAAGAATAGGTTATGATTTTTATGGATCGAAAGCTGTAGGAATTGCCTTAGAGGCAGCCGTGCTTCACCTTGCGTCGAAGCTTAAAAATGAAAAAATTGAAACCGTTCTGGTCATTGGACAAAAAGAAATGTCAAACGTGCACAGCAAAAAAATGACAGCGGCCGACATTGCCTCCATTAACGCGGTTATTGAAAAATTGAAAAAGGATGGAACTATAAAAAGGATTTTCACAGTGCATAATTTCCCTTTTTAATTTTATGGCGTTTTTGTATCGAATAAAACTTTTTTTATAGCTGTAGTGTCTAATTTCTTAAACAGGAAGACAGCTCGAATGGGCTATCTATTCTTTTGACAATCAAGTGATATTTTCTAAGCCTGAAAATTTGCTTTTTGTTTCCACTCAGTTCGGGTAAAGTTGGCCATTCAACGCTATCTGGGGGTTTTAATGGTTCGGTTATTAATTGGTGCAATATCTATTTTTAGCTTGCTTACGGCCTGTAATCAAAATATCTCGCCCACCCTGAACAGTGCTGTATATAGAAATCAAATACCATCGATGAATATTATCGATGGTCAAGTGATTACAGAATTGCAAACTAAAGCAGCCCATTCGATTGTAGCTGTCGAGTTGCTCGATAAGAATCGAAATATTCTTACCTATTGCACTGGCGTTTTGATAGGCCCGCAGACAGTTTTAACGGCAGCTCACTGTCTATCGCAAAATGTCGTTCGCGATGTGAATGGCTTTAATGTCATATTTCAAACACAGACAAAATCAGTGTCGGTTTTGAATCGTCGGCATGGTTTTAAATTTCAAATTCATTCCAGCTATAACACAGAAAAAAAAACGTGGATCCTTTCGGGTAATAAATATCTGGATCTGAATTTGCACCCAGAGCTTAATAACGATCCGTCACTGGCCAGAACCTCTTACCTAGATAGCGATCATGACTTAGCCGTTCTAGTTTTTAAAGGAACTGTTCCCCGCGGCTACGCGCCGGTCAGTATTGATACCGATGATAAAGCCGATTACCGCGGACAAACTGTTTACATCTATGGTTTTGGCCGCGCCTACGATTATTTAGATGCTAATGGTGAAGTTGATACCACGGGCCAGCTACGTCGAGGAACTGCCGTTATTGATAGTGATTTTTTTGCACATGCCGATCGTTACTTTCTAACCAAAGATTCCCAAAATAAATTATGCCAAGGAGACTCTGGTGGACCACAATTTTATAATGAAAACGGCCAGTTGAAAATTATTGGAATTAATTCAGCTGTCGCATCTGAAGAGGACAGCATCAAGATTGATAAATCCATCATCGCAGGAAATTTGATTAGTTGCCGAGGGCGTTCACAGGTTGCCAAGGTGGCGCCTGCCGCTGAATGGATCAAAGCAGCTTCAAAACAAATGGTTACAGAAATGATTGAAGTTTTAAAGTAAATCGTTTGCTGGGGTAGCAAAAGTTGATGAACAAATCAAAAATAATACGCAAGGCTTGCTTCACCCGAGTAGCTTGGGCTACTTGCATCAGATGAAGCTGATTGTATCACTCCAAATGAATATCCATAACTATCAAAAACTGTTGAACTAAAATTCCAAATATAATCTATCGACCAATTTTTTGATACTATATAATGCGATTTCACTTGGGAGATCGAAAGAGATGATTCTGTCGTAAATTTAAAAGTAATACGTACTGCATCTTCCTGATCAAGAAAGCCTTGAATCATATTTGAATATGAATAACCGAATTGATTATTGAACTGAAATGATGAGGTGATTGCATCGGCGCCCTCGACGGATTGGTCGTAGCTAAAACGGGAACGGGTTAAATCAACCGAAATCCAACTAAAGGGTTGAAGTGCAATGCCGTAATCGAAAACTTTTTGTTCGATCGTGAAATCTTTTTGCACCACTTGATTTTTTTTCTGAATTACACTTCGAGCTGAGCCGGTTATTGAAATTCCATAGCGACTATGAAATTCGGATGATTCAACGTCTTCATCAGGGTCTTCGTCTTCAGCACCTATAACCCACGTTTTATCCAATCCCACTGAAGGTCGAAGACTGGTGGCGCCGTTATTGTTGGCGATGTCGCGGGTAATAGAAGCTGAAATTCCAAAATTTTTATGGCTTCGGTAGGAAGTGCCAAGTTCTGTCGAAGTCGTTGTTACCTGCGTAGTATCGATTCCACAAACAGATTGGCCTAACGAAGCATTAATTTCCCAAGGTGATTCTGTTACGGAATTAGCTGGTGCGCTCGGAGAATAGGAACCCGAAAATGAATTTGATTGGGATTCCTTAGTAGATCCTGAATGTGAAATTTTGACATACGAGGCCTGAACTGAATTTGAAAAAACGAAGATGACAAAACTGACATGTAAAAAAAATGTACGGTAAGAACTAGTCTTGCCATTGTATTTTTTTATTCTGATTATAATAGGTAGTGACATCTCTTTGTCCTGAATAAAAAGGTGAGTGGAATGCAACTTAGATTACTTCATGATAAAGGCTATCTAATTCTATTTTCAACACTAACTTTTTGGAGTCTAGCCAGTACGGCTGAACTTACCAAGCAGAATGCTTTTGATATTTTGAAGCAGCAAGGTGTTAAGTGGAAAATGATTGCCACTTTAGCAGATGATGCTGAAATAAAATCAGCACAAGCCGAAGCGGCCTTTAGGCCAAAGGTCCAGCTAGCAGTTAAGCAATTCTACGCAAAAATTAATCCTATTCAATATGGCAGCGATGAGAAACCAACATTGGACCAAGTTGGATTCGGCACCACTGCACTTGAATTAAACTGGCCGCTGTTAGATCCTGCAGCTAATGCGGAATTAAAATTTGCAAGACTTAAAACGGATTCGTCAAAACTGCAAGTTCTACAAAATGAAACCGATCTTACAGCACTTATGCTCTTGCAGTTTTTAAGTGTACAAAAACTTGTTCGTCAACAGCTGGTGATGAATGCTAATTTAGAAAAAAGCCAACTCATTTACAAGCTCGCACAAACAAAAAGTAAAGTCGGGGCAGGCATCCCCTTGGATGTCGCACGGGCAAGAAATCTTTATGAATTGGATCGCTTAAAAAAAATAAATACACTGAATAAATTTTTGAAAGCACAACACGATTTGGCAACAACTCTTGGTGTAGAAAAATTAAAAGAACCGGTCGAGCCTTTAAAAATTGAAAAATTGAAATCGGATTCATTCCGGCTATTATTGAACGATGCTCTTGCCACACGGTCAGATCTTAAAGCAGCTGAACTGAACTTACAGGCTTCAAGTGAACTAGTGAATGATTCGAATAAAATTATTCATCCTAAACTTGCACTGTGGGGTGAGATCGGAACGACACAATCGACGCTTTTTGGATTCCCCGCAAAGACCGCCAGCGGATTATTAGGCGTAATTCTTACTATCCCACTAGAAACCGGCGGACTGCTTAGCGCAAAAAAACGAGAAGCTTTAAGTCTGCAAAACAAGGCCAGCTTACAGCTGCAACAAGCGCGGCTCGAAATATTATCCCAGGTTAAAGAAGCGCTAGAGCAAATTTTATCAACCGATGAAGCGCTGGAGGCTGCAAGAAATTACGTGAGCACAGTCAAAGATGAGTCAGATATTGCTGAAAAAAGATTTACTCATGGAGTAAGTAATATTTTTGATTATACCTCATCACATACAAATCTTTCGAATGCCGAAGATACTTTGACCGATGCGATGTTTAACTTCGAAGCGGCTAGGTTAAATTACTACCGGACCTTGGGAAGTTTTGAAGGATATTTTGCACATTAAAATTAAGGAAAGCTATGGATAAAATGTCTGGTCCTGTGAAGTATGTCACAATCTTATCTGTTGTGCTTAGTACTGCACTTATTTATTACTGGTTTTACTACAGCAGTAAATATATTTCGACTGAAAATGCTTACGTGGAAACCGAGCTTTCGCCAGTGAACTCAAGATTAATGGGTTACGTGCGTGAAGTGTATGTTGAAGAAAATGACAAGGTCACTAAGGGTCAAGAGCTTTTAAAATTAGATGACGTGGATACGAAGTTAGAGCTGACGTTCAAGCAAGCAAAATTTAAAAAAGCTTATGCTGACGAGGCTCGTGCAGTTCGACTGCAAAAAGAACATGCGCTATCGGATTCTGATTTTGAATTGGCGCAAGCTACTTTAGCTGGAATTAAAGCCGAAGTTGATGGGAGTCTTCTAAAGCTTCAATTCACCTCAGTTTTATCGGCCACCAACGGTATTGTTGCAAAGCGGTCAGCGCAGCCCGGGCAGTTTGTGCAGCCTGGACAAAGTTTATTTGTTATAGTTCCGACAGATAAAGCTTGGATTCGTGCTAATTTTAAAGAAAACCAAATTCGAAAAATTAAACCAGGTCAAAGTGTTGAAATTCAAGTTGATGCCTTTCCAGATGAAAAATGGACAGGGGAAGTTGAATTTGTTTATCCAAGCTCTGTAGCATCACTTAGTTTAATTCCACCCGAGAATTCAACCGGAAACTTTACAAAAGTTGTACAACGATTTCCAGTAAAAATATCTTTCGAACAAAAAAAGGAACATCCTCTTCTGCCGGGAATGAGTGTTGAAACAACCATTGTCATTAAATGATCAGAAAATGACTTTTGCAAATTGGTGCGCCGTCATTGGTGGCGCGCTAGGTGCCTTCATGGCAATTCTTGATATTCAAGTCACCAATGCATCTATTCGCGATATTTCAGGCGCATTAAATTTAAGTCTTTCTGAAAGCGGTTGGATCTCAACTTCGTACTTAATTGCAGAAATAATCGTAATTCCATTAACAGCCTTTTTATCTCAAGTTTTTGGATTAAAACGATACATGCTTTGGAACTGCGTTATATTTTTAATTGCTTCAATTTTGTGTGGTTTGTCGTGGAATCTGCCAACGATGGTGTTCTGCCGGGCTCTGCAAGGCCTGTCGGGTGGGACACTGATTCCACTGTCATTTCAAATTATTTTAACCATGATGCCTGAAAAACAAAAACCTTTAGGCTTAACGATATTTGGTCTTACTGTAACGCTAGCGCCAACATTAGGGCCTTCCGTAGGAGGCTGGTTAACAGATGAATATGGTTGGAGATCGATATTCTTTATTAATGTGATTCCGGGAATTCTAATGATGCTTGCGTTAAATCACGGGCTTATCAGTGAGAAACTAAAGCTTGAAAAATTAAAACGTTTAGATTGGACCTCGTTAATTTGTCTGATAGTTGGCTTAAGCGGAATGACATATATACTTGAAGATGGGCCAAAAAAGGATTGGTTTGATAGTGTCGATATTCGCTGGGGTTTTATCATGGCGCTTATAGGGTTACCCATTTTTATTATTCGACAACTTTATATTAAAGAGCCGCTACTTAAACTGACACTTTTTAAAAACCGAAATTTCGCATTGGGAACTTTAATTACTGCCATTGCAGGCTGCGCTTTATTTAGCGGAATTTATGGTTTGTCTTTATATTTAGCTCAAGTTCATGATTATTCCGCAGCCGCCATCGGTAAAGTGCTGATGTGGGTAGGGCTTCCACAGCTTCTTATAATGCCAGCTTTACCTTTTTTAATGAAGCGTCTTGATTTGCGAGTTCTTGCGATCATTGGACTGCTGATGTTTGCCTATTCAAATTATATTAATTCAATGTTAAATCTTAATATCGGCGGCGAAGAACTTAAAATTTCGTTGTGGATTCGCGCTATGGGTCAGCCGTTATTTGTAATCCCGCTTTCTGTGATGGCGATGGCACTAGTTAGTAAAGAAGAAGCAGCAGAAGGCTCTTCTATTTTTAATATGATGCGAAACTTAGGAGCCTCGCTGGGAATCGCATTAACCACAACTTTCATCTTGAAACGACAAAGCACACACCTTTTTCAAATGAGCGAAAGGCTATCAGCCTTCGATAACCGACTGGTTGAGAAAATGTATTCAGCTGATATGCAATTTCGCAGTCAAGGGCTAGATGCTGCCACAGCAAAGATCCAAGCCGCTAAGCAAATTATTCAGCCCGTCGTCCGTGATTCACTGATAGAATCATTTAGCGACATCTTTTACGTACTAACATGGGCATTAATTTTTTGTTGCCTGCTAGTATTAATGTTGAAAAAAACTAAATCTAATTCTGATATATCCGCACACCACTAAGTTAAGTATGCGGCGGATATGGCGACGTCGTGGCTGGTGGTGGTGGCGGAGGTGGGACAGTCTCTTTACGGCGCTTTTGTATTCTTTTTTCAAGGCGACCGTCGACACGTTTTTCAATAGCTCTAGCATGTTGTACTTTTTGCCGCGTTTGAATTTTTCGAATTAGTTGCTCACGTTTTTGTGGCGTAAGTTTTTTGAAGAGTACAAACTTCTTTTCAATTTTCATTTTATTTTCTGAAGAAAGCGAATTAAATTTATTCCAATTTTCTTTAATTTCTGTTTTTTTATCTGCTGGTAAGCCATTGTAGCGGTTATAATTTTCTATTGCCATCGTCTTTTCAGAATCGGTAAAAGTTGAAAAATCAGCACGAACCATTTGCGATCCAAAGATGAATATTAGGGCTAAAATACAAGTACTGTATTTCATGGGCTTACCTCAGATGCGCTGGCGTCTAATTTTTGCGAGCTTGCCTGCAGATCGTTATCACTTATATTTTCAAGCACTGTTAAATTTTCTATCATATCAAGTTTTGCATACAGGTCCGCATTATCAAAAAATTCCTTCGGTAACTTATCAGTCAAAGGCTCGGCAAAGACAGTTAGAAATAAAAATGTTATTAGTCCAATGATAATCGTATTCATATTTTTCATTGTGCTCCTTACTTGTTATTATAGCCTGTCGTTTGCAGAACCTTCAGTCAATCAATAACTAGTGCTTTGGATTATGCTTACGTTTTTTTCGCTCTTCTCTTTTTTCTTTGATGTCTTCATGCCGCTCTTTGCGATCTTCATTTAGTTCTTTTTTATCGGATTTTACTTCAGCCTGGTCCTGATTTCGCTCGACCCGGGCATCTTTTAAAGCCTTTTTATCATCAGCGATCTGGTTCGCACTTGCCCCCTCTTTTTTATCTTTATTCAAGCGGGCGCGATCAACATTAACTTGTTTTTGGGCTTCATTTCTTTCTTTGCGGTCTTTGTTTAACTTTGCCTTATCTGCTTCGATAGCCTTTTGGTCCTTTTTTATAATGCCTACTTTTGGCAACGTCGCTTCAACAGGTACCTCTGTTTGTGCGAACGCCACAGTTCCTGAGATGGCAATTAGGGCTGCTAAAAAAGTTTTTTGAAGTATCATAAAAATCTCCTTTGTTTGAGTTTTGTTGTAGTTTTAGGATAGTTGAACTGCATCAATAGACTATTAATTTAGCATTAAAAGTTTTTAATAAGAGAACGCTTTTGTCTTATCTTGAAACGCAATTTCAGTTTATTTCGTTATGAGTTGAACTTTCTCATTTTTAGACGACCGCGCAGCGAAAAAGTAATTCGTACTTTACTTAAAAAATCGATTCTCTTGCAAACTGAGTTTTCACAAGCAGTAAGATTATTTAAATCAGCAGTATTTAACAATACAGAACTCGAGGCAATCGATTGATCACGCATGCCTTTATCACCACACGACTTAGCTGCGGAGTCGTAGAAGACTTCTTTGGTGTCATAAGTCCAAAAAGTGTATACGTGCCCATTTTGATCGGCGGGCACCACCGTGTCGATTGATTTCAAGTCACCACGTTCTGGGTCCATGAGTAAACGGTAACGCATATCGGAACGAAAAGGGGATAAGTAGCTGTACTAATTGGTAGTGAGTTCAAAGATAAGTAATATAAACGCTTTCATTTTATAAATTTCTCATTTAGCATTTTAGACTGATAACAGAACACTAAAAGAACAGAAGGACTTTTAATTGTGCTAGAGTTAAAATTTGTGCTAACCCTATTTTTTGTCTTAAGTTTAAACGTGGCTGTCGCCAAAGATCTCGTCATTGCAGGTCAGGATTATCCGCCATTTAATTGGGAAGATAATAAAGAAGTGAAAGGCGGCATGGTTGATGTCATGAAAGACATGTGTAGACAACTAAAGCATACATGCAAATTTCAGATTGTGAATCTGGCACGTGGCTTAAAAATGCTTGAAGACGGTGAAGTTGATATCTTCATGAGTTTATTTAAAAACCCAGAGCGTGAAAATTTTGCCGCATTTTCGCCTGATATAATTACAACAGACATTGTGTACGCGGCTAAAAGTGAGAATAAAAATCCAAAGTTTAAAAGTGCAGAGGACCTTGCTGGTGTGACAGCGGCTGGAGTTCGTAATGCTTCAAGCACAAAGGTTTATCTTCTAAAAGATGCAGAAAAAGTAAAGAATGTCACCGTTAAGGAAGAGACCGACAATAAAACTTTGGTCGAGCGTCTTATTAATGACTTTCACGGAAAAAAGCATGTTATCGTAGGCTCGTAAGATGTAATTCGGTATTTCGCAAAACAAGCGGGCGGGAGCATCGATGTTGTATGGAAACATAATGCTGAAGGTTTTAAAGTTGGCTATTCAAAGAAAAAAAATGCGGCCGGAGATATTGACCAAATGAATCAAGCTATTGAAAAATTGAAAAAAGACGGTTCAGTTAAGAAAGTACTTACACCCTATGGCCTTTAGAAAAATTAATTCTGCTGGTAGCTTTTTATTAGTAGGCTACGGATGACAAAAATTTTAATCGTTGATGATTCAGCTATTGCTAGATCCCAGTTGAAAGCTGATTTAGAGAAGCAAAATTACTCTGTGATCGAAGCGGTCGATGGAAGAGATGGTTTGCAGCAGTTTTTAAAGCATGATGATATTAAGCTACTTATTTCTGACATAAATATGCCTCTTATGGACGGCATGGCTATGTGTGCAAAAATTCGAGAATCGGCAAAGAATCCAAATTTAGTAATTTTTATGTTAACAACGCAAGCTGATCCTGAATTAAAAGCAAAAGGTATCTCTTTAAAAGTGCGTGCTTGGATTATGAAACCATACAATGCGGAAAAGTTATTAACCGCCGTACAAAGAGTTCTAACCGCTACAATCTAGGCTGTCATGTCACTTTTCCAGTAAGCATGAAATCATTAGCGAGGCCAACTAGATAAATGTTTCCTAGTCTTTACATGGTCTTACGACAGGTCTAGCGAGTAAGACGCTTTACATCAAAAATTAGCTCGCAGATAATTAGGGCATGTGGAGTTTTTCCAATCATGTCTCTTAAAAAAATAAGCGATGACGCTTTATCAGATTTATCTGACTCAGAGATTTTAAAATTGCGATTTAAAAATATTGCACTAACTATTGCGGGCTCTGATGTCGAATTGCAAGTAAGCCAATTATATAAAGAACTGGAAGCTAAAGGTCTATTATTTAAACCGCAAATTTTTCTGGGCGATGAATGGTTCAGTCCTGAAGGGATGAATGCTATTTCAGTTCCTTTTTATTTAGCAAGTTCGCGTCTTAAGAACTTAGAAAAAACATTGATGTTGGAAGTCGAAGGCGGTGATACCGAGTGGTTTATGAAACTACTTCGTCATGAAGCCGGTCATTGTTTTGAACATTGCTATAAGTTTTCCAAACGAAAAAAATGGAGCGAAGTCTTTGGTTCTCCTAATTTAGATTATCAGCCTGAAACCTACCGGCCCCAGCCCTATAGCAAAAGCTATGTCAAACACCTCGAGCGGTGGTATGCACAAGCTCATCCTGATGAAGACTTCGCCGAAACATTCGCGGTGTGGCTTACGCCATTGATTGATTGGAAAAAAGAATATCAAAAGTGGCCGCTGGCCTTAGCAAAGTTAAATTATGTTGATCGCCTTGCTGGTGAAAGCATTAAGCTAAAAAACACGTCCGAAAAGGGCCGCCCGCCAAGCGCGGTTGCGCAATTGACATCAACGCTTGAAAAATATTATCAAAAAAGGCGTAGAGAAAATGCGGACGAGTATCCTGATTTCTATGACAGTGATTTAAAAAAGATCTTTGATGGTGATAGTGGATTAATAAAACGCGACTTTTCAG
>JAYUWH010000046.1:0-17879 GCA_043753645.1 Bdellovibrionales bacterium
ACGATGCATAAAAGGATCTTAGGCGAGCTTAAGATCCGAGAATAAGACTGGTTTTAGGTTGTCCTTTTGGGCTTGGGTGCACTTATGTGATGGAGTTTCTAAGATCCTAAAGCTGTTCTTTAACTAACGAATGAATTTTTTCTGGAACTAATTTTTTCCAAGCGCTATCTTTTTTCTTCATTAATTTAATAATGTCATCTGAGTGAATAAATTCATTAATTTCTTCACAGCCGGCGATATCTTGAATCATATTTTGGTCGATAAAATGTTTGTATATGTTTTTAACTTCAGGTTTTGGAAAAAAACTTTTTGTTAACAGGCAAATTTCATTGGTTTTGTGCGGATAGATATAAAGCCGAGTGAAGCGGCCCAGTAATTTCCCGAGTCCTTCTAAAAGGCCCCCACTAAGATCAAAGTAAAAACTAACGTCAAATAACTTTTCTAAATGCGTAGCACCTACTACCAGCCCTAATGGTTTCGACGTCGCTAAACGGATAAATTCTTTCAATTTGTAAAACAAAGTAAAGCGGGTGATCAAGGTTGGAATATTAAGTTTCGAAATCATATCGACACGTTGTAAGGATTGCTCGGCTGTTAAATGGGTGCCTTTAGCACGATTATCGACTGTGAATTCGAAAAGGCCCAACACTTCAGAATTTTTTAAGCTAAATTCTTTTTTAAAGTGTTCAAGGCCGCGTGCAAAAATATCAAGGTGAGTGTTCGTCACCGGATAATAAAACCCGCGTTGAATCAATAAAGATTTTCCCCACAGATAATCGCCGGCATTTTGCACCTGTCGGTTTTCATCGACCAAAATGGCCTCGGACCAACCCAGATGAACCAATTTCAAGTTAAACAGTAAAGGGTCAAACTTCTTAAACTCATCTCCAAAAAATTCGACGATGTCGATCGCGATCGAGCCTTCTTTGATCTGATCAAAAAGGCCCGCTAGAAACTCATCGGGATCATTTTTTTCATAAAAGCATGAATACATTAGATTCACACCCAGCTTACTTAAAGTCTCTTGTTGTTGCAGGCGGTGTTTATCTAAGAACCGAACGTGCAATAAAACTGTCTGAGCTTCGGCTTTTGGTTTAGACTGAAAGCGCACACCAAGCCAACCGTGACAAGACGATTTACCAGTAGAAACAGTGTCGGCAAAACTAAAAAAGCAGGTCTTATCACCGCGCTCTTCTGTTAAGCGTTGCAGAACTTTTGCATATTCCTTATCAAGCATTTTCTCAAGACGGGGTTTACAGACGTATCTTCCGGATTTTTCTTTACCATAAATAATATCACTAAACGTCATGTCATAAGCTGAAATAGTTAAAGCGATAGTCTGCGAAGCAAGGCCTGCTTGGAAAAATTGGCGTGCCACTTCTTGGCCCGCTCCAATTTCTGCAAATGATCCATAAAACTTTGGATCCATATTAATATCTAAAGCTTTTTCCTGGGTCGTTTTAGAGCGCATTATTATCCTTAGTAGCTTTAGCCAAATCTTTTTGCGAGAAGCTTTCCGTTTTTATCCACGCGGTTAAAGCTAAACTCATAGCTTTTTCAACGGGTATATCAAGCGGAGTGACTTCGGTTTTACTAACCAGAAGAGTGTAGCCCCCAAGGCCGTAGCTCATAGGGAAATACACGGCGATGCGGTCAGAAGTTAAAGTTGAAACTAAGCCAATATCTTCGAAATTTTCTCGTGTTACTAATCCCAAGGCTTTTTTTCCCCCGGTAAAATCAACGATGACTACTTTTTGTAGGTTATTTTTGTGTTTACCTTCAGAAAATAAATTCATCAAATCACGTAATGGCGAATAGACCACTTTGATGAACGGAATTTCGGTTAGTTTTTCTTGAATTTTTTTAAGTAAGCCTGCAGTTAGTAAATTGTTAAGCATTAAGCCAAGCAAGAAAATCAGGACAATGGTGGTTAAAAAGCCAAAGCCTGGATAGTAAGCATCGGCAGGTAAAAGTGTTCTAAGGAAAGAACCCAAAATATTTTCTACGATGTTGACGCCTGCAAAAACAATATAAATTGTCAGCGCCACAGGTAAAAAAGTGACAAGGCCGCTAATAAATATTTTTTGGATTTGCTTCATTACTATCAATGATTCACGAGGTCAAAATGCGAGTCAAGTCAGGCTTTGTCTTGTCACGTACTTTAAAGAAATTTACTGTGAAACAACTATGAAGATATATATTGTTGCACTTGCTTTGTTCGGGTTTCTAACTTCTGCAGCTGCTGATGAGCGGATCGAATTTGGTCTTGGCTTTGGACCTACTTATCCAATCGCAGGCAGTGATTTTAAAGATGTGGCCGGCAAAGGTAGTCACCAGAGCTACTGGTTGGGTTATGAATTTGAAGATAATCTTGGCGTCGAAGCAGGCGTGGATGTTCTGACATTTGATACCCTGAAATCAAGTCATCAAAATATTAATTTGGGTTTAGTTTATCGGTTTACTGATTCGCTCTTTCATCCACTGATAAAAATTGGCGTCGGTTCTGTTCAATCGCAAATTCCCGGTGATGATAACAAGTACAGTTCTTTTTCAGGAAAACTAGCTGGTGGTTTTGAAGTTGATTTTAGTTATGTCTCTTTCGGAGGCTTAGTAAATTATTATTATTTTGCTTCAGCTGGCGCCAGTTCACAGTTAAAAAGTGTACAGGCTATTGCGCCTTTAATCTTTGTCAGCTTTCACGATAGCGTGGACGGTGAAAAGCAAATGTCTAAGAGTTCTTCAAAATAATTTTAAACTCAAATTTAATTGTCTAAAATTATCAGTTTGAAACAGTAAACGTTTCTCTGGTTCTGAAATTGCCAATGAGTTTTTGTGCCAAGACGGCCGCTGCCCTATTATGAGAGAATTTCGTCCCCATCTTTAGTCCGTATCTGATTTCCCCGATACCAATGACATATAAACGTCTGTCATTGATGGGGTGTACGTTGGTTCGATTCGTATTTTTATCGAAATTTTTTGCAGCTGCCGTCGTTGTCGTCTCTAGCTCTGCACTAGCGCAAAGCCGAATCGTAGCCGGAGAATACATCGTTAAGATGAAAGAAAAAACCGGATCTACCTCAAATGCGCGTTTAAGCACTGGCCTAAAAATGGTAAATAAAATGGGCTCTGGCATTTCTGTAAAGCAAGCTTTCTGGGGCTCGACCATGTTACATATTAAAGCTCAATCTGCAGCGACCATTGATTCCTTGCGGGCCAATCCCGACGTAGAATACGTTGAACCGAATTTTATTTTAAGCGTGGATCCCGTAGATGTGCAGCCTTTTGGTGTGGCGCCCGGGCCTTCTGATAGCTATTCCCAATCGTATTCGAATGTGCAAGTTACCGAATCGTGGTCCGTTGAAAAGCCTTACAATCAAGGGACAAAAACCGTTGTTGCAGTTATTGACACGGGTTTAGATCGCAATCATGGACTGTTTAAAGACTCAAATGCTATCTGGGAAAACTTAGCCGAAAAAAATGGTCTTCCTGGAATCGATGACGACAACAACGGATATATTGACGACATTAATGGTTGGAACTACGTGAATGGCACTGGCAACGTTACCGATGACGATGATCATGGCACTCACGTCGCTGGAATTATTTTAGGAGTTGGCCAGGATATTTTACAATATCCTGTACGTGAATCAAAAGTAAAAATCATGGCGCTTAAATTTCTGGATGCGGCCGGCTCGGGCACGACGGCCAACGCGATCAATGCGATGTACTACGCGGTGAATATGGGCGCTAAAGTTATCAATAATTCTTGGGGTGGGCCTTCGTATTCTCGCTCGTTGCACGATGCTTATACGTACGCTCATAATCATGGTGTCATGATTGCTAGTGCCGCAGGTAATTCGGGCACGAACAATGATAGCTCCCCAATGTATCCCGCAGCGCTAGATACTCCAAATAATTTAGCCGTTGCTGCTTCGACGGATTCTGACACCAAGGCTTCATTTTCAAATTACGGAAGCGGAGTGCAAGTTGCAGCCCCTGGAGTCGCTATTGTGAGCGCCGTTCCAGGCACAGGTTGCGTGGCCCCGGGCTGCTATCAGATGATGTCTGGAACTTCAATGGCATCACCTTTTGTGGCAGGACTTGCGGCATTAGTTTCGCGTGAAGCACCTCAACTTTCGGGTTATCAAATCCGTTCGATTGTGATGGCTAGCGTAAATACATTTGCGGCTTTCAGCGGGAAAGTTTCGACTAGCGGCCGCGTGAATGCGTTACGTGCAATTCAGAATTCTGTTTCGCAAGTTTCGACAGCTTCTTATAATCCTGCTTACACGCCTGTTTATAAAATGGATCGTTCTGTTGCGGCCGAGCAACCTGGTGCAAAAGCGGGTGGATGTGGCTTAGTGAAGGCCGGTGCTTTAGCAGGTGGTGGTTCTAATTTCTCTGAGAATGGCCCGCCGTCGGGTGGTTTGGGGAATTTGGGCGTAATATTTGTGATGATTTTAATTCCTGCTGTGGTCGCGGCTACGCTACGAAGAAAAACGTCCGTACCAGTTGCAGTGACTGATCAGCGACGCCAGTTTGCGCGCTATAACGTTGCGAAAGATTTGGTTGTGAAAATTAATGATCAAATAGTGAGTTGTGCTACTGATACTTTGTCACTTGGCGGATTATCATTTTCGTCGGCTTTTGCTATCGATAAAGGTTCTAAAGTTAAAGTGAAAATTGCGGACCTTGACCAAGAGGTTGAGGGCGAAGTTGTTTGGTGTTCGCAGAAACAGTCGTATGGTGTGAAGTTTATAAATATTACCGAGCAGCTGAAAGCTAATTTTTCAATGTGGACGGTAGGCTTGCAACCTACCTAATTTGAATTACAGTAAAATTCCCTTTAGAATTAAACTTGCCGTCGTAAAGTAAATGATAAGACCCGTCACATCCACAATCGTAGCTACGGCAGGAGCTGAGGCCGATGCGGGATCAAGTTTTAGTCTACGCAGTAAAAACGGCAACATCGACCCCGTGACCGAGCCCCACATGACCACACCTAGCACAGAAACCGCAACCGTCAGCGCAATCAGGGCATAGTGTTCACCGTACATCTGTTCGCGCCACGGCCAAAAATAAATACGAATCATGCCGATGGCTCCAAGAAGTGCCCCAAGAGCTAAGCTTGTGGCTAGTTCGCGACGAAGAACACGCCACCAATCTTTAAGTTTAACTTCACCCAGTGCCATCGCGCGAATAATTAACGTCGTTGCTTGAGAACCCGAATTACCGCCGGAACTTATGATTAAAGGTAGGAACATCGCCAGCACGACAGCCTTTTGCAATTCGTTTTCAAAGTATCCAAGCGCACTGGCTGTGAACATTTCGCCGATAAAAAGAATCATCAACCAGCCGCCACGTTTTTTAATCATCTCTACCAACGAAATTTGTAAGTACGGGGCATCTAGCGATTCCACGCCACCTATTTTATGAATATCTTCAGTGGCCTCTTCTTCGGCAACTTGGGCGATATCATCGAAGGTAACGATACCAACCATTTTATTATCAGCATCGATAACGGGTAATGCCATTAGATCCTGTTTATTAAAAACTTGCGCAATATTTTCCTGATCTAGATCGACAGAGATTTTGAAAATATCGGTGTGCATGATTTCAGAAACTTTTTTATTTGGCGTCGAGGCAAATAATTCACGAAATGAAACAACTCCTACTAATTTTTGCTCGAGATCCAGCACATAGGAATAATACATGGTTTCGACTTGCGTCTTAGCCTGAATGCGTATGTAGCTGATGGCCTCATCGACATTCATTTGTGGACGAAGCCGAATAAACCGTGAACTCATCAAGCCGCCGGCTTTGTCTTCCGCATAAGCTAAAAGGGCTGACACTTCTCTTTTTGTTTGTGGATCAAGAAGGCTTAAATAATCTTCGCGATGTTCAGCGTCGCTTTCCTGAATTAAATCGGCCGCATCATCCGGAGCCAGCAGCCTGATCCACGAACGTTTTTCTAGCGATGTGCCATCATTAATGAGTTGGGCTTGATCGACAGCCGTTAAATTTAAAAATAATTCTTCAGCATCGGTTCGCGGCAGCAAAAAAAATTGCTCTTTGCGATCTTCTCGGCTCATCTGCGACCAATGGTCTTGCAGATAGATTAAATTTTTAAAATCTTGTTCTTGTTCAGACTGTTGATTTTCAGACAACTTTTTGATTTCAGCGGCCATAGCGGCATCAGCAATATCATCAGCTTGTTTTTTTGCCTCATCCGCGGATTTTTTATTTTGTTCATCCATAGGGCTCTCCGGAAATGTCTAGTTTTTAACGAAAATTACCACTGAACAACTTTCTTATAACCTAGCTTGGCGAAAAGCAACAAGCACTTCTTTTGTCGGGCCTATTTTTTTAACGATTCCATGATCTAGCCAAAGTATTTGATCACAGTCTTCAACCGTTTGTAGCCGATGAGCAATGCGGATTTGCGTCTTGGTACCTAAGATATCAGTTAAAGCGCGGTTCATTAAGGCCTCAGATTGTGGGTCCACATTAGAAGTCGCTTCATCAAAAATAAAAATCTCGGCCTTTTGTAATAAGCCGCGAGCCAGGCTCAGTAATTGTTTTTCTCCTTGCGATAAATTCTGGCCTTTTTCGAATACGACATCATTTAGCGAAAATGATAATCCTACCAGTTTTAGAATTTTTTCAATTTCTTGATTTGAATGATGCTTGAATAAATCAAGATTATTACGAATTGTTCCCGTTAAAAATAACTGATCCTGAGAAATCACTGAAAAAAGAGATCGGTGTTTGACGACATCGGCTTCATATTTTCCGTTAACTAAAATAGCACCAGAATGAATAGGATACAGAGATAAAAGTGCTGATATTAGCGTTGATTTTCCGGAACCTGTGCGACCCACAATTCCTAATTTCTCGCCTGCACGTAGTTTAAAAGAAATGGATTCTAGAATCATTGTTGTAGTTTCGGGATACATAAAATGTAGATTCTCAACTTGCAATAAATACGGAGACGTCAGGATTGGTTTAGGTTCATGACCTTGTTGAATTGATTTTGCTCTTTTAGGATGGGCCGTCGCAAAATCTGCATACGGTGGTAGTAGGGCCCCTGGTTCGATTTCTAAGCGTAAATACTCGTCTAATTTTTCGACGCCCACTAAGGCTTCTTCAAACTGGGAAAACCATTCAAAAAACATTTGCAAAGTGTTGGTTGCAAGTAGACTAAAACTAAGCACAACGCTGGATAAACCGACACCAATAATATTGTGATGAATTAAGTAAAGGCAGACGCCCGCATTCAACGAAAAAAACAAGGCAGATAAAACATTTAGTTCTAGTGAAAAAAGAGTTACGCTCCAAAAAACATCTTTTTTGGAAGCTAAATACTGGGCATCGAAAAATAAAAATTTATCGGTAAACATCTGCGCTTTTTTGTTTTGGCGTATGGTCGTAGTACCTTGCACTGTTTCCGAAAAATGGGCAACGGATGGCGCACGATTTGCCGATAATTCACGCCGGCCTGTGCGCAACCGCACTTGATGTTTTTTCAGAATTCGAGAATAAACCCAAAATGATATTAAAATGGTGAATGCGAAATACGGATGAATGAAAACCATCAGCAAAATAATTGAAGCCAAATCAAATAAAATTGCTAAAAATTCGGCTAACGGCCCGCCAAATAACCGAAACACATTTCCATAATCACTTGAAAAACGCGTGGTGATTTTCCCAACGGGTTGTTTGTCAAAAAAATGTAGGGGGAATCTTGAAACACGGTAAGTGGTTTCATCATAAATGCGTGAAACGGCTAAGGCTGAATAGCGCGAAAATAGTATCCGAAAAATTATGGTTGAAACAAAGGCGCAGACGACGATAAAGAAAAGCTTAACAACTAAGGGCTCTAGCGTGGCATGGTCGATCGCTGCTGTTTGATCAATGTACTGTCCGATGATTTGAGCATTCGACAATATTAAGAAACGTCCAACAAAACCAACAATTATGGTCATGAGCAACTTCAACATGAAAGGCCGATAAGCCTGTAGCAAGGTATCAAAAACTGTTTTAGAGAAACCTTTTTTTTTCAAAATGCCCCCTTAATAAAAGTTTGAAAACGGGGATCTTGCAAAAATAAATTCGCTGCACCATCGAAAATTATTTCGCCATGCTCAAGGTAAATTACGCGCTCACAAAATTTCAAGGCGCTAAATCTTTGCGTGGTTAGAATAACTGTGTGGCCTTGGTTGCGTAGTGAAACAAATTCGTTGATGAGATCAGCCTCCGTCGCGACATCAACAGCACTAAGAGGATCGTCTAGTAGAATGATTTCTTGCAAATTTTTTAGTTGCCTTGCGATACTGACCCGTTGTTTTTGGCCACCTGATAAATTAACGCCGCGTTCGCCCACGACGGTGTCTAAACCCTTTTCAACACGGTCCAACTTAAAATCAAACTGCGATTTAGCCAAGGCATCCATCACTAAGTGGTCGTCAGTAACCAACGACTGGTACGAGAAATTGACATTGTCCCGTAGTGTTGCGCTCATTACAAAATGATCTTGTGGGACATAGCTGATGGGCGCGGTGTAAAAGCGGTCGGCTACGAAGGAAGTTTCCTTAATCATAGATTTAAGCAGCAAAGTTTTACCTGAAGCTACTGGCCCCACTAAGGCTATTAACTGCGGAGCTGTTACTTTCAGTTTTGCAATATTTAGTAAGTGCGTGCTATCAACGGTAAGTTGCAAATCGACGATATCAATTTTATTTTGAGAATCACTCGCGGCCGAGATACGAATGACTTCCGGTACATTTTTTAAATCTAAGAAGTCGGCCAACCGATGAAATGATGTCCACGCATCAAAAATAAATGTGAAAAACCATGGCAGCTGGCGCAGTGGCCTAGATAGAAAGACCGTGGTGATCCACAGTAAACCAATAAGATCTGATTTGGTTAAATTCCGTGGAGAAATCCACAGGAAAAACATCAACACCGAAAGATTAATCCAGAATGTAACACTTGATGAGACCGAATTCATAACTTGGCCGTTTGTCAGCATACTTAAACGATTCAAAGTCTCTTCGCGCCGTTTAATAATGATTCGATTTTCAAATCCTTCAATCCAATTTAAGATTTTAAGCCCGCGAATATTTTGTATCCATTCATTTACTAATCCCATGCGGTCTGCGGCCAATTTTTTGAAAGCTAAGAAAAACAACGATTGCCGGTACGCAAGTCCGCCGTTCAAAAATACCAGCACCAGAATAATTGTTACACTTAGTTCAATGGGCAGTTGGTAGTAATGAAACAGAAACCATGGAGTCAGTAAAAGCGGGAATAAGGTGGTAAAGCCATATGGCAAAGATTGTTCAAGCCAGACCGTTACGCTTGGCACGTCGGATGTGTATAAAGAAACAATTTCTCCGACGCTGCGATTTTGTAAAATCAGTGGCTTAAGCCGTAAATTTTGTTCATAGATAAGCCTCGCTAATTCTTTTTGGGCATGAATGGCCTCAATTTGCCCAATGTAGGCAGTCAGCTGGTTAAAGCCAAAATACACCAAAGACAGCACCACGCAGTAAGCCAAAGTTAAGGTGTCTAGATTGACCGAGAAATTTTTTTGAAAATACGGAAGTAACAGCCCACTTAATGAGGATAATATTGCAAACAGCACGATAAGAAATCGAAAACCAAAGCGTCGAAAAAATATAATGCGAAGGAGTAATTGCTGTCCCGAAGTTATTGTCTCTGCCACGATGGTAGTATAACATGGCCAAGAAGGGTTGAGAATGTCTTCAGATAAAAAAACAGTTTTAATGCACCATCGACGTGATTTTTTAAAGTCAACTCTGATTGGTTTAGGCGCTTTATCATTGATGCCCATGGTTCAATCATGTTCGTCCTTCGATGAATATATTTTTGATGATCACTTGTTCTTAAAAGACCAAGTACTTATTATTGGTGGTGGCATAAGTGGGCTTTTCTTAGCTTATAAATTAAGACAATTGAAAACAGAATTTCGCGTTTTTGAAGGCTCTCGGCAGTTGGGTGGCCGTATTCGTTCACAGGATGGGTTGGATTTAGGTGCCTCGTTATTCAATAAAACGGATGAAAATCTTAATAAATTAATCAAAGAATTTAATCTTGCCGAAGCACCGCTATCAAAGTCGCAATTTTTTTTAGTTGGTGGCGCAGATCAACTAACAAAAGCCCTTAGTGCTCGGGTTATGGGTCTTGTCCCGTATCGCAATGTAAGACTTAGGTGGCGACTGGCCAAAATTATTAAAGTTAAGGGCAATTTCGAAATGACTTTCGATACTCCAGCGGGATTTCGAACTTTGATAGCAAAAAAAGTAGCCTTAACAATTCCACCCAGCCAGTGGAGTCGGGTTACCGGACTTTTTGATCTGCCGGAAATGGCCTGGGCGCCGAGTTGGTTGCAATCATTAAAACCCGAAACTATTTTTAAATTGGAAACATCTCTGCCCGGATCGACTGCAAATTTATCTTCTTTAAATAAGAAATATCGGATGCAATTATCATCCGAGACTGAAATTTTATCGGTTGTGGCAAAAAATTTAAAAAACAACATGGTGGGTTTAGAATTTGAATTGCGGGCTTCGCAGCACATAGATTCCAAATGGCACATAAATTCCAACATCGCTCCCTCAATGGAAAATTATTTGGCGCTGATTAATGCCAAGACAAGATTAGCTCTGTCAGCAAAAAAAATTGGACCCGAAGCTTTTTTCAATTGGTCTGACGTTGACTTGATCCAATCGGCCTATTTCAGAAATTCAGTCGACTTTCCTCGTGAAGCTTTACCTGCATCAGGTAATTTTCAAGTTTTTGGTGATTACTCATCAGTTGAAAAACCTCATACTGTTGAAGGTGCATTGCTTGAAGCTAACCGGATTAGCTCGTACTTTGTGTAAAAAAGTACTTTTTTTGCATTTTAAGCAATTTATGATTTAAAGACAGGTAATTTTTAGGTATAAACTAGTCCATTCTGAGGTGCCAAAATGTCGAAACAAAAGTTGAGATCCATTAATGAACAAGCTGTTGAAATACTTTCTCATGTGCGTCCATCACCGGTTGTCGTAAGTACTTTCTCGGACGATGAAAAAGTTGAAAAAATTAAGGCCCATTTTGCAGAAATTATGCAAATTCTTGGCTTGGATCTAACGGACGACAGTCTTAAAGAGACTCCTAGACGGGTAGCTAAGATGTATGTGCACGAAATTTTTGAAGGCCTTGATGCTAAAAATTTTCCACGTATTACAACCATTGAAAATAAAATGCAGTACGATCAAATGGTTTGTGTGCAAGACATTGAAGTCATGTCGGTTTGCGAACACCACTTTCAAACGATCGATGGTTTCGCAACGGTTGCCTATATTCCGAAAGATAAAGTGATCGGCCTATCCAAGCTTAACCGTGTTGTCGAATTTTTTGCGCGTAGGCCGCAAGTGCAAGAGCGCCTTACCAAGCAAGTGGCCGATTGCTTAGAATATCTTCTAGATACGGCAGATGTTGCGGTTCACATTAATGCCAGACATTATTGTTTAGTTGCCCGTGGGGTTCAAGATGGCCGCACCAGTACGACCACATCGGATTTGCGTGGAGCCTTCAAAAAGCAAGCGGCAACTCGTAATGAATTTCTGTCTCAGTGCCGAATTAGGCTATAATTAAAGACACTTTTCTAGAAGCTCGCGCGAATTTTTAGAAAGAGATTCTACACTTAATAGCCGCCTGATTTCATGCAGCGCTTTTTCTTTTTGCGCTGAGGGCAGCTTCTTAACAAAATTAAAATTTCCGCATAATCTTGCAGCGACTTGGGGATTCCACGCATCAATTTTTAATATTTCGTCGGCATACCAAGAAAAAGTATCGCCCGAATCGGAATTAAAGGCATAAAAGTTTTTGCCAAAAACACCATGGAACGAATAAATACTATTTGGATTGGTATTATTAAAGTAGGAACTAGATGAAATCTGTTTCACTTTTTCAAAAGTATCGGCCGCCGGACTTCCGGCCTGAACTATTAACCATTTGTTAAATACCACATTGTCATTCGACCACATGTTAAAAAAATGCTGCAGATAGTGATCCCGCTCGGGGGTGTTCTTTTCTGCTAATAACGCCAGCGCGGAAATGCTGTCAGTCATATTTAGAGCGTTGTCATACTGCGAAGTCACCAACTCTTTGGATCCGGTAAAATCTGTTCGGTACATAAAAGCTAACAAACGATTTTTAAGACTACGGTCTGATGCCGATTTTGAGTTTAGTAATTTGTTATACATTGCTAAAATATTCTGGCCATAGTGCTCTGTAAACGAAGCACGAATCAATTGGCGCGCATTTTCAAATATTTTTGCATCCAAGACAGGTTCATCCATAGCTAGCGTTGCATCAGATGGTAAGCTCAGCATTAAAGACTTAAATGCCGCATCCAAGCGGTTGTCATTAAGAACTGTGCCTACCGAGTGAATAATCTGCGGATCGACCGAAGCGGGCTGTTTGCTTATTAATTTAAGAATCAAGCGACGGGTTTCTGCCAAAATTATTTTTTGCGCAATTTCGTATTTGTTAAAGGGATCAGTGTCAAATTTTAAAAGATGAATAAGTTGCTGGAACTCGGGTTCCCAAATTATTTTTACCGGAGCAGAAAATTCGCGATTGATCGACAAAGTGGGTCTCTGACTTAAATTTTCAAAGACGAAAGTTTGTTGAGTTTGGGTGAAATGCAGCACAGGTTTTTCGTCCGAATTCCATACGACATCTTTACTTGATAAAGTAAGCTCTTTACCATCGGAATCAATCAAGCCAATCATCAGAGGTATATGAAATGGTTTTTTATCTAGGCCTTCAGCTTTTTCAGTGGCTGTTATCGCGCATTTTTGCTGCAAAGTTAAAGTGTATGTTTTGGAATTAGCATTATAATTTTCAGTAATATAAACTTCTGGCGTTCCCGCCTGAGAATACCAATTTTTAAATTGGGTGAAATCAACCTGGTTAGACTCGCTGATAGCCGCCGCAAATTCATTGATGGTCACAGCCTGACCATCATGGCGTTTAAAATACTCATCCATACCTTTACGAAAGCCTTTTCGTCCGACAATGGTTTGCATCATCCGAATAATTTCAGCCCCTTTTTCGTAGATAGTAGCGGTATAAAAATTATCTACGGCTAAACATGAGCTTGGCCGCACGGGGTGAGCATTAGGGCCCGCATCTTCGGGAAATTGGCGCGTGCGCAAAGAGTTCACATCTTTTATTCGTTGCACGGGACGTGAATTCATATCCGCTGAAAACTCTTGGTCGCGAAAAACGGTTAGTCCTTCCTTTAAGGAAAGTTCGAACCAATTACGACACGTCACGCGGTTCCCGGTCCAGTTGTGAAAATACTCGTGACCGACAACGGCTTCAATCGCTTCGAAATCCTCATCCGTTGCTGACTTTGTATCTGCCAAAACCAGACGGGAATTGAAAACGTTAAGTCCTTTATTTTCCATCGCTCCCATATTAAAATCATCGATGGCAACAAGCATAAACTGATTGAGATCGTATTCTAAACCAAAGCGGTCTTCATCCCACTTCATTGATTTTTTTAACGATTCCATAGCGTACAAGCAGCGATCTTCTTTTCCGTGGGAACAAAATACCTCAAGCTTTACTTTTTTGTCTGACTTTGTCGTGAACGTGTCGCTGGTGACGCCCATATTTCCGGCCACCAAGGCAAATAAATAACTGGGTTTTTTAAATGGATCTTTCCAAAGGGCCGAGTGCCGGCCCGCGGATAAATCTTTTTTCCAGATGAGATCACCATTGGAAAGTAATTGTGGATATTTTGTTTTATCAGCTTCAATTTCGACAGTGTAAGTTGTCATGACATCAGGTCGGTCCAGCATGTAAGTGATTTTTCGAAAACTTTCTGCTTCGCACTGAGTACAGAAAATTCCACTTGATAAGTAAAGGCCTTCGCAGGATTTATTGCCTTCGGGGTTGATCTCGACCTGAGTTTTTAATTCGAAAGTCTCAGGTAAAGATTTATTTTCTATTATTAAGGAATCTGCCGATAATTTATAATCAGAAAAACTTTTAGAATCTATTTCTATAGAAATTAATTTTAGATTTACCCCATTTAATACCAGTGGTTCATTTTTTATTTTCTTAAATTTTAAGACTGCTGTGACCACGGTCTTTGATTCGTGCAAATTAAAATGAAGGCCAACGCTGTCAATGGCGTAGGCCGGGGACTGATAATCTTTTAAATAAATTTTCATAAAAACCTCATTTTTTATATTCAATCCATCAACGACTAATGTAGGCAGCTTAATCCCTTTAAGATAGATGCAAGCCTAGCTAGATCATGAATTTTATCACGCGTGACGCCAATATCAGTTAAGGCTTTTTCGTGCGACGAAACACAGGTTGGGCAGCCATTAACGACGGAAACAGTAAAGGCCATCATTTCAAATTTTTCTTTTCCAACTAATGGTTTGGACAATGCATTCATTCTTAACCCCGCGCGCGCGTAGTCAGGAAGAACCTCTACAGGTAAATAACCTTTAAATTTGTAATAGGTGTTTAGCATTCCCATGATGGCCGCAGCCTCAAAGCATTCTTTGATCTGGGCCTCTTCCATGCCTAAGTTTTTTAGTTCCATGGCCGTCATAACTTCTAAATCTTTCCAGTGTAAGGCCCGCGCAACGGCGGCTACATTCATCAACCGCTCCATGGGTTCTAGAACTGATTCTTCCATAATTTTTTTTAAGTTTAAAGAAAGGTCTCGATAAGCCGCGCTATCGTGATTAGGAAAAGTTGTTTCTAGAAACTGTTCAGTGATTGGACCTAAAGACATGGGAACCTCCAAATTTGTTAAAAAAAAAGCTTCTTCTGTGAATTACAGATGAAGCTTTTTTTCAATTAAAACGTTTTAAAAACTTAAGCTGTAAGTGTTGATTGGCCTTTTTCCCAGTTGCAAGGGCAAAGTTCATCCGTTTGTAAGGCATCGATTGTGCGTAAAATTTCTTTTACGTTACGACCCACGTTTAAGCCATTCACGCTGACCCATTGTACGATGCCATCGGGATCTACAACGTACGTAGCACGTAATGGGATTTGCTCAGTTGGATGAAGAACGCCAAGCGCGCCGGTTAATTCTTTTTTAACGTCAGCAAGCATTGGGTACTCAATATTTTTTAGGTCCGCATGATGTGTTCTCCAAGCGTGGTGTACAAAGTGAGAATCGCAAGAAACACCAAAAACTTTAGTGTCGCGAGCTTTAAAATTTTTCATTTCTTTATTGAATTCAGCAAGTTCAGTAGGGCAAACAAAAGTAAAATCAAGGGGCCAGAAAAATACGACAGCCCATGAACCTTTCATATCTGCATTTGATACGGTTTTAAATTCTTTGCCTTTATCCATTCCCACGCAAGCTTGCATAGAAAACGTTGGAAATTTTTGTCCAATACCTAACATTATTATCTCCTTTTAGAGTTTGTTTTTAAAGTAGTTGAAGTCTGACTTAATCTTAGCAAAAACGCAATTTTTCATAACATTTCTCTATAGCCTGATCTGTTAAAGACTAACGTCCAACGCTGGTTGTATTGATAAATAGCACTTTTTCGGGTCTCATATGCTATGACACATACGGCAATGAGTTGGGATAACTTTAGTTGGCAAGATTACGTGAACCCTACTGAAAAAGATTTTCAGCAAATAGCAAAAGAGTTAAACTTGCCACCGAAGATTTTGAGCAATTGTTTAGACCCTGATTATTTGCCCCATGTCGAAAATTACGGAACGACTCAGTTTGTGCTGTTGCGATTGATGGAACCCGAGATAAAATACTCGGCCGATACGGTCCAGGAACTTACAACCAAAGTAGCTCTTTTCATTTCTGAATCGAAAGTTTTCACCCTTCATCGGCTACCTTTGTCAGAAATAGCAAGGGTTCAGGAAAAGGTTCGTGAATATAAGGATCAGATAACGAAATTGCATGTTGTTGCCTACTTGCTTGATGAGGTTTCGCTGGGTTTAAACAGACCGATAACGGACTTAGAGCATCAGTTTGAAAAATTCGAAGAGCAAATTTTCAAAGGCGAGAAAACAAAATCGGTTTTAACAGATGGGTATTATATAAAGCGGAAAGCTTCCGCCTTTAAAAAAGTAATGAAATTCACAATTGATATTTTAATAACTCTCATGCATAACGATCAATATCCTGCAGCAAAAATGCAAGAAGTCCGTTACCGGCTAGAGCGAAATTTATTTTATGCTGATGATATTTTCGAGAACGTACAATCTGTATTAAACTTGCATATCGCCGTGGCCTCGCAAAAGACCAACGAGGCCTCATTTAAAACTAATGAAATAGTTCGAGTCCTGACAGTATTAACAATATTTTTCTCGCCGCTAAATTTCCTAACGGGATTGTATGGCATGAATTTCGAACACATTCCTTTCTTGAAAGACAGTTCAGGATTTTGGGGAATGGTGGTTACGATGGCCCTGGTCGCCGGAGGCCTGCTGATTTATGTTTTACGCCGGGGATGGCTGGCACCACCACCATCAAATTAATTAGAAACTAACGGCTGCAGAATTTTTTATGGAATCATCAGCGGCATGCACTTCAAGTTGCACCTTACGTGTTTCCCAATTTATTTTAATGAAGCCAAAGTTTGGTTGCGAATAAATTTCATTCACGTATAAATTGTTTTCTTCAGGGACTTTAACAGCCGTTGTTTTATTTAGGCCGCCAGCAGTCAACTCATAAAGAGAACCAAATTTTTTAACTTCGATTCTAGAAATTGCAGAAAATTGACGATCACCTGAAAGTAAAATTGTATTTTTCACTTTTTCTTTTCCAAGCAGTCGAAATAAGCGCTCGCGCTCAAGTGGAAAGTTCCCCCACTTTTCAAAATTATGATCATTTGCAACAACCTGAATAGTACTAACAATAAACCTGATATCAGCCGGTTTTCTTAATTCGTTCTCCAGCCAATTCCACTGGGCTTCCGACAGAAAATGCTTGGACTTATCTTCGTCAGGCAAATAAGGTTTTAGCACTGTTTCCACAGTCGGTAAAACCGTCGCATCCGCAATTTTCACATCCACAGGCTTAGCTGACATATCTTTTGGTATCTCTTTGGCAGTTTCAGGCGTTAGGGCTGTCATTTCAACGGGCTCAATGGGTGTGGGATTCTTTTTTAAGGCCGAACGGTCCCAGCGGGTATCCAGCATTATTATCTGCACTTTATTTTTTTTAGGTCCAAATATTTTTGAGTGATAAAGTGCTTTTTGATCTCGGGGTAAAGCTGTTGTTAAGTAGCTCCAATTTTTGATAAATTCTGTGCGGTGGGATTCTTTGTCAGGATTTTCGGCTCCGCCATCATCCATACCAAAATCATAGTCGTTCCAAATAGCAAGCATCGGAGTTTTCTCGCGCAAGTTTCTAAATTCTGAAATCATTTTTAATTTTCGATATTGCTGCGATAATGGTTTTTGAATATTCTTGGCCGAGCAAACGGTATCACCAGCAAAAATAAATAAATCAGGATTATTTCTATCAATGGTGGCCCAGATCGGCTGAGGTAATTCTTGGTCAGCGCAAGAGCCGATGGCGATCTTGGTGATTTTTTTTTCGTAATCAAAGCCCCGAAATGGTAAATCTAAATCGGCCTGTTTTTTCTTATCGGAACGGATGATTTGCTTGCGGTCGGGCGGTATCTCCGAATTACTTTTTCCTTGGGCCGAAAAATCTTTGGCGCCATCGGTTGAAAAGTTTTTACACGAAGTTAAGAAAGCCAATACTGCAGCGATTGAAAATAAATAAGTCATTTCGTTATTAAAAATTCAATTTGCATCTAGCGCAAGAGATGAATGAAGAAAATGGGCTTCGC
>JAYUWH010000047.1:0-5858 GCA_043753645.1 Bdellovibrionales bacterium
TAAATAATTTAGAACATATTGCTAAACGTAACGAAATCAACGATGTATTAGATAATCTTATACATTAAAATCGCAGACACAAAAAAATTTACGCTACCACATGGGATACCAAGACCAGTACGTGCGAATGGGGTTTGGCCGAAAAAACTTTAAGTCCTGTCTTAAGGTTCTAGATGAGTCTTTGAAATCAATTTTTTCGCAGCCTTAAATCTCACATATCAATAGTAAGGGCGCTCGTGAAGTCGAGTTCCAAAGATTAAGGCGGCTTCAAGCCGATGGTCAGTCTTTAGGTTTGAGCTCAGGATCAGAATTTGAAAGTCGTGCAAGATTTCAGCCGAGCATTCTCAGGAGATTGGTTTGTGCTACAGGGTCAAATGTTAACTTAGCTTCGAACTAAATCTGCCTACCGCGACAGTAAACAACCTAAGATCCGGCCATTTAAATTGCCTTTAAATGTTCCATCGGGATTGCGAGAAACAACCAACTTTAATTTCTGATTCAAGAACTCGAAATCGGAGGTGCCTTCGCAGGTGATCGAATCGTCATCGTTCGTGCATTTAGGAAAGCTGTAAGTTTCATAATTATGGTGGCCCGATCCGGTGTAAGAATGTTCGAGCGAGTTGACATCGACTTTCTCCAAATGCAAATTGAGCGAGCCCATAAAGATGTTACAATCCGCACGGATGGCCCACCAGATTTCAGGACTTGCTGCATACGCGTTACTCATCAATAAACTTATTAAGATCGCTGTTAATAATTTCATACTTCTGAGGCTCAACAACGTGAATGTGGTCAACGCCAATTTAATTTTTTTCATTTTTCTCTCCGTTTTTTTATAACAAGTTATATCGTAATTATTTTGTTTGTTCTAAAAAGCGTGATCTCTTTATTTGAAATCGAGATTCCGCTTTTAGTTTCTATTTTTTTGTAAAATCTCTACAGCCCCAAGCAAAAGGCTGATGGTCTTTTGGATTCCAGTGCGATTGTCTGTGCTTTTTTCACCTGTCAAATCTCCTATTGATGCTGAAAGTGCTGTGGCAATCTTTCCTATATATTTGGCCGGAATCTTTCGGCCATACTCCCAATCTCGGTACGTGGAAACTGAAACCTCAATAAGCTTTGCGACTTCTGTCATTTTCATTCGCTTCTGAAGCCTTAGATCGCGTATCTTTTTTCCGATGCTCACATGGCAACTCCGAAGTTAGAGTTACTGGAATATAGATGGACCAATCCCCAACTCGAAGGATTACTTAGAATCGCACGCCCAACGGCTGCAAAATCAACTTTGTGATTGGACACCAGCTCATCAATAAATAGACCCGTTTCAATTCCGCCAACACCAATGGTCGGAACTGAAATGTGGGTTTTAAGCAATGTCGCATCAGGAACTAAATAGCCCTGACCTTGGTGCCCTTCAGGCCGCCTCCAGCCACCAATACCAGAAGATACATCAAGCAAATCTACGCCTAGAGTTTCCAACTGTTTTACGACCCAAACCATTTCACTTGTGGCAAGCCCACCGACAAAGTGATCTTGGGCTGGAAGTCGAACGGCGAGCAATAGATGAGGCAATTGACTTTTTATCTCCGTAACTATCCTAAAAAGCAATTGAGCTCTGTTTGCTATAGATCCGCCAAATCCATCTTGCCGCTGATTCGTTATAGGCGAGAGCCATTGGTTAAGGCCATATCCATGGGCTGCATGAAGCTCAACCAGATCAAACTCGGCGAGTGCTGCTCTTTTGGCAGCCTCAACAAACCACTGAACCCACAATTCAATTTGATCAGGTGTCATAGCTTGCGGAGTCTCGGGTTGCCAGCCCTTAACAGGAACGGGAATTGAGCTTGGGGCCATCAAAGGACCTTGGGCTAACTCGATGCTCGTTTTCCCGCCAACATGAACCAGTTGCAATCCAGCAAGGGCTCCGTTGTCTTTAATGACAGATGCAACTTGTTTTAAACCCGGAATTTTGTCATCTGAATCAACCGATAACTGATTTTCTTCGCCACGTCCGCTCGAGTGAATATGGCTGTATTCGACAAAGACAATGCCTGCGCCTGACGAAGATAGATTTGTATAATGCTCAATTGTCTTCTTTGTCGCATACCCTTCTTTATTGGCAGTTTGCGATGCCATAGGAGGAACAATCACTCTGTTTTTTGCGATTTTTCCATTTTTAAATTTGTACGGGCTTGATCTCGTCAATTTCATAACTAACCTCTATAAAGGATTATAACTTAAGATTAACTATTGAAAAAGAAATGAAAATGAAATATATATTTCGATTATGGAAATATTTGAGCTTAAGTACTTTATGGCCGTTGCTAAAATTGAAAACGTGAACAAAGCCGCCGAAGAAATTCATATTTCTGCGGGATCGCTCAGTAAGGCTATTGCCAGACTTGAAGCAGAGCTACAGACACCGCTGTTCTTTAAATCAGGGCGCGGCATCCGCCTAACCCCGCAAGGGCAACTTTTAAAAAAGCGGGCTTCGCAGATTTTACAAATGGAAGAAGACGCTCGACTTGAACTGACCGGAAAAGAGCTCGGTAGTCTTAATGTTTATATTTCTTCTGAAGAAATTTTGCAGACTTCTTACGGAATCAAGATTGCAAAAATTATCAGTAATCTTTTTCCACAGGCTCGCATTCAATTCTTGATTCGAACAGAAGGTAAAGCCATCGAGCAAGTCATTGACGGCGAAGCGCACTTAGCCTTGATTACCCATGATGTACCCACGGACGTATCATCGAAAGTCATCTCTAAGGTCGAATTTAAAACCTGCGCCTCATTAAAGCATCCGTTATTCACAAAATACACGCAAAAGCAGACCATACCTATTGAAGAAATCTTAAAGCACCCTTTCACTTTGCCAGAGTCTGCTATCTTAGGTCGCATCGCAAAGTCTTCCAGTATTGATGGGTGGCGTGATGATAAGTTCCCTCGCGATTTAAAATATAAAGTCTGCGGTCTAAAACTGATCGAAAATTTAATTCAGGATGGAATGGCTTTGGGCTATCTACCAGATTATTTCATTGAAAGCTCAGGCTTGATTCCATTGAAAGTTTCGGGTTGTCCTTACTCGTGTCATCAAACAGTCCGCGTGATTACAAAAGATCCCACAGCCCTAGGATGGCTCAACAAACTATGGGATCAGCTCTAATACTTTATATTGAAAATGATTTGCTTAAAATTTCTTGAGTTAATCTATCAACGGCTGTTTGAATTCGAACCGGATCATTTTCAATCCCCTCAGTTCGTGACAAATTGATAATCTCTTGAAAGCTATTTGGAAATTCAGTTAGCAGTGTCGAAATTCCCGCTGGAATTTGGTTTCGCTGGATACCTACTAAAAGCTTATCAAGTACGGCAAGATGATTTTTTGAACTATAGCTTGGAGGCTGAGCTAGATCATCCAGCACCACCCCAATTGTATAAGGCAAAATAAGCGACGCTAGGCTAGGTTTTGCCGCAGAATTAAAATAGGTTGAGATTGCCTCATAAACTTCACCAGACTTTTTCTTCAGAAGCGGCCAATGAAGATGATTAATTCCCGCAATATGAGCTATCAAATCATGTGTTCCCATAAAAGCTATTTTTCCCTGCCGGACGAGATCTGAAAACTTGAGCGCGTCATTGTTTTCTAATTCCCAAATGTTAGTTTGGTAATAGCCTTTTGACGGATCAAAGCCACCGAAAATTGAATTGTTCCCCCACGACTTTACAAGGACGAGCTCTACTCCTGCAGCTCTAGAAATCTCATTAATAATTTCTGGAAAAATAAAAAGTGAATGTAGTTCACCCTTATCGCTTTTAGAAAAAACAGGATGAACAACATCATAAAATCCAGGGGTTCTTAATTCAAGGTTTTGCGTGTCCGTAGACCATATCCTGAGACCGAACTGGTTTTTCCATTTCACCATCTCGGCCTTTAAAGATAAGAGCCGAACAACATTCCCATTGTTGGCATCAAAGATAAACCGAGCCAATTCGTCATTCACAGTTCCAATCTCGCGGAGCATTCCGTAGCTTGCGACTTGAGATGCAAATTGGATGTCCAATGAAAATGAAGTCACCTCGGAAAGAGCATTAAACTTTTTTCGAAGTGCTTCTACTTCACCAGTGGAAAATGAGTATGCAGTCGGCTCTGTCATTTTATGCTTGGTATAACGAGTAAATGCTTTGAATAGGTGAAGCCATCTCTTGAGCCACTAGAGAAACGGGGCTTGCGTTGAATCCACGAGCTTTGCATGCAACTGGCACTTTCAACCATGTGCTTTCTATAAATTTGATGGAAGCATGATTAACTTGCTCCATTTTCTTATCTGAAAAATGCACGTTCAAGCTTTGGCTTCCGAGCATAGGCACGCTAATCGCCAATAGATTCATTGCACCAATAATTATGCCGGTACTTTTCTTTTCAATCATCTGACACCTCCTTACGAGGATAAAAAATCGCTGAATTGCGATCTCAGACAAATTTGCCATTAGAAATAGAATTGCAATAGAAATGATTTAGAAACATCTATTTCTTAAAAAGAAATGAAATATTATGCTTGATTGGTCCCATTAATGAAAGGATGACAGCTTTGTCGTCTGATGAGTCTGGATGACAAGGTTCCAAAGATTTCTTGAGCTTGAGTCTGGATCAACCTCTTCGGAATAAATATCACAAAGCTCATCAAGATTTTTGCAGTGTTGAATTAGTTTTTTGTAGGTAGATTTAGAATTCGTTAATTTTTTCGATAAAGACATGTACGCGATAACTGAAGTCATGATGCCCCCCCCCCAAAAAAAAATAAAAAAGCTTCAATCTGGATGACAGATCGAAGCTATGAAAATATTTTTTATTTGAGCCGAAGCCCTTTTGAATTTAGTCTGAGTGCGCTGTCCGTGGCTTTACGTTCAGAAGTTTCTTCGTGAATTTAGAATAGCTCATCTGATCATGTTGATGAGCATGAATTGCAGATTTTGCCATTGCTGTTGTAACCGTTAAAAGTTTTGGCCCATAGCCAATCGAAAGACCGATGGTGAATGCCCAAAGAATAAATCGTGTCATAAAAATCTCCTTCGTTTGAGTTTCAAAAAAAGAAACTTTGGAAGAAGAGAGTGGCTGACTTTGCTCGAGCTGAGGCTGATTGCGCTTTTAGTGAACCCTACCAGGACCCTACCAAAACCCTACCATTTTTTGAAATGCCGTGAAATATGTTGAAATATTCAACCAAATGCTTGCCGTGTTATTGATTGTGTAAGCGTTTAATTTCACTTGAGATAAAAAATTCTACCAATTCTCAGACCGAGAATTGGTAGGCCCGAGGCTATTGTATTCGAACCAACCCGGTTATCGGTAAAACGAATATACGAGGTTCAGTGGAAGAAGACAATAGCGAACCCAGAAGAGCTGGCAAAACTTTACTGGGTTCAAGGTTTATCGCAGGTGGAAATAGCTCGTCGGTGCAAAATACGGCGCGCCACGATTTCAGATGCGGTGAAGAAGTTTAAGCCCGTGGGCTGAAAGGTATTTTTATGGCGGTGGCGCAATTTGTATCTTTGATCGTGCGAATTGGATTTGTTTTAGCTTTAGCGGGCCAACTTAAATTTTGCACTTTAGTTATGATGGGGAAGGCAGCCGAGAAATCGCAGAAAGGGATTATGTCGTATTCGAAGTACACGCGGATGCTGACCTCGACTCAGCCAAGTAAAAAATAAAGGCTCAGTTTTTTAGACTGAGCCTTGTTGATCGAAGATGTGAATTTTAGGAAGTGGTTTTGAGGCCGAAAGCTACTTTGCAAAAGATTCAGTCCGTGGCTTTTCTGCTAGAGAAGGTAGGGCAAGTGGTGAAATTTCACTGCTAACAA
>JAYUWH010000048.1:0-5797 GCA_043753645.1 Bdellovibrionales bacterium
TGGACCCAATTTTCATTGCTAATTCAGACGCTTGCTGCTTAAACTCTGAAGTGTACTTTCTGTTTCCGAACTTTCCCATATATTTCCCCTTTTGTTGGACGTTTTCTACCGTAAAAAGTGTCCGTCAAATCGGGGGAAGATCAGTCGGAAGCAAAGGGTTACTGTTCAAGTTGTTGAAGACGCGGTTATCAAACACTTGAGCCAAGGACTTCAAGCAGCTGGTTACTTTGAGAGTGTTGAAAAAAGAATTACCAACAACGCGGCAGGGGAACAGGATTCTGGCAAAAAGGAATTAAAACGAGTTGAAAAAAGACTTTCTGAAATAGCTTTTGAGACTTCAAATATTTTCCGACTTCAAAGTCAGATGAATATGGATGAAGGAGCTCTTCAGCTTGCGTCCGAGCGACTTAGTGAAGTCGCGAAAGAAAAATCAAATCTAGTGAAATACAAATCTGAACTCGTGGAAATCGGAATTGAGGCTGAGTTGCATGAAGGCCAATCTGAATTTCTTCGAGATAGCCTCTCTGATTTTAACAAAGGATTCAAAAAAGCACCTGATATGCTTAAAAGACGTCTTTTGCGCGAAACCATCCAGCAATTGGTTCTTACTTCTGAAGGACTTGCAATTTGGTATTATTTGGCTGATGCCAAAGTTCCAGGGAATAAGTTGCAGCTAGTAAAGGAACTCAAACAGGACCCCGAAGGAAAAGAAATCGAAAACTTATTCCTTATGCCAAGGGCCTCAGGCGATCATTCTAACTTACAGGTCTTACGTTCGGATATTGGAAAGAATGGTGACCCCACCCCGACTTGAACGGGGATCGACCGTTTAGGAAACGATTGCTCTATCCAGTTGAGCTATGGGGTCTCCCAAAAAATGTACCTGCTCACTTTTCTGAAGGCAAGGCGTTAGAATGAACTTTACTTACAACTCAGGAATAGCTAGCTTTTTTTCTCCGTAAATTTCGGATTTTCTCTCTCATGTGACCGGGCGGCGCCACAATAAAGCGCCATTTGCTTTTCTAAAGCTTGTTAAAATCTTGCGAATAGCTTCAGGGTTCCTGAAAATTTAGCTGCCTTGGCTCCAATAACTTTTTCATGGCAGAAATTCTATTTATATCCTTAAAATGAATATAATGCCGTTAAGCCTTTACGGTTCTTCTCCCAAGGTAGGGGCACCTGGAGTTTCTAAGCTTTTCTGCAAAAGCTATTCTGCAAAAGCTAATCCTTCAATGGGGGCTCCTTTGATAAAAATAAATCATCGGAAGCTTGCCATAACAAGTTGAACATCCATAGCAAGCGCCATAAATTTTTTATAGTTTAAAAAGCTAATCCTATGCGACGCCTAATATTCCATTAAGGCCTTACCTTTTGAACGAAACTACGACCACAGTCTTTAAGCCTGTGCCCTTTAGTATTTCTTAATAGAGTTTAACAGATTCGCTGTCAGATCAAATCTATTGATGCTTCAAAAGGCTCGTGAAAGTCCGATCAAACGGGTGTCTGGATAAATAAAATAATAATATAGCAATCTAAACAAGTGAAGTTTTGTTAAGATTTCCATATAATTTCTTTGAACCTGCCTTTAAAGTGCGTTCTATGGCAGAATCTGCCCAAGAGTGTTAAATAAATCATGAACAAAAAAATCGATGCTAATCTAACAAAAAATTTTTTAACTGATATTCGACAAGACAGTGAACTTTTGCGACTTACATCTTCCTATGACTGGAACTCTTCACCAGTAGGCCCAGTTGAATTTTGGCCTCAAAGTTTAAAAAATGCCGTAAGCCTTATTCTCCAAAATGGAATGCCAATGTATCTGGCTTGGGGCAAGGATTTTACTCAATTTTACAACGACGGATATTTGCCGTTCCTTGGAGCCAGCAAATACCCGAACGCTTTAGGAAATACTGCTAAAAAAACTTGGCCCGAGATTTGGGATTTCTTAAGCCCGTTGTGGGAATCGGTTTTAGCAACTGGCCAGTCAGTATGCGGTAATGATCTTAAGTTGTCCCTTGAGCGGGACGGTAAGCTTGTCGAAAGCTATTTTTCTTATTCTTGTAGCGCCGTCTGCGATGATGAAGGAAAGATTGCAGGCATTTTCTCTGTGACTACCGAAATAACTGCAGACGTAAAATTAAAGCAGCAACTGAAGTCGGCCCAGAAAGAATCTGAATTAGAACGAGCAAAACTGCATAATTTTTTTATGCAGGCGCCTACGCCGATTTGCATATTCGAAGGCCCAACCCACCGATTTGTTTTAACGAATCCAGCACACGAAAAATTCAGTGGCAGAAAAATTGAGAATGGGAAAACACCCCTTGAAGTTTTTAGTTCATTAGAAGCTTCGGCGTTTTTACTTCTGTTAGATGAGGTTTACAAAACGGGAGTACCCCATGTTGGTACCCATCCCGTTTTTTTGCCTGACGAGAAAGGTTTAATTCAGGAGCATTGGATTAATATCGGATATCATCCTTACAAAAATGTCGATGGCAAAATTCAAGGAGTTATGGCCATCGTCCAAGATTTAACTTTAGAAGTACAGGCCAGAAAAGAGGCCGAAGAAGGCAAAAAAAATCTTCAGTTGGCACTAGAAAGCGCGCAAATGGGAACCTGGAAGATGAATCTTCAAACCAGTCACACTACTTTTTCTAAAGAGACTATGAAATTATTTTCAGTTGATTCACAAGCAGGAAATGCGTCAGAACTTATTAATGCATTAGTGCACCCTGAAGACACTGCAGGATTAATTGAAGCTATATACAAAGCCATTAGCGAAAGAAAAACCTATTCCCATGATTACAGAATTATCAGAAAAGATGGTCAGATTAGATGGTTTGTGGCTCAGGGTGACGCTATTTTAGAAAAAGATGGAAGCTGTAATTACTATACGGGCACGGTTCAAGACATAACCGACCGGGTTCAAGCTAAAATTGAATTTGAAAAAGCAAAGCTCGAAGCTGAAATGGCGAATCAAACAAAATCATTTTTTCTAGCGAATATGTCACATGAAATTAGAACTCCGCTTGGGGCCATCTTGGGATTTACCGAGCTTCTAAAAGAAAGAAATTTAGGCTTTGAAGATCGAAATCAGTTTTTGGAGATTATCACCCGCAATGGCAAGTCTTTAACTAAAATTATTGATGACATTCTTGATCTCACGAAAGTCGAGTCTGGAAATTTGGAAGTCGAAAATTTAGAGGTGTCTATCTTCGATCTTGTTGACGATGCAATGGATATTTTCCGAGAAAGCGCTCGTGCAAAAGGTATCTTTTTGCGGGCGCACGTTGCTAAGGATACGCCCTCCAAGATTCGCTCTGATCCAACACGAATCCGACAGATTCTTATCAACGTTGTGGGTAATGCCATCAAATTTACGGAACTTGGCGGAGTTACGATTGACGTGCGAATTGGAGATAGTGATGGATCAAAGACCCAGTTCATCATCGCAGCAAAAGATAGTGGAATTGGTATTAGCGAAGATCAGGCAAAGCGGCTTTTTCAACCGTTCACGCAAGCCGATAATTCAACGAATCGAAAATACGGAGGCACTGGGCTTGGGCTAGTAATCTCCAAGAGACTTGCAATTGCGCTGGGTGGTGATGTATCGATCGAAGATTATTCTACCCCTAATGGCTGTACATTTATTTTCACGTTCTCGGCGATCGTTTCACAAAATGAAGAAAACCAAAAAGTGGCCGAAAAAAAGATAACTGGATCAGATACGAAATCGGCAGAAAAGAAGAACCAGGCCCTACAAGACTTGCGAATACTGATTGCAGATGACTCTTCTGATAATAGAGTTCTTGTTCAACTTATCCTTAGCAAACAAGGTGCTATGGTCGAGATTGCAAAAAACGGTCTTGAGGCTTTCAGCATGGGAATGAACGGAACATTTGATATTATTCTTATGGATATTCAAATGCCTGAAATGGACGGATATGAGGCCACGCGCGCACTTCGGGAAGCCGGCTTTAAAAAACCAATTATTGCGCTCTCGGCTCACGCGATGTCCGAAGACCGGACGAAAACAATAGCCTCTGGCTGCAACGAACATATAACCAAACCGATTAATCAAGTTGAACTCTGCGAAGCTATTGGCCGTCATATGAAAAGGATTTGAATAGGACGAATTCCAGTATTTCTTTCCGATTCTATTTGTAAGCGACTTGCAAATAGAGTTTATGTTAGCTGAAGTTTAGCGTGTTGCCCAAGTAATTCATGTTACCGAAATGACTCGTTTTGAATCGTTTTTTTGATAATTCGGATTTCATGAGATTTCCTTTTTCTTGTTTTCATTATAAGCATCATTTATTTTATGGAAGTAGGCCAGTTTTGTTTGGAGCTTGGCCTGAAGATCAAATGGATTTAGTGTGGCTTTAATCTGTCTTAGCTTTTCTTTATCAGCCTCAGGAAAGGTGTCGCATTCGATTAATCTTTGATAGGGCGTCTTTGGCTTATCGTATTTCTTTTTCACTTTAGAACCGACACGATCTTTTGAAATTAATTTCATCTGCGGCAGAAAATAATTATGCAGTAACCCCCAGACTTCATAGATCTCATTCATTAAATCAATACAACCTGGAAATTCAATTCTAGCATGCCCAAATAATTCCCGAACAAAGGTATGATTTTTTTGTTCAATGTGACACTGATCGTTGCTTTTTCCAGATCTACCGCGGGCCACATCTAATCCGTATTTTATCTTAAATTCTTCCACCAGCAAATGATTAATAAATTCAATCCCATTGTCAAAAAATAACGAGTTCATTGCAAAGGGCAAATTTTCTTTAATCACTGACAGTTGTTTTACAACAAGCTCGGCATTCTTATGTAAAATACCACGACCGCTTGTCCAACCACTCATTAAATCTGTTGCAGACACCGTGTGCGCGTAACTTCCCCAGATGTAGTGCCCGCAGTGTAAAACAGTATCTGATTCAACAAAGCCAGGGCTCGTATAGCGCATAGATGGGTCCCGCAGCCTGATTAATTTCTTGATGTGATTCTTTGCTGGAACTGTCCCGCTATTTACTTTGCGCAGGTATTCAGTTCTTGCTGCGCGCAGATAATCATCCATTTGTGTCGGTGACATCTTTTTTAAATTATTTTTAATTAAATCTGAACACTGATAACTTAAAAGCCACTCTTCTAGAATGGATTTTAATCGTTTACTACAGGGGCGTCCTGACAATTTCCAGAGCTGAATTAAATGATATTTATCAAAGTCAGTGTACGTGTTTTTACGTCCACGTTTTTGTCTTACTTCTTCAACAATAATCGCTGATCTTAGCTTTCTGATTAAACTTTTTCGATGCATTTTTTGAATGCTCAACTTAGGTAAAATAATTTGTTCAATCTCAATCAGCAGATCCATTTTCTCTTTTTTAGTCTCTAACCAGTTATAGCGAAGGGCTAACTGGTAAAAGACAGCGTCCTTGCTATCTTGGTCCAAAACTTCACTCCCGGTTAAAGTTATAGACCAAAGTTTAGTACCATTTTCGGTAACAGTAATTACCAGGCATCCATTAAAAACGACTATTTCTGGGATTTGTGAAGTTGTTTTTTCGGTAACCCGAATTGCCGGGCAATTCGTAAATTGTCTCAAAATGCGAAAATCGCCTGCAAAAACGCTAATTTTACGAACGCTGATTTCAAAAAAACGTTAAAATGTTTGATGCTTGCCTAGACTGACAAAGATTTGCTGTTTATTTACTAAACATAAAAACAGACATTAACCTTTAGTTAAAATCAGACCGAAAACTAAAGCATGCAATTTCAAAATTTTTGGTCCTTG
>JAYUWH010000049.1:0-47219 GCA_043753645.1 Bdellovibrionales bacterium
CGCACTCGGTAATGGTGGCTTTATGAAAAACACTATCCTTTTTCGTCATTCTAGTCGCGACCTCGAGTTTAGCTTTCGCTGACACTCAAAGCGATTTTCAGGCACTGTTCAGCCGTCGTTTAGAAATACGCACCAAAGCAAACATGGCCAATAAGGACTTAATGAAGAACAGTTTAGAAGATTTTCGTGGCTATGAAGAGCTTCTGGGCGAACAAATCAATAATTTTCAAAGTAATTCTGTTGATAGCAAATCAGCTGATGCATTTTCGACTCCCTACTTTCTAAATCCTAAATTTGATAACCTTGAATTTAAATCGGGCGATGTCTTGGTACTGCGTGGTATGTCGGCCCTTAACGCTTTAGTTTCGAATTTAACAGACACTCCGTCTTCGTGCAGCCATTCGTTAATCGTTTACATTGATGCAAGTCAGAAAAAATGGGCCGTTGAAGCATTAATCGATTCTGGAGTTATCGCTCATCCGCTTGAAGAAATTTTTACTGAAGGCGTGCCCCGCGTGATGGTTTATCGTCAAAAAGATGCCGTGTTATCCGCTAAAGCAGCCGAGTTGGCTTCCACTTTAGCGCAACCGGATAAAGATGGCAAAAAATTAGGTTACGATATGAATTTAAATATGATGGATTACAGCGCTGTTTACTGCTCTGAACTTATCCGCATGGTTTACGATTTATCCTCAAATCATGCTTTAGTTTTGCCATCATTTCCTTCGTCGATCGGCGGAAAATTTGCGAATATCCAAAAAGCGTTGAAACTTAATGTGGGCAAATTTTCAGTTTACGCTCCGCTTGATATTGATCTCGAGAATAGTTTCGATCTGGTCGCAGAATGGCGTGATTACAATTCGACTGTAAATTACCGCATAAAAGATCAAATTGTAAAAGCAGTTTTAGTATGGCTTGAAACTCAAAAGTCCAATATCAAAAAAGCAAACGTGGCCTACAACGCTAGCAAAAGCTTGACTCAAGCTGCACCAGATTCACAGCCTGTCACAATCACTACAAAAGATTCGAGTTCAGATATGGTTCCTAAACTTTTAAGTGGATTGAACACAATACTAAATTTATAAACACAAGCATTTTCGCAGCTGAACCAACAGTTTTTGCAAAAGCAAAACCGCAACATGAGCAATACAGAAATCCGCGCCGCAATCGAAAAAAGTTCTGTGCTTACATTAGCAAAAGTAACTTTCATTCAAAACGGATTTCTGAAGAAGTAATTACCAGATTTTTATTTGCTCATTTTCATTTAAATAAAGCGCATCTGATTTTTTACACGAAAAAGCCTGCTGAAAACCAGGCTGGTGCTTCACCTGCTCGTTGATCCGGGCAAATCCTAAACTATGCGGATCTGTTTTTAACTGCATTTCTTTAGCTTTTTCACGCATCACATTGCACCAAAGACGCCCATAGGAAACGAAGAATTTTTGTTTGTCTTTGCTTTCGCCCGCGCCTGTGGGGAAAGCCGCGTTGTACGCAAAAGTAAGACCTACCAAGTCCGCGACATTTTCACCTTGAGTCAACGCCCCGTTGTGGCCAATTTTATTAAACTGCTCCATCAATTTTTTTCCGCGCTCTTGAAATCTTTTAACATCGTCATCAGCCATCCACTGTCGTAATTTACCCGATGAATCATACTTAGAACCCTCATCATCAATGCCGTGTCCGAGCTCGTGTCCAATGACCGTACCAACAGCACCCAAATTATCTATAAGGTCTCCATCCGCAACAAAAAATGGAAATTGCAGTATTCCAATCGGCATCACGAATTTATTTTTATCCGGAGAGTAATAAGCGTTCACCGTTAATGGACCCATACCCCAAGCTTCTTTATTAACACCTTCATGCAGCCGTTTAAATGACCGCTGATGACCCGCCATAGCTAACTTCTTGGAATTTTCGTAAGGCTCAGTCGTACTTAGTTTCTGCACAGGCTTAAAATCCCACTCGCGATCCGTGATCGGCTGCACAAGTTGCAGCTTTGCTGTTTGGATTTTTTCAAGTGCCCCGGCTTTTCCTTGGCTTGATAACCATTTATTTTTATCTATTCCCGCAATAATTGATTGTCGAATCGTGGCAGCCACTTTTTCCATTTTATCCTTCGGAAAATTCGGAAAAAGGCGTGGCAACATTTCAATATCTAATTCACGGTTAAACGCGCCCATCACATGCATCGTACAGCGTTCTTGGCGGTCCGATCTTGTTAACGGGCCACCCAAAAATTTATGACGAAAAGCCCAACGCTTTGTAAATAACTCAGGGTACGCATCATCCATAAATTCTCGGGCGTTTCGGTAGGCGTACATATCTTTCAAAATCGGCAAGTTTGCTGTCATAAGTTCTTTTTGCAGAAATGCAAAACTTTCCGGAATAAAATCACGCATCAAGGTTTTCTCTGGAATATTTTTCTTAAAAAACGGTTCTAGTTTTAGCGACGCATTATTTTTTAAAAACTCAGCTCGGCTAATTTTACGTGGCTGGGTGTAGCGCTGGCGAAACTCTGCTGGGAACGGATACACTTCTTTGAATCGCTTTTCAAAATTAACCATAGCCTGAGCACGTTTTTGATGGTCTGCCGGCGGCTCTTTCGGATATAAAGTATTTAAAAATTCAGCGATTAATTTTTGATAATCTTCAACTAATTCCTTGTTGTCGTAATAACTGTGCTCGGGTAAGCCCATTAAATTCACATCAAAAGTTATATCGTAAATGTCTGAATTATCGATGTTTGGCATGATATCATAACTAATCACCGACCATTTATCGTTCGCTAAATTTTCGCGGTTGGTCTCGATAAATTTTTCAATCGTTTTAAAACCAATTATTTCTTGGGTTAGCTTTTTAACTAGCGATCGTTCCTCAGCCGCAGAATTTTTTTCGCTCATGCAGGCCATATAGTAATCTTTTAACTGCTGCGACCGCGGTGAAAAATTTTTTTCTTTTTGAATATTTTTAAAAAAATCTTTTTTCTTTTCTAAAATTCTTTCGTCCGAATCATCAAATGCAAATGTATGAGAACTACGATCATCACGCAGTTTAAAACTTTTCTCGACTTTGCCACAAACATATTCATGAAAGTCCTGACAAGGATTCACCGCGGTATCTAACGGAAACTCCCGCTTTTCTGGAATTGCAGAACTTGGTGTCACAGTTTCTGCTGCTGCAGAGTAACTGTGGCTAGCAGTGGTTAAAATGACAAGACACAAAATACTTTTTAATTTACAAAAATTGATGCTCATATGGACTCCCGTCGAATAGTAATGACCTCAAAAGTCTGGCACGAGTCGAGTCAAAACGTGAAGCTTTTTTTCCACAGATAGACATCATCTCGACTTCACGCCATAATATAAAAGAAATAAATTCAACGGAGGCATTAATGTCAGCAGTTCCATTTATCGATTTAAAATCCCAATACAATGCTTTAAAAAAATCAATCGATGCCGGAATCCAAAAAGTTTTAGACAGTGGTGCGTATATCAACGGTCCCGAAGTTCAAGAACTTGAAAAAAAGTTAGCAACCCACACCGGCACTAAACATTGTTTAGCAGTAGCCAGTGGTACCGACGCGTTATTAATTCCAATGATGGCCCTAGGCATTGGTCGGGGCGACGAAGTCATCACGACTGCTTTTTCTTTCATAGCAACCGCAGAAACCATTGTTCTTGCGGGCGCAAAACCGGTCTACGTCGACATCGATAAAAAAACTTTTAATATCGATGTGACAAAAATCGAAGCCGCCATCACCTCGAAAACAAAGGCAATAGTGCCGGTTTCTCTTTACGGTCAAGTGGCCGACTTACAAGAAATCAATGCCATCGCAAAAAAACATAATTTATTTGTGATTGAAGACACCGCTCAATCCTACGGTGCCGGTTACAAAGATAAAAAAAGCGGCGCATGGACAACCGCGGCTGGAACATCTTTTTATCCAGCAAAACCGCTTGGATGCTACGGCGACGGCGGAGCGATCTTTACCAATGACGATCACCTTAATAAAGTGATGAAAGAAATTCGCGAACACGGTTCAGAGAAACGTTATTTTCATACGCGTCTTGGTGTAAATGGTCGTTTAGATACAATTCAATGTGCTGTTTTACTTGCCAAACTCGAACGCTATGATTGGGAAGTAGAACAAAGGAATAAAATTGCCAGCGCGTATAACGAAGCCTTTAAAGGTTTAGAAAAAATTGATCCGCAGTTTTCTACGCCGTACGTAAAAGCCGGTAATATCAGCGTGTGGGCTCAGTACACTGTGACATTAACTCATCGCGAAATTTTTCAAAAGAAAATGCAAGAGTTCAATGTTCCAACAACTGTTCACTATCCTATGACCATGCCTGACCAGCCTTGGTATAAAGAAAACACTCCTGTGCAGTCTGATATCTCAAATTCGCGCTGGGCAGCCGATCATGTCATCAGTTTACCGATGTTTCCGGATATGACCGATACACAGCAAGCCATTGTAATTGATGCTGTAAAAAAATCGGTCGAATTCTCGATGAAAAAAGGCTAGGATTCTATTTATGATCACAGAATTCAAAGCTTTAGCAAAAACAGTTTCTATGGACTCACCGACTGGAAAAATAACTTGGGGAGACGGCAAAAACTTTGTGCTCTTCGCAGGTCCTGACATCATCGAAGATGAAGGCATGGTCATAGAAACCGGTAAAGAATTAAAGCGTGTTACCCAAAGTTTAGGAATTCCTTGGATTTTAAAATGTTCATTCGATAAAGCCAATCGCCAAAGCGCAAAAAGCTTTCGCGGCCCCGGTATGAACCAAGCTTTAAAATCACTCGATAAAATAAAATCAGAATTGGGCTGCGCCTTTTTAACTGACGTGCACGAAACTATTCAGGTGGAAGAAACCGCAAAATACGCTGAAGTGATTCAGATCCCTGCCTTTCTATCCCGCCAGACAGATCTGTTGGTGGCCGCCGCAAAAACAGGTCGGGTCATTCACATTAAAAAAGGTCAGTTCTTAGCTCCATGGGACATGAAATCCATTGCGCAAAAAGCAGTGCAAGCTGGAAACGATAAGATTCTACTTTGCGAACGCGGAACTACTTTCGGTTACAACCGTCTAATCAACGATATGACTGGCCTTATAGAAATGCGAAATTTAGGATTTCCTGTGATCATGGATTGCACTCACTCAACCCAACTTCCTGGTGCCACTGGTGAATCCAGCGGCGGTCGCGGAGAAATGGTATGGCCTCTGGGCCGAGCAGCCATGGGCATCGGGGTGGATGGAATTTTCTTAGAAACTCATCCCAATCCTGAAAAAGCACTTTGCGATGGGCCGACTTCTTTACCCTTAAAAAACTTGGAAAAAGTTCTAAAAAATTTGCAAAGCATATTCAATACTCATAAGCTTTTGTAACGACGTGGTTTCATTGATTGATAAAAAACAGCTAAATAAAAAAAATCTAAAGAATTTATTTCGGCCGCTTATTGCAATAATTTTTTTAACGTTTTTAATAAAAAAAGGTCCTTTTCAGTTTTCGCAAATTCAATTTATTTTTTTACAACCACAAATATTATTGTTGGGTCTGATATTATTAACGCTTCAATTTGCACTCGTTACTCTGCGCTGGAAAACTATTGTGGAACTTGCTACCCACCTGCGATTTAAGCCAGCGCTTATTTATACGCTGATCGGTCATTTTTTTTCTTTTTTAATCCCTGGTGGAGTGGGCGGCGACGTCATTAAAGCTGTCGAGCTTTCAAAATCAAATAAAATTACAAAGCGAGACGCTCTTTCAACAGTTGTTGCCGATCGACTTATGGGATTATATTCGATGGTTTTATTCTCAACACTTTTTCTAGCCGCTGATTACCTGTCCGATTTTTCTGCCGCCATCTTAAAGTATTTTTTCTTTAGCTTAATACTTTTGATAGCCATGACATTGGGAGTTGTAATCGGACCTTTTCTAATTGGCATAAGCTCAAAGGTTATAAATTCTAAAGATAACAAAATTATAATAATTATTGAAAAATTGATAACTTCATTCAGCTTAACTTTTACTTGTTTTCGAAATCCCAAAGTTGTGCTTCGCATTTTCACGTTAAGCTTACTGATTCAAATTATATCAAATGTTTTTATGCTAGAAATTGTGAAAACCCTAGGTGTACCTACCCCCACTTTTTTTGTGTTTTTTGCTTTATCTTGCTTTGGTTTTTTGGCATCGGCCATTCCTATCACCCCCGCGGGCATCGGTGTCGGACAAGCTGCCGTCTATTTCCTTTTTTCCAGCCTCAGTCAGCAGCTAGGGCAAGCCGCCGTCACGGCCATCAGCGTGTTGCAAATATTTTATCTCTTTTTTGCATTGATTGGTGGCCTTTTATTCACAGCTAAGCCATTATTTAAAAACATCTCAAAGGAAACCGTTTAATCACTACCTACAGTGGGGTCTATGACAATAATTATAAAACAAATCCTTAACTTAATTCGCTTGCTCCACTCCGATACAGGGCAAAATCAAATCGCCTCGGGACTTGCCTTCGGTGTGTTCTTAGGATTTGCTCCGTTCATTTCAATACAAACGTTATTTATTTTGCTGATCGTCTTTATATTTCGTGTGCAACTTGGCGCGGCCTTTCTATCAGCCTTCTTTTTTAAATTTATTGCGTTTCTACTTGATCCTATCGCTGACACTTTAGGTCGCTGGACTTTAGAAAATCCTTCTTTCAGACCATTATGGCTAACTATGTACAACACTCCGTTTCTGCCAATGACTCGCTTTAATAATTCGATCAACATGGGCTCTTTCATTATTTCAATTTTCTTATGTCCCTTTTTATTTTTTGCATTTCGAAATTTAATTCTTAAATACCGCAGTACCATTGTACTTCGACTTGAAAAAACCAAAGCGTGGAAAGCCTTCAAGGCCACCCGATTCTACGGCTACTACGAAAAGTACAACGATCTATATGGAGCCCGCTAATGTCAGATTCAAACAAAACACCAGACATCGTCGCACTAAAAAAACCGCAAGGAATTTTTCGGTGGAATGCAATTATTCCATTTTTAATTTTTGCCGTTTTAGTTTACGCTTACTTTTTTTTCTTCTTCGATTTCCATGTGAAAAAAGCAATGGAATGGGCCGGCTATAAAGCGCTTGGCACTGAAGTTAACATCAGTGAATTTAAGTCCTCATTTATTCAAGGTAAGGTGCAAATTTCAAAACTTGAAATCACCAATGCCGTAAAACCAGATTTCAATTCTATCGAGCTTGATAGCATTCGCTTTGACGTAAAGTGGGACGCACTACTACGTCTTAAATTCGTGGTGGATGAGATTGCCGCTGAAGGCATTCAGTTTATGTCAAAAAGATCTCACACCGGGAAAGTAGCTCCTATTGAAGTCGATGACAAAAAGCCTAGCTTTACACAGCAGCTCGAAGACAAAGCACTTAATAAGTTGGAAAAAGACAACCAAAGTAATGTTCTTAGCGATGTTTCGACATTCTTAAAAACCGGCAAATGGGACGAGCAAATAAAAAATCTAGAATCCCAATTAGCTTCCAAAAAATTGCTGGAAGACGCCAATAAAAAATGGGGTGCCAAGAAAACTGAATGGGATAGTAAAATTAAAACTTTACCTACTTCCCAAGAGCTTCAGGCCTTCAAAACCCGGTTCGACACAATAAAATACAAAGATTTTAAGACGCCGCAAGAGCTTGATTCCTCAGTAAAGCAATTTGATACTTTATTTAAAGATATCGATACGAAGAATAAACAGATTCAAGAGGTTAAAAACCAACTCGAAACTGACTTGAAGGGTTTAGATCAAGATTATAAAAACATTGATGCCCAAGTAAAAAACGATATAGATACCTTAAAAACAAAATTCAAAATTCCAAAAATTGATGCGGGCAGTTTCGCCAAATCTTTGTTCTTAAGTTATTTAACGCCAATAATGTCCAAGTTAGATCATTACAAGGTCCTTGCTGAAAAATACCTACCGCCAAAATACTCCAAGGTGATGGATAATAAACTTACCGGTAAAAAAGATCACGCAACCAAAGCACAAGATGACGACACGATCCAGCCACATATTCGAGCTAAAGGAATTTCTTATGAATTTCCAATTACTTCCGGCTATCCCTTATTTTGGATTCAAAAAATTAGTTTAAGTTCAAAATCCAACAAAAATGCAGACTACGGTGATTTTTCAGGTCTCATTCAAAATGTGACTTCTAACCAGCGACAAATTAATAAAATGACCACGTTAGACATCGATGGTGATTTCAAAAAGATGAATGTCAGCGGTATTAAAATAAATGTCGAACTCAACAACCTTAAAGAAGATCCCGAAGTTAAATTTAAGTTCAATGTCGGATCTTTTCAAACCGGACTGCTGGACTTAATTAAGTCAAAGGACGCGGAAATCTCAATACCTCAAGCAACGGCTGCATTTTCAAGTTCGGGCGATACTGTTGGGTTCAAAAATTACCATTTGCAAATGAATACAATTTTTTCGAACGCAACTTTTAAAATTGCGGCGGCAGATAAAACAGTTTCCGACATTCTCACGCAAACTCTTAATTCAATAAATAAATTTGATGTGCAAGCAACAGCCACCGGAGAATTATCAGATTTAAACCTAGATATCCGTTCAAGCCTCGGGGGTTCGCTGCAGACAGCATTTGAAAATTTATTAAAAAATAAAATCGCCGAAGCCAATACCCAATTGCAAATAGCCGTAAACAACGAACTCGGAAAACTAAAAACCCAGCTAACGGGACAAACTGATGGCATAAAAAAACAAGCCAACAGCGAGGTCAACAAGATCCAAATGCAAATCAATGATCAAAAGAAAATGGTCGACGATCGCATCAATGTCGCCAAAAAAGATTTTGAAAAACAAGCCCAAAAACAACTCGAAGACACCGGCAAAAAAGGCCTTGATGACCTGAAAAAGAAATTAGGACTGTAACTAAATGCCTGGCACCGTTTTCCAATCAACAACAGACCGCACCGGTTTTATCTTAGCAAATCTTTGCTCAATCATAACGGTCATTGGCAAGCGATCCGCATTAAAACTTTTAGCGATCACTGAGTCCTTATCCCAAACTCGAATAAAATTTGATTCAGCCAGCTCAGGAAAACTTTTTAGAAATTTCGACAGATCTTCCGCATTGTTATCCAAAGACACCAGAATGAATTGAGTGGCCTTGGAATTTTTATGAGCATAGGCCACCAACTCAGGAATTTCGTTTAAACAAGGGCTACACCAAGACGCCCAAAGATGAATAAAAACATTTTTGTCATTGGTTAACTTAGCTAAGTCAATTTTCACCTTAAGCCCAGCATAATCACGCATATCGTTTGCAGCAAATAATGTAACTAAAGTAACCCTAGTAATTTCCAGTTGATTTTGCTGATTTTGTGCATCAGTTCCATCAGAGTCGCTAGCGCCACCCCGAAGCTTCTGCCAGTTAAAGGTTAATACAATCACAGCTGCGGCTAAAACAAGAAATAATAGACTCAATTTTAGTTTCATAATCTCCCACTATTCATTATTTCTAGGATATTAAATTATTAGGATCAGCGAACTCTGGGTAGCGGTAATTCTAGGCAAAAAAAAACCCAAGCTTTTAACTTGGGTTTTTTATAATATATTACAAAAATTTCTTAGTTTCTTGCAAACATCGCAGATCGAGACTTCGTCTTCATCTGGCGAATGCCTTTTTTAGTTTTTGCAGCATCAATTGATTTCATCTTCTTAGCTACGCTTGCCACTTTAAGAGTTGCTTTGCTATCTGCTTTAGTCTCTTTTGCATCTTTTGCTTTTGAAGCTTTAGCCGCCGTTTTACCAGAAGTTGTAACTCCAAATGCATCAGTTGTTCGAGATTTAAAATCAAAGTCTACGAATTCTAAATAAGCCATCTCAGCTGTGTCACCTGGTCTGCGTCCGACTTTAACAACGCGAGTATAGCCGCCATCACGATCTTTAAAGCGTGGAGCTACGTTCTTAACTAAGCTAACCGCGTTCTCTTTATTTGCTAATCTAGAAACTAGCAAACGAATAGAATTTAAATCGTCCTTTTTCGCAAGCGTTACAGCTTTTTCTACATGACGACGAACTTCTTTAGCCTTAACCACAGTCGTTTTAATACGACCATGCTCAATAACAGAATTCATCAAACCACGAATTAAAGCCTTTAGAGGCCCACTCTTACGAGCGAAATGTTTGGTTAACCGACGATGTGAAGACATAAAAAACTCCCTATAAACTTAAGAAATACTATAACTATTATTACCTATACTTGCGACGGAGGCGCTTCGCGCTTCACTTGTGGCATTTGATTTGGATCCCATCCTGGAGGTGGCCATCCATCGATCTTCATACCTAAGCCTAAGCCCATCTCTGTCAAAATTTCTTTAATCTCATTCAATGATTTACGACCAAAGTTCTTCGTCTTAAGCATTTCAGCCTCAGACCGAACAACCAACTCACCGATGAAGCGAATGTTAGCATTCTTCAAACAGTTTGCAGATCGAACACTAAGTTCTAAATCATCAACCGAGCGGAAAAGATTTTCGTTCAATGAAGATGACCCCATAGATTTAATTTCGTCTGACGGCTCAAGAGATTCGTCAAAAGTTAAGAAAATCTGAAGCTGTTCTTTTAAGATCTTAGAAGCCAAAGAAACTGCTTCTTCTGGTTTTAAAGATCCATCAGTCCAAACTTCTAAAGACAACGCATCATAGTCAGTACGTTGACCAACACGCGCATTTGAAACTGAATAATTAACTTTTCTAATCGGAGAATGAAGCGCATCCACACCAATATAGCCAACTGGTAATGCTTCATTTTGATTTTCTACTGGAGAATAACCACGTCCGTAAGACACAATCAACTCAGCATTGAAATTTGCATTATTTCCCAAAGTAGCGATATGTTGATTGGGATTTAAAATTTCGATCTTTTCGCTAGTCACGATATCTGCTGCTGTTACAACTCCTGGGCCTTTCTTAGAAATTCTAAGAGTCAAAGGCTCAGAGCTAAACTGGCGAAATCGAACTTGCTTTAAATTAAGAATGATATCGGAGACATCTTCTAATACGTCTGTTAATGTCGAGAATTCATGTAAAACTCCGTCGAATTTAACAGCGGTAACTGCTGAACCCATCATCGAGCTTAACAAAATTCTGCGAATTGAATTACCTAATGTAACTCCGAAACCCCGCTCAAGTGGGCGAACAACAAATTTCGCATACTCACTAGATTGAGATTCTTTTTCGATCTCAAATCCTTTAGGTTTAATAAGTTCTCGCCAAAATTTATAATAGTGCTCTTGCATATTTGTCCTTCTTTATTATCGAGACCTAATTTTTGAGACCTAATTATCGAGAGTAGTACTCAACGATCATACTTTCTTCTACCGATATAGTAACTTCGTCCCGTGACGGAGAATCTTTTACTACACCTTTAAAAGCTGCATGATTAGCTTCTAACCAGCTTGGAATCGTTCTTCGAGTCACAGCCTGAACTGCGCTTAGAATTGACACCATTTCTTGGCTAGCTTTTGCGACTTCAACAACATCACCTTTTTTAGTAATGAAGCTTGGGATATTGACTCGTTTACCATTTACTAAGAAATGATTATGAGAAATTAACTGCTTTGCTTCCCGTCGAGAGTTTGCAAAACCTAACGTGTAAATCACGTTATCTAAGCGAAGTTCCAAAGTCTTCAAAAGCTCGGTGCCTGTGATTCCCTTAGACTGGTCCGCAGTTTCAAAGTATTTACGGAATTGCTTTTCAGACAGACCATAATAACGTTTTGCTTTTTGTTTTTCACGTAATTGTAACGCGAACTCAGAAAACTTCATGCGTGATTGGCCGTGCTGCCCAGGAGGATATGGGCGTCTTTCAAAAGCGCACTTATCCGTATAACAACGATCACCCTTTAAAAAGAGTTTCATGTTTTCTCGGCGACATAATTTACAAACAGAATTTGTTACACAACTCATATTAACCTCAATTAAATTCTTCTACGTTTAGGTGGACGGCAGCCATTGTGGGGAACCGGTGTAATATCTTTTAAAGAAAGTATTCGAATACCAGTGCCGGCAAGAGCTCTAATCGCTGGTTCCCGGCCTGCGCCCGGTCCCTTTAATAAAACATCCACAGACTTCATTCCACTTTCAATCGCTTTTTTGGCTGCATCCTCAGCAGTTACTTGAGCTGCGAAAGGCGTTCCTTTACGGCTGCCTTTGAAACCTAAGTGGCCAGCAGAAGACCAAGAAACTGTGTTTCCAGTAGGATCGGTAAAAGTAACGATGACATTTCCGAATCCAGCGTTGATATGACACTGCCCTTGAAGAACGTTCTTTTTGACTTTCTTCTTTACGACAGTATTAACTTTTTTTTGTTCTTCTTTAGCCATTTTTTATCCTAGTTTTAATTAAACAACTTTTTTCTTGTTCGCGACCGTCTTTTTTGGACCTTTACGAGTTCTTGCATTTGATCGAGTATTTTGACCACGAACAGGTAAACCTTTTCGATGGCGAGTACCACGGTAGCAGTTAACATCTGTTAGTCGCTTGATAGACATGCTGATTTCACGGCGAAGGTCACCCTCAACTTTGAAACTACCCTCGATAAGGGCACGCATTCCTGCAATTTGTTCGTCCGTTAAAGCATCTGTACGTAAAGTATCAGAAATTCCAACTTCTTTGCAAATGTTGCGGGCTCGCGAACGGCCAACTCCAAAAATGTATGTAAGAGCGACTTCTACCCGTTTGTTTCGAGGTAAGTCGATACCCATTAAACGTGCCATAATTAACCTTGCCTTTGCTTGTGCTTCGCATTCTCACAAATTACGCGAATAACACCTTTTCTCTTGATGACTTTACACTTATTACAGATTTTTTTAACTGATGGTCTAACTTTCATTCCAATACTCCGCACAAAAGGTTAATTTAATTAACATTCAAAATAATTGTAGTCTAGCCTTAATTATTTTAAGCCCAGAATTTCTTCTATCTCTTCTAAAATAACTTCAGGGTCTTTCGCTCCGTCAACCTCTTCCAGCATTTTCTTCTGCCGGTAGAAATCGATCGTTCTCCCCGTATTTTTTTCAAACTGCTGAAGCCGCTCGCCAATAACTTCTTTACGGTCGTCGGGTCTTTGCTTCAACTCTCCGCCACACTTTTCGCAAATTTGACCCTTTGCAGAAGGTTTGGTTTCGATATGGTAAATCTCCCCGCACTTTGCACATGTTCGTCGACCAGTCAGTCGATTTACAAGCAACTCGGGATCAATGCTGAAATAGACCACTTTATCGATCTTTTTAGCACATTTTTTAAGCATAGATTCCAAGCTTTCCGCTTGGGCTACAGTTCTAGGGAAACCATCAAAAATAACAGATTTCCCCTTGTTAGTATCGATAAACTTTTTTACCAAGTTTATCATGACATCGTCAGGAACTAATTTCCCTTGAGCCATTAAATCCTGAGCGAGCATTCCAACTTCGCTTTTTTCAGCGATTGCCGCTCTTAATAAATCTCCGGTACTTAATTGCAAAAAATTATGCTTATCAATCAAATACCGTGACTGCGTCCCTTTGCCTGAGCCGGGCGCGCCAATCAAGATCAAGTTCAAAACTGAACCCTCCTGCTACGAATCTTCACGCCCTTCAAGAACGAATCATATTTCTTAGATAACAAATGAGACTGTATTTGCTGAGAAGTATCAATCGCGACCCCTACTAGGATCAATAGACTAGTTCCACCAAAGTAAAATGGAATATTGAAAAACTTCGCTAGTAATCCGGGTAAAATACAAATTACAGAAAGGTACAAACATCCAACCACATTGATACGATCAAGAACAAAGCGAATAAAATCAGCCGTGCTTTTTCCAGCACGAATTCCGGGAATAAATGCACCGGACTTTTTTAAGTTTTCTGATACTTCGTCAGCATTGAAAACAATATCAGTATAGAAAAAAGAAAAGAACACGATAAACAAAACAAACAGAATATTAAAAATGATTCCATCTGGATTTAAAGAATCTTTTATCGAGGTAATCCAAGGAGTCTGAACAAACTGCGCTAAAGTGCTCGGGAACATTAACAGCGAGCTAGCAAAAATAGGAGGAATAACCCCAGCAAAGTTAATTTTTATTGGTAGATGGCTTGATGCCAATGAACCCATATTGTTGTTCGCCAATTTTTGCGAATATTGTATCGCAATTCGTCTTTGAGCAACTTCCATAAAGATTACAGCAGCGATCACACAAAGCATGAAGAACAAAAGAACTAATGCAAGAACAGCATTAATTTCACCTGTCTTAACAAGTTCAAACATACGCTGTGCACCACCTGGAATGGCAGCAGCTATACCTGTAAAAATAATTAATGAAGTCCCGTTTCCGATACCCTTTTCAGTGATCTGGTCGCCAAGCCACATAATAAAACAAGTGCCTGCAACTAGCGTCAGTATCGTAACAAATTTAAAAGGAAAGGCACCGATAGATCCCGATACTAGCAAACTTTTTCCAAAAGCTGATTGCTGACTTGCAAGCCATGAGCTCATTCCGTAGCCCTGAATGATAGCCAAAAGAACAGTCGCATAACGTGTATACTTACTAATCTTCTTACGACCAGCTTCGCCCTCTTTTTTAAGAGATTCTAAATACGGAATCGCTGACGTTAATAATTGAAAAATAATTGAAGCAGAAATATAAGGCATTATACCTAAAGCAAAAATCGAAAATTGTGATAAAGCTCCACCACTAAAAGTATTGAACATTCCAAAAATTCCACGATTTTGTGAATTGAAAAATTCAGAAACAGCTAAACCATTCACACCAGGGGTCGGAATATGAACGCCTATGCGATAAACCGCTAAGCAAATTAGTGTGAAAAGAATTTTTGACTTTAGACTTCCAGAATCCTTGGAAGTTGCTTTTGGGTCAGCCACTACTTGATTACCTCAACTGATCCACCAGCTTTTTCAATAGCTTGTTTAGCTTTTTCGCTAATGAAGTGAGTTTTAACTTTTAAAGCCTTCGTAACTTCGCCTTTTGCTAAAACTTTAACTTTGCTATTTTTTGTAATATAGCCAGCTTTGTACAAAGCTTCAGTATCAATAGTTCCGGACATCTTATTTAAATCTGAAAGATTTATAATCTGATATTGAGTTGCAAACGCAGCATTCGTAAATCCGAATTTAGGTAAACGACGAGAAAGCGGAGTCTGTCCACCCTCGAAACCACGGCGTACTTTTCCACCTGTTCGAGCTAGCTGACCTTTATGACCTTTAGTTGCAGTTCCGCCCATGCCAGAGCCAATTCCGCGACCAATTCTTTTTTTGTAGTGGGTAGATCCAGCTTTAGGTTTTAAAGAAGCAAGTAAGCTCATATAGACTCCAGATTATTTCTTAATTGTTATTTCAAGTAAATGCTGAACCTTTGTTAACTGTCCGCGGTTAGCAGGGTTATCAACAATTTCAACAGTGTTATTTATTTTTCTTAGTCCTAGCGCATGAACCGTTCTAATTTGGCTATGACTACAGCTAATGGTTGAACGTTTTAATTTAACTACGAAAGTCTTTGCCATAATTAACCTCGGGCCTTTTTCAACTGGCTTAATCCGTCTAAAGTAGCTCGGACAGCATTATGTGGATTGCGAGTGCCCACACATTTCGTTAAAATATCTCTTACTCCAACAGATTCAAGAACCGCACGAACGGCACCACCGGCAATAACGCCCGTTCCAGCTTTAGCTGGCTTCATGATGACTTTTGCGCAGCCAAATTTGCCAATAACTTCATGAGGAATTGTACCCTCGCTAAGATTGACATCACGACAAGCTTTTTTTGCTGATCGAGTTGCTTTACCAATTGCTTCAGGAACTTCACCAGCTTTTCCGCTGCCAAATCCAACCTGACCAAGTTTATCACCAACGACAACTAAAGCAGCAAAAGAGAATCGACGACCACCTTTTACAACTTTTGTTACGCGATTAATGGCAACAACTTTTTCTTCTAACTCAGCGTTCATTTTTTCCATTCATTCTCCAATTAAAAACTTAATCCAGCCTCGCGCGCACCATCTGCTAAAGACTGTATGCGGCCATGATAAAGAAAACCATTTCGATCAAAAACCACTGATTTAATTCCAGCCTTCATTGAAGCCTCAGCGATTGTCTTACCAACTAACTTAGCCATGCTTTTGCCATCCAACTTTTGATCTAATTTCAATGATGAAACAGTCAAAATAGTCTTGTGCTGCTCATCGTTAACGACTTGAGCATAAATATGTTTGGCACTTCGATAAACGCACAGGCGTGGTCTTTCAGAAGTACCATTAACGGTTTTTCGAATTCTGATTTTCTTTTTCAGTCTGTTAGCAGACTTACTTGCTGTATGTTTTGATACTCTTAACTTCATAAAACACCTCTAAAATTATTTACCAGCTGATTTTCCAGCTTTACGTCTAATATGTTCACCTGCGTAACGAACACCTTTACCCAAGTAAGGCTCTGGTGGACGAAAACCTCTGATTTTAGCTGCCACTTGTCCAACTAAAGCTTTATCTGCTCCAGTAACAGTTACTGCAGTTTGCTTTTCTACTTTTATTTCGATTCCCTCAGGAATTTCAAAATGAATTGGATGTGAAAAACCTAACGAAAGTTCAAGTTTTTTACCTTGAACGTTAGCTCGGTATCCAACGCCGTGAAGCTCTAAACCTTTGTTAAAACCTTTAGAAACACCGTTTACAGCATTTTCAATCAATACCTTATACAAGCCATGTAATGACTTTGATTCACTTGTATCATCCACGCGATTTAATACTACTTTTTTACCATCGATTTTCGCCGTTATTCTAGAATCAAGCTCATACTTTAAAGTTGTTTTTGCACCTTTAACCGTAACCATGTTCCCAGTAATGCTGACCTCAGTTTTATCGTCAAAATTAATTGGGTATTTTCCAATACGTGACATATTTGACCTACCAAACTAGACAAAGAATTTCGCCGCCAAGATTGCTCTTGACTGCATCGTTCCCTGTCATAATCCCTTTATTAGTGCTGATAATACATTGACCAGTTCCAGATCGAACAACTGGAACTTCCGTTGATTTAATATAAACGCGTTTTCCCGGAGTGCTAACTTTAGAAAGGTTTGAAAAAGCAGGATTTCCTTGCTCATCATACTTTAAATAAATTCGCATAATTCCTTGCTTACTATCGCGAGCCATTTTGTAGCTGCGAACAAATCCTTCTTGAATAAGAATTTTAGCAATATTTTCGCGTACTTTTGATGCTGGCATATCAACTTTTTCAAGTTTTGCCATCGACGCATTTCTTACATTTGTTAACATTTGTCCAATAGTATCCATATTTTCCTCTTACCAGCTAGCCTTAGTTACGCCCGGAAGTTTACCATCCAAAGCTAGTGTTCTAAACGCAATTCTTGATAATCCAAATTTTCTGTAATTTCCACGAGGCCGACCTGTAATCTGACAACGAGTTGTTACACGGTTAGGTGAAGTATTACGGGGCAAGGCTTGCAACTTTTGACGAGCTGAAGTTCTTTCCTCTTCAGTTGCAGAGAAATTAACGGCCTTCTCACGAAGTTCTTTTCTGTATTTCCAAAACTTAGTAGAAATCTTCTTCTTCTTATTATTTTTTTCGATACTTGCTAGTCTTGCCATGATTTCCTTATTACTTTCTAAAAGGCATACCAAGTGCTTCAAGAAGCGCTTTGCCATCGTTGTCATTATTAGCTGTTGTACAAATTGTAATATTCATTCCACGAACTTTTTCAACTTTATCATAGTTGATTTCAGGAAAAACGATCTGTTCTTTAAGGCCCATGTTATAGTTTCCACGGCCATCAAAACCTTTGCCCGGTAATCCACGGAAATCTCTAACGCGCGGTAAAGCTAAAGTTTGCAAACGATCTAGAAAAGACCACATTCTGTCACGGCGAAGTGTTACACGAACACCAATTGGAATGCCTTCACGCAACTTAAAGTTTGAAATTGCTTTTTTAGCTTTAGTAACTACAGCTTTTTGGCCAGCAATCGCCGTAATTTCGTCAACGATACCGTTAACTAATTTTGGATTCTGAACAACATCACCACTACAAACGCTGATGATGATTTTCTCTAGTCGAGGAACTTGCATCGTGCTTTTATAGCCTAATTTTTTCATCAAGCCTGGAACGATCTCTTTTGTGTATGTATCTTGTAAACGATTCATCATTTCCTCACAGTACTTCTGGAGCAAGAGAAACAATTTTAACGAATTGTTTTGCTCGAAGCTCTCTTGCAACAGGGCCAAATATACGAGTTCCAATGGGTTCTTTAGCTGCATTAATTAAAACTGCAGAGTTATCATCAAAGCGAATGTAGCTGCCATCTGGCCGACGTAACTTGTGCACAGTTCGCACAACTACCGCTTTTGCAACATCCCCTTTTTTAACTTTTGCATTAGGAATTGCTTCTTTGATTGAAACAACAATAATGTCGCCAATTGAAGCAAATCTTCTTTTTGAACCGCCAAGCACTTTTACGCACATGACTTCTTTTGCTCCAGAATTATCAGCTACATTTAAGCGAGTTTGCATTTGAATCATACTATACCTGCTTCGCTGTCGTTAAGACTGAAGATAAAGCCCAACGCTTCGTCTTGCTTAAAGGACGTGTTTCATAAATAATTACTGTGTCGCCCACTTTACATTCTTGCTTTTCATCATGAGCTTTTATAACTGAAGATTTCTTGATGTATTTTCCATACTTCTCATGCTTGATTGTACGATAAACTAATACAGAAATAGTCTTCTGCATTTTGTTAGCGACAACTTCGCCTTGAACTTCAACTCTTCGGCCACGACTTTTTTCAGTAACTTGCTTAACCATATACTACCTTGCAGACTTTCTAACAATTGCCGTGTTTAAACGCGCAATATCTCGTCTTGTTGTTCGAATTTGAAGCGGACTTGCTAACTGACCTAAACTGTTCTTCATATTCATGTCGAAAAGCTTAGTTGTAAGTTCAGCTTTTTGCTTAACCAACTCCGTTGCACTTTTATTTTCAATATCTTTAAAGTTCATAATTATGTTCTCTCTAAAAACTTAGTTTTAAACGGTAACTTATGAGCCGCACGGATAAAAGCTTCTTTAGCTTGTTCACGAGTGACACCATTCATTTCAAAAAGAATTCTACCCGGAAGGCAACGTGCAACCCAAAATTCTGGATTACCTTTTCCACTACCCATACGAGTTTCAGCTGGCTTTTTTGTAACTGGTAGATCCGGATAAACACGGCACCAAATTTTACCACCACGCTTTATTGTTCGTGAAATCGCAATACGACCGGCCTCAAGTTGGCGCGCTGTTAAGCGACCTTCCTCAGCGGCTTGTAAACCGAAATCACCGAAATCCAATGTTGATCCACGGTGTGCTAAACCTTTTGCACGACCAATGAATTGTTTTCTCCACTTAACACGTTTAGGACTTAGCACGGCCGGCCTCCTGAACTTGAACTTCACGAGCAGATAAAATATCGCCCTTGTAGATCCAAACTTTCATTCCAATAATTCCATAGGCAGTTTGCGCACGAGCAGTTCCATAATCGATATCTGCGCGCAAAGTATGTAATGGAACTGATTTTTCATTGTACCATTCAGAACGAGCGATTTCTGCACCGTCTAAACGACCTGATACACGAACTTTAATACCACGTACGCCGCCCTTAATGGCTGCAGCGATAGCTTTTTTCAAAGCGCGTCTCCAAGAAATACGCTTTTCTAACTGAAGCGCGATACTTTCAGCCACTAACTGTGCATCTGTATCTGGCTTACGTACTTCTTGAATACTTAAAAATACTTCATTCGTAGTTAATTTTTGAACGTCAGCTTTTAAAGTATCAATTCCAGTACCTTTTTTACCAATAACGACACCTGGGCGGGCTGTGTGGATGATAACTTTAACTTTATTTCCAGCGCGCTCGAGTTCGATTTTTGCTACTCCAGCGTGCTTCAATTTGTCTTTGATGTAATTTCTTAATTTAATGTCTTCATGAAGAAAATCGTAATAGGTTTTGCCTTTAGCATACCAACGAGAATCCCAAGTTCTAATAACACCAACGCGCAAACCAATCGGATGAACCTTTTGTCCCATTATTTTTCTCCTAGAGTCACGTTGATGTGACTTAACTTTTTACGAACTCCGAAAGCGCGACCTTGTGCGCGGGGACGGAATCTTTTAAGCACAGGCCCCTGATCAACAGAGATTGATTTCACGAATAACTTATCCATGTTCATCGTTTTTTTGTAATCCGCATTAGCAACTGCAGACTCGATTAATTTTTTGATTAAAAGCGCAGTTTTCTTATTTAAATAAGTAAGCGTTTTTAATGCGTCATCCACATTTTTTCCGCGAACTAAATCTGCTACTAAGCGAGCCTTTTGGGCTCCAATTCTTGCGTAATTTAAAGATGCTTTAGTTTCCATTCTTCAACCTATCGTTATTTCTTAGCTGCAGCCGGTGCTGCAGGGGCTGCTTTTTTCTCAGCGTGCCCGTGGAAAGTTCTAGTCGGAGAAAATTCACCCAACTTATGACCAATCATATTTTCTGTAATATAAACAGGCACAAATTTTCTTCCATTGTGTACCGCAAAAGTTAACCCAATGCACTCAGGAAGAATGGTTGATCGACGAGACCATGTTTTAATTACTTTTTTGTCGTTCTTTTGAATAGCTGCATCAATCTTTTTTGTAAGATGCAAATCAACAAAAGGACCTTTTTTTATCGAACGTGCCACAGTTACTCCTATTTACGACGTTTAATAATTGAAGAGTTTGTTCGCTTATTATGGCGAGTTTTAAAACCCTTACATGGTTTACCCCAAGGAGTTACTGGATGATGTCCTTTTCCAACACCTTCTCCGCCTCCCATTGGATGATCTACTGGATTCATATGACATCCACGAACGCCCGGTCGAATACCTCTCCATCGAGAACGCCCTGCTTTTCCAAGCTTGATGTTTTCGTTGTCAGTATTTCCAACTTGGCCGATTGATGCCTTACAAGCAGATAAGATTTGTTTTAATTCACCTGAAGGCAAACGAACTTGGCAATACATTTCGCCTTTACCCGCTAAAGTAGCAGAGGCTCCTGCACCACGACAAATTTGTGCACCTTTTCCCGGACGCATTTCAACGTTATGAATAATTGTTCCGGCTGGTATCGCTGAAAGTGGTAAACAATTTCCAGGCTTGATATCGGCTTTTTCACTTGCGATAACAGTGTCGCCAACATTTAAATTAATTGGCGCAATGATGTAGCACTTTTCGCCATCAGCATAGTTAATCAAAGCAATACGACTTGTTCGATTTGGATCGTACTCGATCGAAGCAACTTTTCCTGAAACTTCAACTTTGGTACGCTTAAAATCAATTAAGCGGTAACGACGCTTGTGAGCTCCGCCTTGATGTCTCATGGTAATCACACCGTGATTATTACGAGCCGATTTTTTCTTCAAAGGAACTGTTAACGATTTCTCTGGCGTCGTTTTAGTGATTTCAGCGAAGTCAAAACCAATCATTCCGCGACTTGCATGTGATCTTGGACTAAATACTTTTAAACCCATACTTAAGCCCCCTCAAATAATGCGATTTTTTGGCCTTCAGCTAGCTTGATAAAAGCTTTCTTCCATTTTTTTGGTTTTGTTAAACCAAACTTAGAATACTTCATATCACTTCTGCAAATCACGGTGCGAACACCTTGAACTTTGACAGAAAAACCAGTTTCAACGGCCGCTTTAATTTCAGTTTTAGTTGCTTCTAAGCCAACTTCAAAAACATACACGCCGTTTTCAGCAAGTGTGGTGTTTTTTTCAGTGATCAAAGGAGATCTAATTATCGTTTTCATTTATTTCTCCATCGAGCAGCGCTCGACAATTTTAGATACAGAGTTCTTTGTGATCACTGCACCGTCAAATTTTAATAAATCAAATACATTCAAACCAGCTACTGGGAAGTATTTGTAATTTTGTAAATTACGAGCTGCCAACATGAATTTTTCATCTGACATTGAGTCGATTAATACCGCTTTTTTAACTCCAAAAGTTTTCAAGCGCTTATTAAGTTCGCCCGATTTGCCTTCTGATGCCATTGATTCAACGACAAATAATCGGCCTTCTTTTAATAAATAAGAAAGCGCCATTGTTAGGCCAACCTTACGAGTCTTCTTAGGAAGGACGTAAGCATAATTACGAGGAGTAGGTCCAAACATTGTACCTCCACCTGGCATTAACGGAGAACGAGTAGAACCTTGACGGGCGTTACCAGTTCCTTTTTGCTTAAATGGCTTTTTACCACCACCACTGACTAAACCTTTAGTTTTAGTCATGTGAGTTCCTTGACGGCGAGATGCTAATTGCCAACGAACAACGGTATGTAAAACATCTTTTTTAACTTCAACTTCAAACACATCAGAAGCAAGCTCAACTGAACCGACTTTTTCTTTTTTCCAATTTGTAATATTAACTGTAGCCATAGATTACTCCTTTACCAGTCTAACAAGAGTATTTTTGCTGCCCGGAACAGGACCCTTAACAAGCAAAACGCCATCTGCTGCATTGACCTCAATAACTTCTACATTTCGAACAGTGATATTTTCATCACCCCAATGACCCGGAAATTTCTTTCCTGGCATTACACGACCCGGCCATGTTCTGTTACCAGAAGATCCCGGACGGCGGTGAAACTTAGATCCGTGAGTCGCTGGACCACCGGCAAAATTCCATCGGCGGATTGAGCCTTGGAATCCATGACCTTTAGACTTCGAAGTGATTTTAACAACATCACCCTTAACTAAAGTATCAATCGAGATGCTATCACCTAATTTTAAATCAGAAGGTAGCTCATCTTGTCGTAATTCTTTAATATACTGCGCACCTGTTTCAAATCCAGCAGCAGACAAGTGATTCTTTTCCGCAGTTGAGCTGTTTTTGGCTTTTTTTGGTACGGCAGCAATTTGCACTGCTGAGTAGCCATCTTTATCAGTCGTTTTAATTTGTGAAACTTTCCAGTTTTCGAAGCGTAAAACAGTTACGGGAACCGATTCACCTTTTTCATTGTAAACTGTAGCCATTCCTTCTTTGAATGCGAAAAGGCCATTAAGCTTAACGCCCTCAGCGGAAGGAGTTTTTGTTTCAGCGTTTTGTGTTTGCACTTCGCTCATTTTTTACTCCTTCTTTTATTCAGCAGATAATTTAATTTCAACATCAACGCCAGCTGATAAATCTAACTTCATCAATTGATCAATTGTTTGCTGGGTTGGCTCAAGAATATCTAACATTCTTTTATGAGTTCTAATTTCGAATTGCTCACGTGATTTTTTATCAACGTGCGGAGAACGTAATACGGTGAATCTGTTGATACGAGTTGGCAACGGGATAGGACCCGCAACTTTAGCACCCGTACGTCGCGCAGTTTCCACGATTTCTTTAGTCGATTGATCAAGTAATTTATGATCAAAGGCTTTTAGCCTGATTCTGATTTTTTGACTTTTCATAATACCTTTTCCTAGTTCTGCTCGCCAAAACCTTTATCCACGTAGCAAGACTGCCAAGAGTATGGAGGTTTCCGTAGCGTTAACAAGATTTGTGAATATCGAATACGTGAGAAATATTGTCAATAACTTATTTTTAAGAATTATCGGCCTAATCGCTGAAGGATTTCAGCTCGAACTTTTGGCGGAATTGGGAAGTAGTCTAAAAACTCCATGCTGAAAAACGCACGGCCCTGAGATAAGCTTCGAACATCTGTGGCATAGCCAAAAAGCTGCGCCAAAGGCACCTCAGCTTGTATAATTTGGCCGGACTTGGGCTTAGAAGTCATATTTAGAACTTTACCACGGCGGGAGTTTAAATCGCCGACAACGTTGCCCACAAATTCATCAGGGCATTGCACTTCGAGTTTAAAAATCGGCTCAAGTAGAATCGCTTCGGTTTGCCTAAGGGCTTCGCGAAAGCATAACGAGGCTGCCGCCTTACAAACAATTTCATCCGTCATTTGTGGCTTACTAGATAAGGACTTAATATTAATTTTTAAACCAACCATAGCGTAGCTAGCTATTGGTCCAACTTCGGAAGCTTCTTTAAGACCGTTTTCGCATGCTTTTATCCAGCTGGGCTGAATTTCTCTACCTGCCACAACCGATGAGGTAATTTTTATTCCATCAGAAGGCGGTGCTGGCGTTATTTCTATAGCGATTTGCGCGTATTTTTCATCTCCGCCCAGCATTCTTTCGAAGACAAACTGGGTCTTTACAGGCTGAGAAATAGTTTCTCGGTACGCGACCTGCGGACGGCCAACATTGGCTTGAATCTTGTGTTCGCGCATCAAACGGTCGATCAAAATATCTAAATGAAGTTCACCCATTCCTGAGAGTAAAATTTGCCCGGTTTCGGGATCAGTTCTGAGACGGCAAGAAGGATCTTCCTTTTCAAGCCGCTGCAGGCCTTCGATCATTTTATCTTGGTCGGCCGAGGATTTTGCTTCCACAACAACAGAGATAACTGGCTCGGGGAAAATCATGGATTCGAAAACAACTAAACGGGCCGAATCACATAAGGTGTCACCCGTTGAGGTAAACTTTAAACCGATAATTGCGCCAATGTCGCCGGCTTTTAAATGATCGACTTCTTCACGCGCGTTCGCGTGCATTTTTACAATTTTTTGGACGCGCTCTTTTTTTTCCGTACGTGGATTATAAAGTTGGTCTCCGACCTTAACTTGGCCAGAGTAAATACGTACGTAAGTTAACGCTCCTGAAAATGGATCGTTAGCTAATTTAAAAGCGATAGCTGCAGCAGGTTCATCAAATTTTGTATGACATTCAACTTGTAGATCAGGCTTAACCGGATTCATGCCTATGGTCGGAGGAATTTCCAGTGGACTAGGAAGATAATCGACAACTCCATCTAAAAGCTGTTGCACGCCTTTATTCTTAAATGCGGCCCCGCAAAACACAGGAAAAACTTCTAGCGCTATAGTGGCTTTACGTAAAGCGGCCTTTAGTTCTTGTTCAGAAATGGCGTCCCCGTTTAGATATTTTTCGATAAGCGCATCGTCTAATTCGCAAATTTGCTCGAGAGTTTTTGCGCGGGCTAATTCAAATTCTGATTTTAATTTCGTAGGAATTTCAATTTCAACAAAATCGTGTTCGCCCCCGCCACTCCATGAAAATGCTGTTCCAGTTATTAAATCAATAACTCCTTCGAAGCGATCTTCAGCACCTATGGGCATCTGAACTTTAATTGGTTTTGCTTCTAATTTTTCTGCGATAGTGCTGACGCTCATGTTGAAATCGGCGCCGACGCGGTCCATTTTATTGATGAAGCAAATTCTAGGAACTTTGTATTTGTTCGCCTGGCGCCAGACGGTTTCTGACTGGGGTTCGACGCCATTCACTCCATCAAAAACAGCAACAGCGCCATCTAAAACACGAAGCGAGCGCTCAACCTCAATGGTGAAGTCAACGTGTCCCGGGGTATCGATAATATTGATGCGACAGTTTTTCCAGAAAGCGGTTGTTGCTGCTGAGGTGATTGTAATTCCACGCTCTTGCTCTTGCGGCATCCAATCCATGGTGGCTGCGCCATCGTGGACTTCTCCGATTTTGTGACTTTTTCCAGTGTAGTAAAGAATTCGTTCGGTGGTCGTAGTTTTACCAGCATCGATGTGAGCCATGATGCCGATATTACGAGTGAACTTTAAGTCAGCTTCAGTTTTTACAGTGTTTGCTGACATTTAGATTTTTAAATTACCAATTGTAGTGAGCGAAAGCCTTATTCGATTCAGCCATTTTATGAACGTCTTCTTTTTTCTTAATCGCGTTTCCACGATTATTATAAGCGTCTAATAATTCTGCTGCTAATTTTTTCGAAAAGTCTTTTTCGCCACGAGCGCGAGAATACTGAACTAACCAGCGCATAGCTAAAGTTAAGCGACGGGTTGGGCGAACGTCGACAGGAACTTGATAAGTAGCTCCACCAACACGACGAGAGCGAACTTCAATCGAAGGCTTTACGTTTTCTAAAGCTTTTCTCATGACGTTAACTGATTCTTCACCCGGAACTTTTCCAGTTAACTCATCAAGAGCTCCGTAGAAAAGTTTTTGCGCTGTCGATTTTTGACCGCGCTCCATAATTTTATTGATGAATTTAGCGATGATAATATCCTTGTGAACTGGATCAGGGATAATTTCTCTTTTAAATGTACGACTTCGACGTGACATAGGTATTCCTTAATTAATTATTTTTTAGGTTTTTTTGATCCGTATTTAGATCGACTTCGCAAACGTCCGTTAACACCTTGTAAATCAAGAGTTCCGCGAACAATGTGGTAACGAACTCCGGGAAGATCTTTCACACGACCACCACGAATCATAACAACGCTATGCTCCTGTAGATTGTGACCAATACCTGGAATGTAAGAAATAACTTCGAAACCATTTGATAAACGAACTTTTGCAACTTTACGTAATGCCGAATTCGGTTTTTTTGGAGTTGTTGTGTACACACGAGTACAAACACCGCGGCGTTGTGGACAGCTTGCAAGAGCTGGTGACTTCGTCTGATTTTTTTGAACTGATCGCTCTTTTTTGATCAGCTGGTTAATTGTAGGCACTTAAAATCCCCTTTTTTTCTATTCTGAACTCGTAAGTTCGACAAATTAAACGACAACTCAAGTCATCGTCAAGCATAAAACCGTAAATACATCCCCAAAAACCCATGTTCTCCTGGCAAGGATGTCAGGAGAAGCCAGCCAAGGATGGTCGCTACGCGCAACCACCCAGCCCCGCTAATTTAGCCGCCCAATGGCAAAGCTGCTGATTCCATCTCTTCATCCTCAGTCACAACAACTTTCCAACGTTTATAAGACGTTAAACCTGTTCCAGCTGGGATCAAGCGACCCATGATAATATTTTCTTTAAGGCCACGTAAGTGATCTGTTTTTGAATTAATTGCAGCTTCCGTTAAGACCTTTGTGGTCTCTTGGAAAGAGGCTGCAGAAATCCAACTTTCAGTACTTAAAGATACCTTTGTGATACCTAACAACAATGGTTTGCTAGTTGCCACTTGTCCGCCCTCTTTAAGAATTCGGTCATTTTCTGCAGTATAAGTAGTTCGCTCAACTTGTTCTCCAGAAAGAAAACGTGTGTCTCCGACTTCAATGACTTCTACTTTACGTAGCATTTGACGAACGATAACTTCAACGTGCTTATCGTTAATTCCCACACCTTGTAAGCGGTAAACTTCTTGAACTTCATTCACTAAATAAGCTGATAAGGCACTTGCGCCCAAGACTGCTAAAACGTCATGTGGATTTGTTGGTCCATCCATTAACGCTTCACCGGCACGAACGAATTCACCTTCACGTACGGCAACGTGTTTTCCTTTTGGAATTAAGTATTCACGCTGTTCACCAATTTCTGGCGTTACAATCACACGCTGTTTACCCTTTACGTCTTTGCCGAAAGTGACGTAGCCGTCAATTTCAGAAATGATCGCAGCTTCTTTTGGTTTACGTGCTTCAAACAATTCAGCCACACGCGGTAGGCCGCCCGTGATGTCTTTTGTCTTTGAAGTTTCACGATGCATTTTTGCGATAACATCACCGGCGTGAACGTCGGCTCCGTCTGTCACAAGTAACTGCGCACCAACTGGAATCATGTAACGAGCTGGAATATCACGACCCGGAAGGTTCAAGGCTTTTCCTGACCCATCGACCATGAATACTGTTGGTTTGTTGTCAGCTGATTTTGATTCAGTAATAACTTTAGTAGCAAATCCAGTTACTGGATCTACTTGCTCAGTCATGGTCACACCTTCAACGATATCTTGGAAAGTTATTTTCGCTGTAACCTCAGAGATAATTGGATTTGAATACGGATCCCATTCTGCAATGGTCGCACCCTTAATCACTTTATCGCCGTCTTTATGATTTAGAATAGCACCGTAAACTAATTTGAAGTTTTCACGCTCACGACCTGTTTCATCAATAATCAACGCGTTACCGTTACGATTCATAACAGTTAACTTACCTTGTTTATTTCTTACAGACTGAATGTTTGTTAACTTTAAAGTTCCCTCGTAACGAGTTGTATGAACAGATTGCTCGACTGAACGAGATGCGGCTCCACCTAAGTGGAATGTACGCATTGTTAACTGAGTTCCCGGTTCACCGATCGATTGAGCTGCGATAATTCCGACAGTTTCACCTAAGTTTACTGTGGCTCCGCGAGCTAAATCACGGCCGTAACACTTGATACAAACACCGCGTCTTGCAGTACAGATCAATGCCGAACGGATTGTTACTTTTTCGATTCCTAGTTCTTCTAATTTTTTTACTGTGTTCTCGTCCATTTCAGTGTTCTTTTTTACAAGGACAGCGTTTGTTGTTGGATCAACTACATCGTGTAAAGAAACACGACCTAAAATACGATCGCCGATTCCGTGAATCACTTCACCCGCTTCGTAAATTGGCGTGATGTCTAAACCTTCTGTCACTCCACAATCGATTTCAGAAACAATCACATCTTGAGCCACGTCAACTAATCGACGAGTTAAGTATCCTGAGTTCGCCGTTTTTAAAGCGGTATCGGCAAGACCCTTACGAGCTCCGTGAGTTGAAATAAAATACTGAATAACTGTTAAACCTTCACGGAAATTGGCCGTGATCGGAGTTTCGATAATTTCGCCGGACGGCTTGGCCATAAGACCACGCATTCCACCTAATTGACGTAACTGATTCGACGATCCCCGTGCTCCGGAGTCCGCCATGATAAAGATTGGATTGAATGAGGGACCGATATGCTCTTTGCCATCGATAACAAATTTTTGCTTTTCGATTTGGCCCATCATTTCTTTCGCAACTTTATCTGACGTTTGCGCCCAGATATCCACCACTTTATTGTAGCGCTCACCGTCAGTGATTAAACCTTCGTCATACTGAGTTTGAATTTCTTGAACTTGCTTTTCAGCATCTGCAATCATTGTCGCTTTTGAAGCAGGAATGATCATGTCATCCACGCAAATTGAAAGACCGGCAACAGTTGAGTATTTGAAACCCAATTGCATGATTTGATCGGCCAAAATACAAGTCGCTTTTGCACCCGCTAGACGAAACGTTTTATCGATAAGACCAGCGATTGATTTTTTGCTCATCACTGTATTTACATCAGAAAATGGAACTTCTTTTGGTACAGCTTCAGATAAAATTGATCGGCCGACAGACGTTTCTTCGATTTTACCTTTTACTTTTACTTTGCACGCAGCTTGTAAATCAACAACGCCGGCTTCGTAAGCGTACTGGGCTTCTTGCACAGAGGCGAAAACTTTTCCCGTTCCTTTTGCGCCGGGGCGGATACGAGTCATCCAATACAATCCCAAAACAACGTCCTGTGATGGATTGATGATCGGTTTTCCATTGGCAGGAGATAAAATATTATTTGTCGACATCATTAAAACGCGAGCTTCCACTTGCGCTTCAACTGATAGCGGAACGTGAACAGCCATCTGGTCACCGTCGAAATCGGCATTGAACGCCGTACAAACTAACGGATGAAGCTGGATCGCTTTTCCTTCGTGAAGTACTGGTTCGAAAGCTTGAATACCAAGTCGGTGAAGAGTTGGAGCACGATTTAATAAAACTGGATGCTCTTTCACAACTTCAGCTAGGATATCCCAGACTTCGACTGTTTCTTGATCAACCAAACGTTTTGCTTGTTTGATTGTTGTCGCTAAGCCTTTTTCTTCTAATTTATTGTAAACGAATGGCTTAAATAATTCTAAAGCCATCTTCTTAGGAATACCGCACTGATGTAATTTCAATGTTGGCCCAACGGTAATAACCGAACGACCCGAGTAATCCACACGCTTACCTAATAAGTTTTGACGGAAACGACCTTGTTTACCTTTAAGCATATCACTTAAAGATTTTAGTGGACGCTTATTTGGACCGGTAAATGTTTTTCCACGGCGACCGTTATCCAGTAAAGCATCGACTGCTTCTTGCAACATACGCTTTTCATTCCGAACGATAATGTCCGGAGCATTTAATTCTTGTAAACGCTTTAAACGATTATTTCGATTAATTACACGGCGATATAAATCATTTAGATCTGAAGTCGCAAAACGACCGCCATCTAAAGGTACTAACGGACGCAAATCAGGTGGTAAAACTGGAAGAGCTTCTAACATCATCCATTCTGGCTTGTTTATAGAACCTTTGAAAGCTTCTACAACTTTTAAACGCTTTGATAATTTCTTAGTCGCAGCCTCTGATTTTGTTTCTTTTAATTCCATGCGAAGTTTTCGAGATAAATATTCGCAGTCGATTTTACGTAATAATTCGCGAACCGCTTCTCCGCCCATTCCAGCTTTGAAGTTTGGACCGAATTCGTTCAACGCCGCTTGATAAACTTCTTCAGAAAGAACAGATCCCTCTTCTAAAGTTGTCTCCATAGGATCGATAACGACATAACTTTCACAATACAAAACTTTTTCGACATCTTTCAAAGAAAGATTTAATAAGTTTCCGATACGTGAAGGCAATGATCGTAAAAACCAAATATGCGCCACGGGTGAAGATAATTCGATGTGACCTAAGCGCTCACGGCGAACTTTTGTTTGTGTGACTTCAACGCCGCATTTTTCGCAGATGACTCCGCGGTACTTCATTCGTTTGTATTTACCGCATAAGCATTCGTAATCTTTAATTGGACCAAAAATTTTGGCGCAAAAAAGACCATCGCGTTCTGGCTTAAATGTACGGTAATTAATTGTTTCTGGCTTCTTAACTTCGCCGAAAGACCATTCACGAATCATTTCTGGTGAGGCTAGAGAAATTCTAACCGAATCGAATGAAAGTGGATCTTTTGGCTTGTCGAAAAAATTTAATAAATCTCTCACTATAAACTCCTAGTTACGAAATTAATGTTGAACTTCACTCACACTACTAGTCGCCGCACTTTTCAGCGCAGCCATACTACTTAGTGCTGCTGCACTGTCACTTCTAGTGCTGCTGCACTATTGCATCGTTGATTCCCGCGTTTTCAATTGAAGGCTCTTCGAGGTCATCAGTTAAAATATCAGACTCTACAAGTTCGATATTCATCGCTAATGATTGAAGTTCCTTGATTAATACGTTGAAAGATTCTGGCAATCCTGGCTCAAGGATATTTTCTCCACGAACGATGCTTTCGTACATACGAGTTCTTCCTGCAACGTCATCGGACTTCACAGTTAAGAATTCTTGTAATGAGTAAGCTGCTCCGTACGCCTCGATCGCCCAAACTTCCATCTCTCCTAGACGCTGACCACCGAATTGGGCTTTACCACCCAGAGGCTGCTGAGAAACTAATGAATAAGGTCCAATTGAACGCGCGTGAATCTTTTCTTCGACTAAGTGATGTAGTTTCAACATGTACATCACACCAACTGTTACTGGATTTGCGAAAGGTTCGCCCGAACGACCATCGAATAAAATCGACTGCGTTGAACTTAATTCCGCTTTTTTTAATAGCTCGCGCATATCTGATTCTTGCGCACCGTCAAAAACCGGAGTTCCAACGTGCACACCACGTTTGATAGCTTCAGCCATCTTACGGATAGATTCGTCATCAGCTTGATCTACTTTGGCGCTGATTTCTGCATCGTCATAAATGGTTTTCATTTTTGAACGAAGTGCTTCAGCATTAAATTTTTCTAAATGTTCGTTGATTTGTTTACCCAAGTTAAGTGCTGCCCAACCTAAGTGAACTTCTAGAATCTGACCGATGTTCATACGAGATGGAACACCTAGTGGATTTAGAACCATATCAACCGGAGTACCGTCTGCTAAGTAAGGCATGTCTTCCATTGGAAGAACTTTTGAAACCACACCCTTATTGCCATGACGTCCCGCGAACTTATCACCGACTTGAAGTTTACGCTTAATAGCCACGTAAACTTTAACCATTTTGATAACGCCCGGAGGAAGTTCATCACCTTTTTTCAAGCGATCAATTTTCTCGTTGAAAACCATTTTGACTGCGTCCAATTGATTTCGTCCGCCGTCGATGATTTTGTTCACTTGAAATTCTAAGTCCTGCTCCAAAGGGATATAGCTTAATAATTCAAATGGAATTGTTTCTAAATCTGCTGATGTGATGTCTTGGCCTTTGCTCAAAAGCTTTTGCGATCCATCTTCATTTAATAAAATTCCAGTTGTTTTTTTACCAACAACGATATCACGCAATTTTTCAATCGCGTTATTTTTGATAACGTTTTGCTCGATGATTAAGTCTTTTTCTAATTTCTTTTTCTTATCTTCTAAGATTGAAGCTAAACGTTCGTCACGGTCAGAACCTTCGCGTGAGTAAACCTGAGCATCAATTACAGTTCCGTAAACGCCTGATGGAACTCGTAAAGAGGTATCACGTACGTCACCGGCTTTTTCACCGAAAATCGCGCGCAATAATTTTTCTTCTGGAGACAGCTGAGTTTCACCCTTTGGCGTCACTTTACCAACAAGGATGTAACCAGGCTTAACTTCAGCACCAATGCGGATGATACCTGACGTATCTAAATCCTTAAGGGCTTCTTCGCCGACGTTGGCGATATCACGAGTGATTTCTTCTTTTCCAAGTTTAGTATCACGCGCAATACATTCGAATTCTTCGATATGCACTGATGTGTACGTGTCTTCTTGTAAAAGTTTTTCAGAAATTAAAATAGAATCCTCGAAATTGTAACCCATCCACGGAGTGAACGCGACTGTAATGTTTTGTCCCAGTGCTAATTCACCTAATTCTGTTGAAGGACCATCTGCGATGATATCTGTTTTAAAAACTTTATCGCCTTTTTTGATAATCGGCTTTTGGTTAAAACAAGTATTTTGGTTTGTACGTTGGTATTTTGTTAAGTTGTAGATATCAACGTTGGCGCCCAGCTCTCCGCCTTTTGCAAGACGACGAACTACGATACGTGATGCATCCACATCTTCAACGATACCATCGTTGGTCGCTACCACTGAAGTACCAGAATCGCGCGCAACTAATCGCTCGACGCCAGTTCCAACCAATGGAGCTCGTGATTTGATTAATGGAACGGCCTGACGCTGCATGTTCGAACCCATCAGGGCGCGATTGGCATCGTCATGCTCAAGGAATGGAATTAATGAAGCTGCGATTGAAACCAACTGTGAAGGAGAAACATCCATCAAAGAAACTTTTTCGCGATCAACCAATTCATATTCACCATCACGACGAATTGTTAAATTACCCGCTGGCAACTCTTTGCTTTGGGCTAAGTCCGTTGGCGCCTGAGCAATAGAATGCCCGCCCTCTTCAAGAGCTGACATGTAATGAATTTCAGAAGAAACGTGACCACCTTGTACTTTGCGGTACGGCGTTTCGATGAAACCATAACTATTAATACGTGCGTAAGTTGAAAGGGAGGCAATCAAACCAATGTTTGGTCCCTCGGGAGTTTCAATAGGACAGATACGACCATAATGCGTCGGATGTACGTCACGAACTTCGAAACCTGCGCGGTCACGAGTTAAACCGCCGGGCCCTAAAGCTGATAAACGACGTTTATGAGTAATTTCAGAAAGTGGATTTGTTTGATCCATGAACTGAGATAACTGTGAAGATCCGAAGAATTCTTTTACAACAGCGTTCACAGGTTTAGCGTTAACTAAATCGTGAGGCATCATTGTTTCAACATCTTGTAATGACATACGCTCTTTGATTGCGCGCTCCATACGAACCAACCCAATGCGATATTGGTTTTCTAAAAGCTCGCCGACAGAACGAACACGTCGGTTACCCAAGTGATCGATATCATCCACAACACCGCGACCGTTTTTAAGCTCGATCAAGTGCTTGATAGTTGATAAAATATCTTTATGAGTTAATACACGGAAGCTTGGCGGGCATTCTTCCATAGAAATTCCGAATTTATGATTGATCTTAATGCGACCAACTTCAGAAAGATCATAAGCTTCTGGATCAAAAAATAAACGATTAAAATACGCCATAGCAGCTTCTAAAACTGGAGGCTCACCAGGACGTAGACGTTTGTAAATTTCGATTAATGATTCTTCTTTGTTAGCAACTTTATCGACTAATAAAGTATTACGTAAGAACGGACCAACAGTTAAACCATCAAAAAACACCAAGTGAAATTTTTCAATCCCTGCAGTCATTGCTTTTTTGATGATAGATGCTGTTAATTCATTATTCGCGTCTGCGATAATTTCGCCAGTTGATTCGTCGATTAATGGTTTTGCTAAAACTTTTCCCTCAAGATCCTGAGGCTGAACTTCAACTTCAGTCAATTTTAAGTCTTGAATTTTTTTAACGATCGCACGCGTAATACGGCGACCCGCTTTAATCAGAACTTCTCCTGATTTAGGATCTAAAATATCAGCGATAGCGCGCTGACCAGACATTCTTTCGATGTCTAGCTTTCGGAATAATAATTTTCCCTTAACCACGATTTCATCAAGGTCGTAGAAATATTCTAAAAGCTGTTCAACATTGTAACCCAACGCTTTTAATAAAATAGTTACTGGAAATTTACGACGGCGATCGATACGGACGTGGATAACGTCTTTTTGGTCGAATTCTACATCAAGCCAAGAACCACGGTATGGAATTACACGGGCCGAGTAAATTAATTTACCAGACGCATTGTTTTTACCGTTGTCGTGGTCAAAGAAAACACCCGGAGATCGGTGTAATTGAGAAACTACAACGCGCTCGGTACCGTTGATGATGAAAGAACCGTTGGCTGTCATCAAAGGGATTTCACCTAAGTAGACTTCTTGTTCTTTTACATCACGGATGCTACGAGCTTCAGTTTCTTCATCAATATCAAAAACAATAAGGCGTAAAGTCACCTTAATCGGAGCCGCGAACGTCATACCACGCTGACGGCATTCATCGACATCATATTTTGCAGGCTCGAGAGTGTAGCTGACAAATTCTAATGACGATGTGTTATTGAAATCTGAAATAGGAAATACAGATTTAAAAACACCATTCAAACCATCAGTGTCCCGACGATCTGGATCCATATCTTTTTGCAAAAAAGATTCATATGATTTCTTCTGCAATTGGATCAGATTTGGTATTTCAATAACTTGTTTATTTTTTGCAAAGGATTTTCGAATTCGTAAATTCGATGCCGTTACGGGAGTCTTGTTCATTCGTTCTCCTGATTGAGTAGCTGTTGGACTTAAAATAATTTTTAAACCACAACAAAAGTGAAGTTTCGCTTCGGGGGGAAATCTTCAAGGCCCACATTAAATCTTTAAAAACTAATCTAAAAAAAACTTCGCACTTCAACTAACATTTCTTAAACGTAAAAAACCACAGACGCCATTTCGATGCCTGTGGTCATCAATTTTGGACTTATAATTACTTGATAGTAACTTTAGCGCCGGCTGTCTCAAGAGCTTTCTTGATTTTTTCAGCTTCTTCTTTAGTCGCGCCTTCTTTAACTGCTTTTCCGCCAGCTTCAACTAAGCCTTTTGCTTCAGCTAAGCCTAAACCAGTGATCGCACGTACTTCTTTAATTACGTTGATTTTGTTCGCACCAGCTTCAACTAAGATAACGTCGAAAGCCGTTTGCACTTCAGCAGCAGGACCAGCAGCCGCAGCAGCAGCAGTTGGAGCAGCAGCAGAAACGCCCCATTTTTCTTCTAAAGTTTTTACTAGTTCAGCAATTTCGATTACTGTTTTGTTTGATAATTCTGTAACTAATTGTTCGTTTGTCATAGCCATTGTCATTTCCTTCTTAAAATTAAGTTAAAGTTAAATTATGCTTGAGGTGCAGCTTCAGTAGCTGGAGCAGCGTCTTTTGTTGCGTATACATTCATTAAGCGAACTAACCGAGCCGATGGCTCTTTTAATAAACATAAGAACTGTGCACGTAACTGATCTTTGCCAGGCAGTGTCGCTAGGAACTTGATTTTATTTGCATCCAGCGCTTCGCCGTCCATCATACCGGTTTTGATCTTCAGAGCCTCAACATCTTTGCCGAAATCAGCCAACGTTTTTGCGACGCCAACAACTTCATTGAACGCAAATACGATTGCATTTGTGCCCTTCATTGTTGAATCGAAAGCCGAGCTAATTGCCGGGTGATCTTTGAACGCGCGCTTCGCTAATGTGTTGCGCACTACCTTCATCTCAGACTCTGCAGCGTGAAGCTTTTTACGTAACGATGTTACTTGCTCCACTTTCATGCCCTTAAAGTCCACGACAAAGGCACCTTTAGCTTTAGCTAATTTTTCAGAGATCAATTTGATGTCTGTATCTTTATCAGCTCTTAACATACTGGAACCTCCCTTCGAGAGTTTTAAGAACGTAGTCTCGGGTGGCTTGTCGGAAAGAACGGATTTTCTTTCTTTCAATTTAGGTCAGCCGATCGAACTTTATTTTATTAAAGTTGTTTGCAGCTATCGACACCAACTGTCACTGACGCTCTAGTTTAAAAAAATTAAATTACTCTTCTATTTTCTTGTTCGCTTGGTTCACGTCTAGCTTCACACCCGGGCCCATCGTTGAAGAAACAGCCATTGTTCGCAAATAGATACCTTTTGAAGTTGCTGGCTTCGCTTTCAAAATAGCGCCAACAAACACGTCAAAATTATCTTTTAGTTTTTGCGGTCCCATTGATTTGCGACCAATAGAAACGTGTACGATACCAGCTTTATCAACGCGGAAATCAAGTTTACCTTTTTTTTCTGCAGTGACCGCTTCACCCACGTTCATCGTTACAGTTCCAACTTTAGGATTTGGCATTAAACCACGAGGTCCAAGAACCTTAGCCACTTTTGACACCGTCGCCATCATGTCTGGAGTTGCGATACATTTATCGAAATCCAGCCAACCTCCGTTGATTTTAGCAACGAGGTCATCCGCACCAACGAAATCAGCGCCAGCATTTTTTGCTTCAGCTTCTTTCGGGCCTTTTGCGAACACAACAACGCGAACATTTTTACCAAGACCATGAGGAAGTGCGATCGCGCCACGAACCTGCTGATCAGATTGTTTAGGGTCGATACCTAAGCGTACAGCAACGTCGATGGATTCATCGAACTTTGCTGGAGCTGTTTCCACAGCTAACTTGATACCATCTTCGAAAGAATATTTTTTTGTGCTATCAACTTTTTTGATTGATGCTGTAAATTTTTTTCCTGCCATATTTCCGCCTAGTCCTGTACTTCGATGCCCATGCTTTTCGCAGTTCCAGCAACTTGAGACATTGCTGATTCTACCTTCACACAGTTCAGATCGGGCAACTTAGTTGTTGCAATTATTCTGATTTGATCTTGCTTGATTTTGCCGACCTTATCTTTTTGCGGCATCTTAGAACCTGATTCTAATTTCAATGCCTTTTTGATCAACGAAGATACCGGAGACGTTTTCGTTATGAAAGTAAACGAACGGTCCTGATAAACAGTAATAATGATCGGAACGATAGCGTCACCTAACGCTTGCGTCTTCGCATTGAACTGCTTACAGAATTCCATAATGTTTACCCCATGCTGTCCAAGTGCCGGTCCAACGGGTGGAGCTGGATTTGCTTTCCCTGCCGGTATCTGTAGCTTAATCATACCTGTAACTTTTTTTGCCATGATTCCCACTTTTATTTATAGGGTTAAATTTTTATTAGATCCCCATGACCTAACAAATTAAAAACGAAATTACTGCTTTTCAACTTGAACGAAATCTAACTCCACCGGAGTAGGTCGTCCAAAAATCGTAACCAATACTTTTACTTTTGCTTTGTCTTCATTGATATCTTCAACTGTTCCGTTGAATGAACTGAATGGCCCATCAACGACTGTTACTTGCTCGCCAACATTGAAATTTGCCTTGGCCCGGGGCTTTTCTCCGATGCCCGCCATCTGCTGAGTTACACGTAGTACTTCATGCTCCGGAACTTCAGGTGGACGAGTTTTTGTTCCGCCAACAAAGCCACTTACTTTTGAAGAGCTTTTTACTAAATGCCAAGTTTGGTCGTTTAAAACCATCTGTACAAAAATATATCCTGGAAAAAATTTTCTAGATTTTGTCGTCTTCTGACCCTTTACTAATTCAACAACGTTTTCAGCTGGAATTAAAATATCGCCAAACATCGCTTCCATTTTATTTGAGCGAATTTTTTCTTCGATAGCTGACTTTGCAGTCGCCTCGGAGCTGGTCTGAACGTTAACGATGTACCATTTTTTATCCATGCTAACTCCTACTTCATTAATTGATTCAGAACAAAACCCGAAAACATATCAAAAACACTAACGATCACACTTGAGATTAAAACCATGATGACTACGATGATTGTCATACCTTTGGTGTCTTTAAACGGAGGCCAAACAATTTTTCTGACCTCACCAACCACTTCATCAGCCCATTTCAAAACGCCTTTATTAAATTGCAGGTAAACGAATAAAGAAAGACCTACAGCTACAGGTAATCCGTGGCGAAAAGCATCGTAGTTCATTAATTTCGCGATGATTCCAAAGGCGCCAGAAAAAACTTTTAATAAAGTTGAAACTGTAAAACCAATTAACGCCGAGAAAGCGACGAAACATAAAGTCAAAATTTTCGAATTTGTTTTATCCATTTAGCAATCCCTTATCCTTATCCATAAACTTAACGCCGTAACGTTATTCAAAAAATTTTATTTTAAAAAATATTTTCCATAAAAATATTTTCTTGTATCAACTACCGTTCAACTTTTTTAAAAGCGAAATGGCAGGGGAAGAGGGATTCGAACCCACGACCTAACGATTTGGAGTCGTTCGCTCTACCACTGGAGCTATTCCCCTTCTAAAAAAGTTTATACAAGACGCAGAATATAACTCTAAAAAAGGAAAAGGGACAACTGTTAAGTTATCCCTTGGCCCGATTTTTGAAATTTTCTTTAAACGCTGTAAATTCTAGTAATCTAAAACTTGCGCAAAGCGTTAAGACGTCTTATCGACTACTCAACGATTTCTGTAACAACGCCGGCTCCAACAGTACGACCACCTTCGCGAATTGCGAAACGTAATCCCATTTCCATAGCGATTGGCGTAATTAACTCAACGTTAACTTCGATTTTATCGCCAGGCATAACCATTTCAGTTCCAGCTTTTAAAGTTACAACACCAGTCACGTCAGTTGTACGGAAGTAAAACTGTGGACGGTAGTTTGTGAAGAATGGAGTATGACGTCCGCCTTCTTCTTTTGTAAGGATGTAAGCTTCGCCTTTGAATTTTTTGTGCGGCTTAACAGTTCCTGGTTTAGCAAGAACTTGTCCACGCTCGACATCTTCTTTTTTAGTACCACGAAGCAAAACACCACAGTTGTCGCCCGCTTGACCTTCATCAAGAAGCTTACGGAACATTTCGATTCCAGTAACTGTTGTTTTTTGAGTTGGTCGAATACCGATAATTTCGATCTCGTCATTTACTTTTACGATTCCACGCTCAACACGGCCTGTAACAACTGTTCCACGGCCAGAGATTGAAAACACGTCTTCAACTGGCATTAAGAAAGTTTTATCGATAGCACGAGCCGGCTGTGGGATATAAGTGTCACAAGCTTCCATTAATTTCATGATGGATTTTGTTCCTAAATCAGAATCAACGCCTTCTAAACCAAGTTTAGCAGAACCTTGAATAATAGGAATCTCGTCGCCTGGGAAATCGTATTTAGAAAGAAGTTCACGAATTTCCATTTCAACTAGTTCTAATAATTCTTTGTCATCAACCATGTCACACTTGTTCATAAAAACAACAAGAGATGGAACACCAACTTGACGAGCAAGTAAGATATGTTCACGTGTTTGAGGCATAGGTCCATCAGCAGCAGAAACAACAAGGATTCCGCCATCCATTTGAGCAGCACCTGTGATCATATTTTTTACGTAGTCAGCATGGCCCGGGCAATCAACGTGAGCATAGTGACGGTTTGCAGTTTCGTATTCAACGTGAGTTGTAGAGATCGTGATTCCACGCTCTTTCTCTTCGGGAGACTTATCGATTTGATCATAAGCCATGGCCTTAGAGTTACCCAACTTCGACAAAGTTGTTGTAATAGCTGCTGTTAATGTTGTTTTTCCATGATCGACGTGGCCGATTGTGCCGATGTTGACATGTGGCTTATTCCGTAAAAATTTCTCTTTAGACATTATATCCTCCTGCAGAGATTGTTATTTTATTTTTCTTACTTAAACTTCTTAAAACGTTAACTTTAAAATCAAATTAAAAATTAAAACAATTCCTAAATCTTGGAGCCCGTGATCGGAGCCGAACCGACGACCTCACCCTTACCAAGGGTGTGCTCTACCACTGAGCTACACGGGCACTAAAGTTTTTACGCCTTAATTCCCATCAAAAGTTCCTTCAAAAAACTCGTTGCGGAGTTAATTGGAGCGGGGAACGGGTCTCGAACCCGCAACCCTCTGCTTGGAAGGCAGATACTCTAGCCAATTGAGCTACCCCCGCCCGGGACAAACTTTTGCGACTGTACAGCTGGAACCAACCGTGGCGTGTTGGAACCGATCTTTTATTTTCTTCATCGAATAAACGATTTAGAAAAAAAGATGGTGGGCAGGGAAGGTTTCGAACCTTCGTAGACCGAAGTCAGCAGATTTACAGTCTGCCCCCTTTAACCACTCGGGCACCTACCCAAACAGTTGCACACTCGCAAAAATTTGGTATTCGCCAATAACCGCAAGCGGTTAATGGAGCTGGTTATGGGACTCGAACCCGCAACCTGCTGATTACAAATCAGCTGCTCTACCAATTGAGCTAAACCAGCATTCAGACAAAAGTCGAATAAAAATAATAATCGCATTAAGTCGTAACTTGAAATTTCTACTGGAATGACTGGGCGAGGTCAAAATAAATTTGAGCTGAAGTTAGTTTTTTAAATTCCACTGCCGTTTTGTCTCGGCAATTGCCAAAGCTGCAGACACCGAAACATTGTAACTAGCCTCTGCAGAAAGTTGCGGAATGCTTACTAATTCATCACAGATTTTCTCGGTTGTGGTACGCAGACCTTTGTCTTCCGCTCCCAAAACCCAAATCACTTTTTCTGGAAATTTTATGTCGTAAATCGTTTTTTTAGCTTTGTGACTTAGGCCGTAGACCCAAAAGCCCGCTTGTTTCAAAGTGTCGAATGGCTTTTGAAACTGGTTATTGCGATAAATCGGCACGTGCTCGACCCCACCGCAGGCGACTTTACTGACAGTTGCGGTAATCCCGACGGCACGATCATCAGGGATAATGACGCCGTTAACTCCCATCAGCCAACTGGTTCTTAACACTGCACCAAGATTGTGTGGATCTTCAACTCCGTCCAACGCCACGATCAGGCCATTTTGTTCCCAGCCCATGTCTTCGTAATTAAATTCGGGAGTTACGTTGGAAAAAGCAACCGCGCCCTGATGAGAATGGCAAAGTTGAAACAATTGACCTTCGCTTTTTTCTTCAAACTTGATTTTTTTCATTTCAAGTGTTTCGACAATTTCGCGCAAGTCAGCCGATGTTTTCCAGTTGTTTTGCAGCAGTACAGACTGCACGGAGCCTGGTCGCGTGTGCAATAACTCTTTAATCGCGTGAGTGCCGGCCACATGACGCCAGCCTTTAGGAAATGTTAATTTTTGGTCGTGGGAATTTTTTTGTTTATCACGTGGCACCGCGGATGCAACCCTTGGCGAATTTGGTTTTACAGGCTTATCTTTTACTGAAAAACGTTTAGCAGGACGAAATGGTTTTTTCATATTAACAACTTTCTAAAATTTCTAGAATGGCTTGGCGTGGTTGATTTGATTTTAAAATTGTGCGCCCGACGACCAGCGCTTGCGCGCCATTTTTTATGGCTTCTTTTGGCGTCATCACACGTTTTTGATCTTGGGATTGATCGCTTGATAATCTGATTCCTGGAACAACTTTAAAAAAATCTTTTTGCAGCACGAATTCAAGCTCGTGACCTGAGCATACCAATCCGCGCAAGCCCGCAGAGTAAGTCAATTGAGAAAGACTACGCACATGATTTTCCACAGACCAAGAATGAAAATTTTCGGGGAATGAAGATTTTTCCCAGCTGGTAAGAATTGTAACTGCTAGAATTTTGAAAGGTCGTTTGCGGTTCAGCTCAACTTCAAGCTGAGCCATTTTTTGTAGGGCTTCGGCCCCTGCTAAGGCGTGCACAGTGACTAAAGTTGCGCCCGCCTGAAAAGTGGCTCGCACAGCGGCTTCCATGGTAGTTGGAATATCAAAATATTTATTATCAACAAACACAGGCGCGATTTCCGCGAATTCAGAAACCAGCGAGGCCCCGTAACTGTAAGTTAAGCGCGGCCCTACTTTTATACCGCCTATCATATCACCTACGTGATCCAAGATCTTTAGCGCGTCCTCTTTGGTGTCGACATCTAAAGCTAAGATGATTGGATTTTTCAATAAACTCATTTCAAAAGCTCCACCACTTTTGCGAGGACGTCTGCTGGAGAATGTTTGGTGGTTTCTTTGGTCTTTCGCTGCACCACTTCAATTTGATTTGCATCAAACCCTTTTCGGCCGACCACAATACGAACCGGAAATCCCAGTAAATCAGCGTCTTTAAATTTACTTCCAGGCCGCTCGTCCCGATCATCAATGAAAACTTCGATTCGTTTTTCTTCAAGAGCCTGGGAAATCTTTTCTACGTAAGCAGAAAGTTCCGCATCTTTAGGATCTAAATGGCAGATATGAACATGAAATGGGGTAATTGCCATGGGCCAGATAATACCATCTTGATCATGACTTTGTTCGATCGCCGCCTGCACTGTGCGTGTGACTCCAATGCCGTAGCAACCCATTTCATAAAATTGCGATTTGCCGTTTTTATCAAGAAAAACGCCGTTCATTTTTTTCGCGTATTTTTGTCCGAGATAAAATACATGTCCGACTTCAATGCCGCGGTAAGATTTTAGGCGGCCATCGGATTCAGGACACTTGTCACCTTCGCGTGCCATCCGCAAGTCTGCGAATTTTGTGACTTGGTAATCTTTTTCATGATTTACGTTTTTCAAATGAAAATCATCTTCATTAGCGCCAACAATATAGTTTTTAAGTGGCTGTATTCCGCTGTCTGCATAAATCGGAATTTTTAAGCCAATCGGACCGCACGAGCCAGGGTTTGCAGATGTCACGTCGTTGACTTCGACATCTGTTAACATTTGTGGCGAGTTTGTCATGCCCAAAAGATTTTTTAATTTTATCGGATTCACTTCATCACTGCCACGCAGTAAAACTGCAAACGCTTTTAACGATTTATCTTTAGGGTCAGCGCCTTCATTCGCGCTGAAGAACAGTGTTTTTACTAATTCTTTTGCTGAAGTGTTGGTGAATTTTTCTAAATCCGCGATGGTTTTTTGTCCGGGAGTCGGAAATTTTTCCAAAGTTTTTAACGCCGTTTCTTTGGATTGATAAACTTCGGCATCGATAGCGGGACACACTTCGACATTGGCCGCGAAATTCGTTTTATCGCTAACAAGTAAGGCGTCTTCGCCCGCATCAGCCAGCAATTGAAATTCATGCGTTTGACTGCCACCAATGTTACCAGCGTCGGCCTGCACAATACGGAATTGCAATTCAAGCCGGTTAAATATTTTTTCGTAGGCCTGGTACATACCCTCGTAGGATTTTAAAGCTGCAGCCTGATCCATATCAAAACTGTAGGCGTCTTTCATCGAAAATTCGCGGCCGCGCATAAGTCCAAAGCGGGGACGAATTTCGTCGCGGTATTTTGTTTGAATTTGATAAATATTTTTGGGGAAATCACGCCATGATTTTAGATCATGTCTGACGAAATCAACGACGGCTTCTTCATGGGTCGCTGCCAAACAGAATTCGTGGTCGTTACGATTTTTAAATTTTAAAAGCCCTGCGCCCATTTCAGCCCAGCGATTGGTTTCACTCCATAATTCTTTGGGATGCACCATCGGCATCAAAATTTCTATTCCGCCGACCTTATCCAATTCTTCTCGGATAATATTTTCAAATTTTCGAATCGCGCGAAGACCAATGGCCCCGTAGGTATATAGACCCGGTGCTAATTTTTTTATTAAACCAGCACGAATCATTAATTTATGTGAAGGGATTTCAGCATCAGATGGAGCTTCTTTATAGGTGAATAAATGAGTCTGGGTCCATTTCATATATTGGCCTCGATGCCATAGGCTTTTATTTTTCGGTGCAGATAACTTCTTTCTAAACCAATGGCTTCCGCAGTTTTAGAAATATTACCGTTATTTTCCTGAATTTTTTTAATTAAGTATTCTTTTTCAAATTCAGCTCGGGCCTCGCGAAATGTCGACATGTCGTTAACTTCTAGACTAGAAGCAGACCCTACTTCTCGCTTGTCGATCAGACCCGCAAAGCGCAAATCATGCACGTCGACGAAATCTGAAGGTGTTAGAATATAAACTCGCTCAATAAAGTTCTTTAATTCCCGCACGTTGCCAGGCCAAGTGTGTTTCACCAGTAATTTAATTCCTTGTTCGGAAATGGTCTTTCGAAGTGACGCCATTTGCTTAGCCGCTAAATCACTGAAATGAACAACTAACGAGTGAATGTCTTCGGCCCGCTCGCGAAGGGACGGCACCCACATATGAGCACCTGCAATAAGCTTTTCAAGCTCGGCATGGATTCTTGAATTTTTTCGTAAATTTTCAAGCGATGAAGACGATGTTATTATAACTCGTGTATCTGCTGAACGCTCTTCTGAACTGCCAAAGCGCTTAAATGTTTTAGTTTTAAAAAATTGCACAAGCTTGTCTTGTAACACAATTGGCATTTCTTCAATTTCTTGAATTAGCAAAGTGCCGCCGTCGATAAGTTCGATTTTTCCCCGGCGGGCTTTATCAATTCCTGGCAGAGCCCCTTTTTCGATACCGAAAAGTTCTATTTCTATAAGATCTTGCGGCAGAGTCGCGCAATTAATATCGGCAAACGAGCCACTGGCGCGAGAACTCATGTAATGGATATTTTGTGCAACCAATTCACGGCCCGCACCAATTTCGCCTTGAATTAAAACGGGAGCCGAGGTTTTTGCAAACTCCGTAACTTGTATTCGCACCTTGTTCATCGACTCAGATTCGCCAACCAAAGCGATGCTTTTACGTAATTTATTCAACAGTGCATTTTTTTCGTCTTTTTCAGATTTTAGTTGCAAGATGTGATCGATTGCAATCGTAACTTTATCCAAAGAAAGGGGCTTTTCAATAAAATCCCAAGCTCCAATTCGAGTCGCTTTCACAGCCGTTTCAATAGTTCCGTGCCCTGAAATCATCACAAACGAAGTTTCTGGAAAAAGCGGCACGGCTTGAGTTAGCACTTCGATACCGTCCATCTTTGGCATCCAAATATCTAAAAAGCAAATGTCTGGCTTAAATTCTTTCAGGCAATTCAATCCAGCAGGACCGTCTGGCGCAACGAGAACTTCATAGCCGTCATCACGCAAACTTTCTGATAAAACTTCCCTAATTGGCGCTTCGTCGTCGATGATTAAAACTTTGAATCTATTTTTTTGCGCGTGCAGTTCCATGTTTTACTCCTGTTCAATCTACCAACTTGATCAATCTACGTATCTGTCGGAATGATTGGAATCTCGATCAAAATTTTTGTCCCCGAGGGAATGTTTTCCAAGGCTCTGATCGTCCCACCATGGTCTTCAATAATACTCTTTACAATGGGTAAGCCCAATCCTGTACCTTTTTCTTTTGTAGAATAATAGGGCTCGAAAATACGCACGCGGTCACGCTGAACGATGCCAATACCGTTATCAGCTATGGAAATTTTAAGCACCCGGAATCTCGAGTTGTACTCTGTCGCTATTTTAACTTCGGGAATTTTTTCTTTTTGTACAGCATCTACTGCGTTTTCAATCAGGTTAATTAATACACGCTTGATTTGATCGGGATCGAACTTAAATTCCGGCAACTGCGGGTCGGCGATGACGGTAATTTGATATTCGGGATGATTATCGATGTAAATTTGCGCAGTTTTTTTGATAACATCATTCATCTGGGCCGGCACCGGCTTTAGCTCTGGTAGCCGAGCGAACTGACTGAATTCATTCACCAGTAATCGCATGTCATCGACCTGATTTACGATCATGCGGATAGAATCCTGAAACGCCGGGTCTTGGATTTGATTACCAAATTTTTTTGCCATTCGTTCAGCTGCCAGCCGGATGGGAGTCAGCGGATTTTTAATTTCATGGGCAATTCGTCTTGCAACTTCAGTCCAAGCGGCCGCCCGTTGGGCATTCACTATAGGAGTCATATCATCAAAAACCATGATTCTTCCGATATCGGCCTTATCATCGTTCACCAAAATCGAAATATTAATTGATAGAGGAATCACATCTTGGTTGATTTGAATACGAACTTCTTTTTGTAACGAGATCAATGAGTTTTCTTGCATAGATTTGACGATGTTTGCGAATAACTTGTAGTTTTCTTCACTCATGGTTAGGCGCACATGTTTTCCGACGAACTGCGTGGGATCAATTTGTAAAAGCTCGCCCGCCCGACGATTCATGGTCGTCAAATGCCCATCCATATCAATTGAGATAACTCCTGCGCTTACATTTTTTAATACAACTTCGACATAACGCGTGTACTGGTTTAAATTTTTAAGAGTTTGTTGAAGTTCTAGTTCGGAGTTGGATAAATTACCGATCATCTGATTAAAGTTGCCAATAAGACTGCTGATCTCTTCGCTTCCAGAAGTAATTTCCAATGCGGAGTAGTCGCCGGTTGCAACCCGTTTTGTGGCCCGCCCCAGCTGAACTAACGGAATGGCCAACTGTTTTGCCAGATAGAAGCCAAACCAAACTGCAGCAAAAAGAATAACCAAAGTCATCACGATCAACATAATAAAATAAATCGACTTCAGAGGATATTCGACCAGCGAATTATTATGAAATTCCTGATATGCTCCAACGATGTCATCGAATTTTGAGCCTGGAGTTAAATTCAAAAACTTAGTAACGACGATAACTCCGGAATCCGCTTTTTTATTAATAGGTACCATCAGGCGCAGTAAATTGTAATCGCCAAAAATCTGAATAATACTAGCCTCATCACGGCTGATTAATCCACGTTGCAAAAAGTCGAAGTTTAGTTGTGGAA
>JAYUWH010000050.1:0-5675 GCA_043753645.1 Bdellovibrionales bacterium
TTCTGGAAATCTCAATTCTAGGCTTGTTAAATCTCCCAAAATTTATTTTATTGATACCGGGCTTGCTTGTCGACTTCAAGGCTGGTCATCAGCAGAACCTATCGCGACATCGCCGCAGCAAGGTCATTTATTTGAAAATTTAGTTTTTTCTGAAATCTACAAAACAAGTTTAAACTTTAATTTAAATTTTAAAATTTATCATTGGCGATCGCGTGAAGGCGAAGAAATTGATTTTTTAATACAAATTGATCCGCGAAATTATATTTTTATAGAAGCTAAGGTATCTATTCAAAAATTAAAAAATATTCAGGCTTTTCCAGAAGTTAAAAAAGTCTTTAAAGCTAATACTCCTGAAATATTTTTGTGCCATCAAGAGGGCGATCATATTTTAAACAAAAGCATCCCGATTTCTTTTTTAGCCCAGTTTTTAAAATTAAAAAGCAATTCGTTGGAACCCAGCTCAAAAGCACAATTTAAAAAAGCCTAATGCCATTAATTAAAAGGCGCAGAATGTTGCGAGTGCAGGATTTAAGCCAAGGATGCTGTTCTTCGTGCTTATCCAAAAAGCAAGCAACAGCTGGCGAAATTTTATAATAAAAATACACAAATTTACGGCCGACGGGAGTTATCTTTAATGTTTGATCGCGAAAGTTTCTTAAAAAAACAATTTCTTCGGCCGTCGGAGTTTGAAACGCAGAAGTCGCAATAAAACAGCGTGGCCGCTGCGCTTTGCTGGCGATTAAAAAACTTTTGATAACTTCAGGATGTTTTGCTGTTTTCATGAAGACTTGAGCTTTTTTGACTAAATCAGAAAATATAGGTGTGTAAGTTACAAATTTGGCTAATTGTCTGGCCGCAATTTTTTGCCGGCCTCCGTACTTGTCGCTGACATCGTAAATGCGAACTAAATCCCAATAAACACCTGTAATAACTGTAAGCTCGGCCGTTTTGGCGGCTTCTTTTAACATCTCAGGTGTAAGTTGTCCCGGCCCACAATTAAAAACCATTTCGACTAAACGAATATATTTCTCGTAAGATACTGCAGCCTCAGAATTTAATTGATTTTTCATCATCGCATGGCCATTTCGCACAAGTGCCACACGATTCTGCCACATTTTTTTCTTTTTTAAATCTTTTGCTCGCTCTTGCGAAAGCAGCAAACCCTTGGTGCCATAAGCTTGGTGCTGTAAACTCGTGATACAAGATTTGCAAAGCTGGTCTACTAGGGGAAAATGCGGATCAACTTCTTTGATTTTTGCACGTAAGTCGGCCTGCAGCGGATATATTTCTGGAACTTCTAAACTGCACTGCGGACATGTAGCCATTGGTCTATTATTTTACAATAAATTCATAGGGTCAATGTCGACCAAGACCTTCACCTGACTGGGTATCCAAGATTCGTCGGATAAAATTAAACTAACAAATTGATTTAACAGCTGCGAATTCGGATGTTTAAAGATGATGTGAAAGCGGTACTGGTTTCGAAGTTTAGCCATCGGTGCCTGAGCTGGACCAAGAATCTCGACCGAATTATAAATAGTGAATTTTTCCTTACAAGCTTGAGCTCTTTGCGACATAGCAAAACATGTGGATTTCACTTTTTCCAGTGAAAGCGATTGCACGCGCACCGCCGCCATCTTGTGATAAGGCGGATAATTTAATTGAGCACGGCATACCAATTCGGCTTCCGCAAAACCTTCGAAATCATGATTTTGTGTGAAGATCAGCGCATCGTGGGCAGTGTTGTAAGTTTGAATAATTACTTTGCCGGGGCTTTGATTTATTTTTGTATGGCGCCCGGAACGGCCACTCATTTGCGTCATCAACTGAAAACATTTTTCAGAAGCACGAAAGTCGGGCAGGTTAAAGCCAACATCCGCAAGGACTAGACCTACTAATTTTAAATTTGGAAAATCAAGGCCCTTAGCAATCATTTGGGTGCCAATCAAAATATCGATTTCTGATTTTTCCATTTTTTCGATTAAATCTTCAAGCTCAAGGCGGGTATTGATTTCGTCACGATCGGCGCGACTGACGCGAGCCTCCGGAAAAAGTTTTTTTAAATCGTCTTCAACGCGTTCGGTGCCAAGTCCCATTGGTATGTATTCGCCAACTTTACAATCCTTACACTTCACTTTTAAATTTTCGTGGTAATCGCAGTAATGACAAATTAAATGAGTTTTTCCGTGCAACGTTAAGCTTATGTCGCAGTTTGGACACTCAACGGTGTGACCACAGTCAGGACAAAAAATAAGATGAGCCATGCCGCGGCGGTTAAGCAGTAAAGCCACCTGCTCTTTTTGTTCAAGTTTTACTTTCATTTCGTTATACAATTGTTGTGACAACCAGAATGGCTTTTCAGCCGATTTTTTTTCTAAATCTTTTTCTAAGCGCATGTCGACGATTTCAATGTCAGGTAAAGGACGATTTTCCACTCGGTATTTTAATTGATGCAAATGAAATTTTTTATCTAAAGCATTTTTCCAAGATTCTAAACTGGGCGTTGCTGATCCCAATACCACAGGGCAATTTAAGTATTTTCCTAGCATAATGGCGGCGTCGCGACCGTTGTATTTAAGCTTTTCATCTTGCTTGTAACTAGATTCATGCTCTTCATCAACAACAATCAAACCAAGGTTTTCCATCGGACAAAATAAGGCCGAACGCGCGCCGATCAGAATCTTTTTATCTCCGGTGACAATGTTCCACCACTGATTTGTTCTTTCGCGGTCTGTTAATTGCGAATGAAGTACAGCTATTTGGTCTCCGAAACGCTCTGCGAAACGGTGCACCAGCTGAGGTGTTAATGAAATTTCAGGAACTAAAAAAAGACCTTTTTTGCCTTCCAGCAATGCCTTTTCAAAAAGATTTAAGTAAATTTCAGTCTTACCTGATCCAGTCACTCCATGAACTAAATGGACTGCAAAATCGCTATGTTTTTTTATTTCTTCTAAACATTTATTTTGCTCTTCAGTTAACGTGTGCTCGGATTTCTTTTCAACCACGGGAATGACAGAAGGTCTTTTCGAAGCGCGCTCGGTTTTCGTTTTGCTAAGTGGGGGAAAACAAAGTTGTACGGTTTGACCTAGTGGATAGGCATAGTAGCCCGCAATCCATTCAAGCCATTTTAAAAAAGGATCCTTTAATGGTGGATACTCTTCATCCAAAGCTGTTATTGGCTTTAATTTGTATTTCGTAACTTCAGTTTTTTTATTTTCAGAGGTTTTAGACGCCTCATCGGTGCCGATGACGATTCCTTTTGCAATTCTTTTCCCTAGTGAAACGGTAACAGCCTGGCCACGATGAACCCTAAAGTTTTCGTTTTGCAAATAAGTCAATTTATCTTTTATCGGAGCATCGACAGCGACTTGAACGGCAGTGCCCGCGCGTATCTCGGTCGATGTTGAGGTCATCGAAATCTCTTGTAAAACTCTTGAATAAGTAAGCCAGCGTCACCTTTGGTTACCAAATTTATTTCTGAAGGTTGGTCTAAATTTTGCGGATAAAATGAATTTAAGTTGGCAAAGGTTTTAGTTGAAACTTGTTTAACTTTAATTAATACAGAACGATCTGACCATTCAATCTTCTTGGTTTTTGGATACTGAATTTGTTTGAATGTAGCATAATCTTCAAGACTTAATTCAGCCATTGATGGAAGGCGCATTTTTTTAATTTGAAAGGTTTCTTGATCTATCCAGATTTGTGGTTTGGGTGCGTTTGGCGCTGAAGGTTCGCCAATAGCAAAAGCCACTGCGCCTGCAACTCGCGACAAGCGGTCGACTTGGGGAATAGAAAGCTCTGCTAAATATTTTTTGAACGAATCTACTGACCGAATTGATAAAAAACGTTCGAAAAAATCGGGTGTTACAAATTCACTTGTTTTATTTTTTCCGACAAGCATGGTTTTATTTTTGCTATTATAAACGACCACAAGCTTTAGCAAGTCTTTCAAAGAACCTTGTCCTGTGGCTGTTAATTTTAAATTTTTGTCACCTTCGATCAGCCAATTTTCACGAACTATAAGCTCTTCAGCTCCGACTTTAAAAATGACATCTTGTTCAACGGCGAAAATTTGATTTCCTGATAGAGCTACCGATTTTTTTAGAATGGTGTCTAGTGGAAGGACAAAACCGTAGGAAAAAGAGCAAAACCACTGGACGATCGTCAAGACCATTACTGTTTTCATCAGAAAAATATATCATAATGAAACGATAAATTCAGCTTGAAGGCGAAAGGTAACGGAACGTGTTACTATGGAATCTGTGAAACCAGTGAAATCTTTCGTATTAATTATGCTAGCAACCGGCCTTGTTGTTTTTTTTCAAAACTGTGGAGTTTCACAAACTACGGGCCTATTAGGATCATCAAAAACGCAATCCTCAATTGCTGATAAAGTAGTTACAAATGCTCCGTTTGCGTATGATTTGGTTGCAGATACAATTTCTTATAATTCTTGCGTCGGGGAAAACCTAAATGCCTTAGGAATACCAGGATTGAAAATTGGTGTTAACGAAGGTTTTGTAGATTCTGCCGGCTCGGGTGCTGTTAAAGCGGGCCTAAAATTAAATACAGAATTTCTTCAGTATGTTGGGCAGCATATTCAACCAAGTTATCCGGCAAGTGTGATAACGCCGGCTCAAATTCAAAATGTTATTTCAAATTCACCTATCAACAAAGATACCTACATTCAGTTTGCCGTTCGTAAAAAAAATGACCTTTCAGTTGTGAAAGACTTAATTCAAGCGCCCGCAGCGACTACGCCAATTGCGCCCCGAGATGGCGTAGTGAATTTTACTGCACTGGCTTCCGGCGACATTTTAACGGAGTTAACGAAAAACATTAAGTTTGCTGAAGCCGGAGTAATTTTGTCTGAAGGACCGCGCTTGTATAATTTGGGTGATGTCACAGTACCCACACCAATTGTTGCAAGCTTTGGCTATAATAATATTGCTGATGAAACGTTTCCAAAAGTTGGTGCTGTTTTAGATACTGAAAACTTGGGTTATGGCGAACGGTATGCAGAAACTGTACGATCGGCATTTACCTCTAGCGATGTGACAAAAAAATATTTGCTGACTATCACGTACGGACCTAGTGCCGCAACCTCGGACTTAGGGTTAAGTACACCAAAACGATTAGATCCCCTAAAAAAAGGAAATGCGCATGGCCGTTCGTACGCTTTGCAATTCGGTTTTCCGGCAAACGCTGTTCGTTCGGGTTGGAAAAACACCGCCTTGTTACAGGTTCAAGAATCAAACTTATCCGATGGCTCGGTGGTCAGCGGAGTTTCTTGGAATTGTAATTCTTATGTCATCATGAAACAGACCCAATGGAATAATTCAAAATATACACAGCCCGCTTGTTCTCCGATTACGGCTAACGACTTGTTAGATGTAAATACAATGAAAAACGTCAAAGGTATACGTCGCCATTACACGGAAGAAAGTTGGAATATCGGATACTTTTACAAAGCTGGCGATCTATATGATCCAACAGCAGTTGACGAACCATTAAAACGACGAAGCCTACCAATCTGTTTAGTACCGAAAGCGCCGAGCACGACAGAGTGTTATTTGCCAACGGATACGGTAACTCCCGGAACAGATGTTGGGGTCAACTACGACCCGTTAACAGAATGTTATTTATATAATCGATTTGGCACGGCCTATTCCGAC
>JAYUWH010000051.1:0-16998 GCA_043753645.1 Bdellovibrionales bacterium
ATCGTTTTATTGCATCATCGTGACATGATGATAATTCATCGGCGGACGTTGCTCCCCACCGAAGTTCTACACAGTGGTACGGATCGAAACTGATTTGGAATAAACGCTGTCTTACTTGGTCTAAAGTTAAGCGTTGTGCTTGGTTATTCGATTTTATGTACTGAATTGCACATTGATTTACGACATTTAAATAACTTTTTAACATATCTTGTTTAATATTGGCTCCATTATAAACCAAGCGCGGATCACGCTGGTTGTATAAGTTAAATAAATTTTCAGCCGTATCACGCAATTCTTTAAACGAAGTTTTTAAACGCGCATCCCGTGATGGCGTCGAGTATTCTTCCCAATCGCCAGAAGTCCCGTAAATATTTGTTGGTAAACGCTCGGGGTGAGCTTGATTTTGGATTCCTGATTTTAAACCCGTCTCAACAGCTTGCACGCGGTCCTGCACAGTTTGACAAAGATCTTCGGATAAACTTTTGATCTCAACCATTGGGTCTAGTTTTAGATTTCCTTTTGATAATTTAATACGAACGTAATCGTAAAACGGATACGTCACGCCACCCGCTTGAAAAATTCCTTTTTTCCAATCTTGCATTGAAAGATTTGTTCCGAAAAATTGCTCAAGGCTTTGCAGGGGTAACGACGCATCTTTAGAAGGCTTGATGACGCCGCCAACGAAAGAGCCAAAAGCCGCATTATACTGGGCGCCTTCTAGATGATAAGGTCTAAAGTTTTTAAAACCAGAAGAATGTTCTGGGCGGCTGCGCTCGAACTTTGTTCCGAATAATCCTGAAGTTAAGCTGTTATCAGGATGGGCGTCGATAAAATAAATTTTGCCATCATCAGTAACTTTGTAAATGATAGCAACGTGGCCATTTGGATCATAAATATTTGTTCCTGGCACAATTGCATCACGACTGACTTCGACTGGATAAAAATCCGCAAATAATTTGTCATCATCGATGCCTTCGAAATAAAAGCGAAAATTTGCAGAAAATACTGCACTAGGTATGACGCTGCCAACAGCATTGATGCCATTTGCAAATTTCCAGGTTCCACCACTCTGGCGCGGTAGGAAATCAGCGCGTGAAGTTATTTTGTTACCCCATTTTGAATAGCGGATGTCGCCGGTGTTATCGGGCACATCACGTTTATCAATGCCATTTGCGTAGCTAAAAGGTAATCCTTTTTTCCACGCGAAGTAGCCACGCATAACGTAAGAAAGTTTTGCGCAATCGGCAAATACGCTGATTTGGTCTGAATCGGACCCACGATAAGGGTTGTTTGGATGCTGCAAACACGATTTGAACGAATTGCACTGGCGTTTTTCAACGGCCTGGCCGATTAAAGAAACGAATTCAGAATATTCTTTTTCGTCGGCTGTGGTCCATTCTGTTTTTTTAATTTTCCAATCGACTGAGGCAACTTGGGCTTTAACTCCGCCAGAAAATATCACTAATAAAAATAATACGACAAAAATTCTTACGACCCAGTTCATAGTTTCCCTAACTTTTTGGCTCTTTATTGGCTTGATTCGTGATGATTCATATAGGCAAATGACAATCTCCGTCTATCTTTTTGGCGCTTAGTGAATTCATTTCAACGTTTGTTAAAAATCCTGAATCTTTCCCCTGAAGTTGATTTTTGTGGTAAATAACGCGTAACGTTAATCTAGCTTCTTGTGGGGGATTCTTATGAAATCAATTTTTATATTGGCTGCGGCTATCGCTTTTACTTCTGGCGCCCAAGCTCAAGCAGCTGCCAGCTATTTTATAGTTCAGAATATCGCGACCGAAAAAATGCGTATCTACGAACGCTGCACGACTTCACCGGACTGCGCTCACCGCATGATTTTTGAAACAGATATGGTGGTTGGAAAACTTTCTGCGGATCACGATCTTTGGACTCGCGTGGGTACTTACAAGGTTGAAAAGTGGGTCAAATTTTATGAAGATGGCGGCCAAGCTTACCCCAGTTGGTATGACTCCGCATACCCGGCAACACCAGCTGCTGGTGGATCTTATGGTAACTGGTCTTCGTCCAGCGCACTTCCCAATGGCCAGGGCGCTTTACGTGGAGCTTTCGGCTGGTATGCGGCGATGCTAGCACCAAGTGCTCATGGACAATGGATTCACGGAACTATTGGTTGGGGGGCTGATGGAGATAAGTTCATCCAACAAACACGAAGCATGTTAGCCAATATTTTTTCAGACCCTAGATCACATGGTTGCACACGCTTAGAAAATCGCGCGGTGGCGTACGTTCAGTCATTTATTACTGCTGGCACCGATGTTTTTCGTGTTTATGCGAAAGAAGCCGTTGCCGATAGCCAACTGCAAAGTTATCAATCGCAACGAAATCCAGTGAGATTTGATTTTATACTAACTAAAGATCAAGTTCGTAAAGACAACCCTAATTCGAGCGCTAAACCGGCCGTCGAATCGCGCTTACGTGACGGCAAAATTTCTTCTTCGGACGTGTTAGAAGAAGGCAGCTACGAGGCTTCCCAGTTTCCTTCGGTGCAAGGTCTAACTGGTAAGCGCGCAAGCTCTGGCAAATCAGGAGATACTTACAGCCTGGGAGAACCGGCTTTTCACGGTGTTTTCATGGTTGATCAAGGTCGTTTTGTAAACTACGAACACCCAGAAGCTATGCCACGTGGTGGAGTACCAGGAGCCAGTGCGGTTTTACCTGATTATACAAAATCAAATTTGACTGATCTTAGTGCTTCGCAAGTGATGCCTCAGGCCGCCGCGCAATCGACTTACAACAATAACGATAACGGCAATAACTTTAACGGCAGTGCCGGTGGAAATTAAATTTGAAATTGCAGTGAATTTAAAGACCTAAAATAGAATTCACATACTCGATATGTTTGAATAATCTTAAATCTGAAATTTTTTCGCCAATACCGATCAACTTGATCGGTATTGCTAGTTGATCAACTAAGCCTAGCGCAACTCCGCCCTTCGCCGTCCCGTCCATTTTGGTTAGCACGACACCTGTTAAAGTCAGCGCTTGATGAAATTCTTTGGCCTGCACCAAAGCGTTTTGGCCAGAGTTCGCATCCAGTACAATCCAAGTTTCATGCGGAGCCTCGGGAATAACTTTTGTCATGACCCGCTTAATTTTTTTTAATTCTTCCATCAGATTGGACTGCGTATGCAAGCGGCCGGCGGTATCTAAAATGACGTAATCGAAGTTTTGCGCTTTGGCCCTTTGGACCGAATCAAACGCCACGGCACTTGGATCGCTGGTATTTGCCGGCCAAAATATTTCGACCTGCCCGCCGTTATCCACTTGCGCTCGGTCCGTCCAAACTTTTAATTGATTTCCGGCCGCCGCGCGAAAGGTATCACCTGCCGCAACTAAAACTTTTTTGCCATCTTTTGCTAACTGAGCCGTGATTTTTCCGATGGATGTTGTTTTACCCGCTCCGTTGACTCCGACGATCAACAAAACTGTTGGGCCTTGGATAGCTTTGGTAATTTGATCCTGTAATAACTTATTATTTTCTAGATTATTTTGCACCGGTTCTAAAATTTCGCGCATTTCATTTTGTAGTGCCCGCTTCACAGAGATAATATCGGAAATTTCTTTACCCGATAACTCAGCTTTAACGGCTTCCAGTAATTTTTCTACGGTCTGCGGGCCTAAATCGCTGGTGTAAAGAATCTCTTCGATTTCATCTAGCACAATTTTTTTATCTGGATTTACAAACGCTTTTTTTATGCGACCAAAAAAGCTAGCTTCCGTTTTTACTAAGGCTTCAGCAACAGAAATTTCTTTTACAGGTCCTGGTACTGTTGGTGCTATTCTAGTTTCTTGTTTTAAAGAAGGCACGTCAGTGAAGGCAGGCGCCGGTGTTTTAATTTGGGTCTGCAGGCTAGGTGGCGACTCGGTTAACGTTTTAGTTTCGGCGGCTGGTTTGTTTTTATTTCTATTTTTCTTAAGAACTGAAAAAACGATGGTCCCAAAAATAACTAACAATAATAAAAAAACAAAACCCATTAAAATCATCATTTGAGAATAGCTAGAATCCGACATTTTAATCCTTTATTGTATCATCCGCTTCGAACGGCCACGCTTGATCGTGAAATCCGTAAGGGCAATGACGGCAATTATTAGTGCAGCAAAAACCACGTTCTTTTAGGAAGTACGAAGTAAGAACTTGATAACCTGTTTCCGGATCAATGTAACTATCTTGTTTATTTTCGCAGGCACGTTGATGAATCTTAAAAAAAGAAACGGCTGCTTTTTGTTCAGCCGTTCTTTTTTGTTTTAATTCTGCCATATTTTTAATTAATTACTGAATATCTGCTAAAGAAACAGAAACCATCGTCGAAACTCCACGCTCTTGCATGGTCACACCGTAAAGTTTTTGCGCTACTTCCATCGTGTGTTTATTGTGTGTCACCACAATAATTTGCGAACGCTTGGCCATTTCTTTAACTAAATCATTAAAGCGATAAACGTTGGCATCATCAAGTGGAGCATCCACCTCATCCAGCAAGCAATACGGAGACGGCTTCACTAAGAAAATTGAAAACACCAAGGCCACGGCCGTCAATGCTTTTTCGCCGCCCGACATCAGCGTCACGTTTTGCATTTTTTTGCCTGGGGGCTTGGCGATTATTTCAATACCCATTTCACCTTTTTCCGCATCTTCAACTAGCTGAAGCATAGCTTCACCGCCACCAAATAAGACTGGGAAAACTTTTTGAAAACGCTCGTTCACCAGATCAAATGTGTCTTTAAATCGCTTTGAACAGATTTTATTTATACGTTCGATGACTTTTCGTAGTTGTTCTTTGGCTTCAGTTAAATCTGCATGCTGACCTGTTAAAAAAGTATAACGTTCTTGCGTTTCGCTAAATTCTGCAATCGCTGATAAATTCACTTCACCAATCTTGGCTAATTTTTCACGAAGATCTTTTAGGTCAAGGTCGGCGGTCGTAGGATCGCCTTCGCGGTGCTCATACTTGAAAATGACATCTGGTAGTAACAACATGTACTTTTCACGCACTTGATCGACCAAATACTGTTCTTTCATTTTAGCTTGCTCGAGCTTCAGCTGAGCTTCGTTCATCTTTGATAGACGGTCGTTACGTTCACGTTGAGTTGTGATAACTTTTGTTTCAAGTTCGCGAATATGAGCCGTTTCCATTTCAAATTTATTTTTGAAATGTGACATCTCTAAACGTTTTGCTTCAACTTCTGCCAGCATTTTTTCAAAATCGATTTTGGCCTGCTCAAGAGTGTACTGACCTTCAGTCATTTGTGAAGAATAGCCTTCAGCTTCTTCATTCATGCGTGACAACTGCAGATCTAAATCACCGACTTGTTTTTGCACCATTTCAAGTTGGCGAATAATTCCCTGATATTCTTGCGATTTAGTGGCCGCACGAATTTGCAAATCCATAACTTCAGCCTGAGTGGTCTCAAAATTATCTTTCATGGCGTTGTACTCAGCCATCAGCGTGCTAACAGTTTCTTCCAATTCAAGCTTCTGCGCTTGAGACTGCTGCAGATGCGTTGAAAGTTCGCTTGATTTTTGTTTCATCGCGCCTAGGTTATCTTGCAGTCTGCGAACTTCTTTTTCTTGGCGCTCGACCGCCGTGGCCGCTTGCTGAAATTCGTTTTCAGAGCGTTCTAAATCTTTTTTAAGTTCAGCAACTTTCACTTCTTGCTCAACCCGGCGTTTTTGCGCGCCTTCAAAATCAGTGACGACATTATTCAACTGCTCTTGAACTTTTTTTAATGCGGCAGTTGCCAGTGCTAATTTACCAGCCCATTCGTTTTTCTTATCGGATAATTCTTTAATTTCACGACGTCGTTTCAAAACTCCGGATTCAGCCGAATCTTTCGATCCGCCGGTAAGAACTCCGTCCGCAGCCAACGTGTCCCCGTCTTGAGTCACAAAAGTCCAACCTGCATAATTTGGTCGAAGTTTTAAAGCCGTTCGAATGGAATCGACAACGGCCACGCCATCTAATATTTGTTCCACTTTTGGCGCAAATTCATCTTGGTACGTCACAATATTTTTCAACAGGTCAATAACACCGGGTTCCGATTTTGGATTTCCTTCAAGATGTTTATTGATGACGCCATCATTAGAATAAAAACTTGAGCGCCCTGAATTTTGTTGTTTTAAAAAATCGACGGCTTCAACAGCTTGATCAGATTTTTGTGACAACAGCATTTGTAATTTCGAACCAAGGGCAGCTTCCATGGCGATTTCAAAATCAATCGGCACTTCGATCGCCTCAGATACGGGTTTAAAAAATTCAGAAGCTGTGCCATCCGCATGCAGTTCGGCCGTCTTGGCTTTACTCCATAACATGACTTGCTTTACGCCTTCTTCGAATCCTTCGAAATTAGCTGCTAAGTTTTCTAATCCATAAAGTCGTGAAGCTGTTTCATTTAAATTATCTTTAAATTCTTGCACTTCATTTTGTTTTTTCATTAACGATTCAGTTAAAATCTTTTTATTGACTTCAAAGGCCTCAGCATCGCTTGAAAGATCTAATTGTAATTGCCGTTCTTGATCTAGGGAATTTCCGATCTTACGGCGCCTGGTTTCAAATTCGTGATGCTTTTCACGAAGCTCAGTTACAGTAATTTCTTCATCCGCCAAATTTGATTCTAAATCGGTAATCTGAGTTGCTAATGATTGCACCCGTGCATCCAATGAGGATTCCGTTTGCCCGACCGCGATTTGTTCGCGGCGTTTTAAAGTCAGCTCATCATCGATAGTTGAATAACGCAATTGCGATGCTGAAAATGCTTCTGATTTTTCAGTCGACGTCTTAGTTAATTCTTCGGATTCTTCTTTTAAAGCAACTGATTGCTCGGATAACTGGGCTTGATCACGGGTTAGTAATTCGTGACGGGCTTTTTGTTCGCTAAGAATACTTCCGGTCATTTGTTCGTTGCGTTTGGCCTGCTCGAGTTCAAAACGTAATTCTTGGATTTCCATTTCTTTTTTCTGCACTGAACTTTGAAAATTAAAAAAGTCAGTTTGTTTGGTCTCGACCGCTTTTTCTTGCTCGAGAATTGTAAGTTTTAGCGTTTCTAACTGCGCTTGCATCTGTGAAAGATTGGCCTCACTGCCGAATTCGGTCGTTTGGGCATCGTCAAAAATTTTTTGAGCTTCATCGGCCGTCTTTTTAAGATCAACAAACTGAAGGCTTGATAGCCACAGCTCTAAATCTTCGATTTGATTCTTTATAGTCCGGTAACGTTCAGCCCGCTGAGCTTGCCGTTGTAACGAATCAATCTGGCGTTTAAGTTCGCCAATAATATCTTGCAGACGGACCAAGTTTTGATCGGTAGAAATTAATTTACGCTGCGATTCTTTTTTGCGGGCTTTGAATTTGGTAATTCCAGCAGCTTCCTCGATAAGCATACGGCGGTCTTCGGGTTTTGCCGTAATAATTTTTCCAATCATACCTTGCGCAATAATTGAAAACCCTTTTGAGCCGGCTCCGGTGTCCATAAAAATTTCTTGGACGTCTTTTAATCGCGCGACTTCTTTGTTGATAAAATATTCGCCTTCACCATTACGATGTAAACGACGGGTCACCATGATTTCAGAATGTTTTAAATATTTTGCCGGAAACGGGCCGCCGTCATTTTCAAGCGTCAGCGATACTTCGCACAGACCTAAAGAGGCATAACCTTCAGAGCCTGCAAATATCACATCGGTCATTGCCGACGCTCGCAGATCTTTGGCCGACTGGTCACCCATCACCCACATTAACGCGTCGACGATATTGGATTTACCGCAACCATTTGGTCCTACGATTCCCGTAATACCGGCATCGAAGTGAATGACTGTTTTATCTTTGAAAGACTTGAAACCGATTAGTTCTAATTTTTTAATTCTCAAAACATTTCCCCTAGTTATCAGATTTGTCTGAAGTCATCTCGACCAAAGGCTAACTCTATTGGAATAATTCTAAGGGTGCAGTGAATCATGTCAATAAAACAAAAGTTTTCTAAACACTTCTTTTTGACTTAATGCTTATAAGCCACGCAGTTCAGAGGCTGGTGATGCGGCCCCGTGAACCTGATTCCTCATTGTGCAGAATTTAGAACGCTAAACCAACGTAAAATCGCGCGTAAACGCCAGTTGTATCGGTTGTGTATTTCTTGCGTTCGTCATCAAGGCTTGAGCTTGTAAAAGCCCCGGAGACAACTTCATTTTTAACTTTTGAATACAACGGCACTGAAGCGCCGATCCAGTCGACCCCCAAAGTAAATGAACGCCAGAACCATTCGGTCCCAATCGCCGTGCTAAAATTAAAAGAATCAGATTCAAAGGATTTTGCTGAGGTTGCACCCGCATAACTGTAAGAGGCATAACGGTAATCGGCGCCCATTCTCCAGAAAAAAGTGTTTTTTTCAAATTTTTTAAAATGTAAACCGACCGAGTAATTTCTTAGGCTTTCGGCTCCGGTGTATTCGGCTTCAGCCGAATTTCTGACCCACTCGAGCAAAATAAGCGAATTGCGATCGGCAAATTTTCCAAGAGACAGGCCAACTCCTTTGCCACTGATCGGTCCGTGACCATACAACTGGGCTGCGATTAAATAATTTTTATTCATACGGTTGTATTCGCTAGATCCACGGCGAATTTCCCGCGTCGTCTTATCATCAACAATCACCACAACGTCATCGTCATCATTTACTGTCGTGGGTGCAGCCTGCTGGGCTTTAACCATTTGGAAACTTAAGATCACAAAACAAGAAATAAACAGCTTAGAAAAATTCATAAGGCCTCCGGCCCTAGTTATGAGCCAAAATTCCGTGATTTCCCATAATTAAAACCAGCCCCAAGATGCTATTAAGAATACTCAACACAACCCCCTGTCCGATCCCCGAAAAGTAAGCAGATACCTTTTTTTTAAAAAGCGAGCTGGAGCTTTTTTTAGTTTTGCTGCATGATGGGATTGAAGGTGGTGCTATTATGGGACAGATGATAAAACTTTTTTTTGTTAGCTTTGTGACGATAATTATTTTTGATTATGTTTGGCTGGGTTTGGTTGCAAAGAAATTTTATATAGATAATTTAACTGCTATTGGGCGCATCCACAGCGGCCAATTTCAGCCCGTGCTGTGGGCTGCCGGCGTGGTCTACCTGTTTCTTGCTGTCACGATTTTATTTTTTGTCCTACCAAGATTGGAGTCTTCAGCTAGCCTACTGACGACGTTCTTCACAGGGGCTTTTATAGGCGTTCTTGTCTACGGAGTTTATGACATGACAAATTACTCTACCCTTAAAGATTTTCCACTGCACTTAGCCTTCGCGGATATGGCGTGGGGTGGAGTTGTCTGCGGACTGGCCACCTTAGCCACTAAATTTGTGCGCGATCTTTAAAAACGGGCGTACCGAAAAAACTTACCGCCAGTTACCGCTTTAGACTGGCTCGAGCGGCTGCAAGACGTGCAATCGGCACGCGAAATGGCGAACAGCTGACATAGTCCAAGTTGATTTTTTCAAAAAATTCGATCGAATCAGGATCGCCGCCGTGTTCACCACAGACTCCGACTTTCAAATTTTTCTTGGTTTGTCGTCCCAAATCCACGCCAGTTTTTACTAACGTGCCAACACCCAGCTGATCAATACTGACAAACGGATCTTTCGCAAAAATCCCCTGCGACACATACGATCCCAAGAAGCGACCAGCATCATCACGTGATAGGCCTAACGTTGTTTGAGTTAAATCATTGGTTCCAAAACTAAAAAAATCTGCGTGATGGGCAATTTCGTGCGCGGTTACGGCAGCGCGCGGAAGCTCAATCATTGTTCCTACTAAATATTCAAATTTAATGGCTTTCTCTTTTTGGACTTTCTCGATGACTTCTACGGTTTGATTTCTAAGAATCTCAAGCTCGCGTGCGGTGCCTACTAACGGAATCATAATCTCTGGAATTAATTTAAAACCTTCTTGTACTAACTGCACCGCTGCTTCAGCAATAGCGCGTGATTGCATCTGATAAATTTCCGGATACGTAATCGCTAAGCGGCAACCACGGTGACCAAGCATGGGATTAAACTCATGCAGCGAACTTATTTTATTTTTCAATCGAGACACATCGTAATTAATTCTTTTGGCAAGCTCAGCAATCTCTTCCTCTGAATGCGGAACAAATTCGTGCAGAGGCGGATCTAACAAACGTATCGTCACTGGAAAACCATCCATGATTTTAAAAAGCTGATAAAAATCATCACGCTGCATGGGTAATAATTTAGTCAGTGCTTTTTCACGTTCTGACTTCGTGTCCGCAATGATCATCTCTCGGACTGCATCAATTCGATCCGCGCCAAAAAACATGTGCTCGGTCCGGCATAAGCCAATACCTTCAGCACCAAAATCACGCGCCGTCTGGGCATCTTTTGGGGTGTCCGCATTCGCACGCACTTTCATACGTCGAACTTTATCAGCCATTTTCATCAAGCGATCAAAAGTACCGTCAAGTTTTGGTTCAATAGTTTTTACTTCTCCCAAAAATACTTCACCGGTCGAGCCATCTAAGGTGATCAAATCACCTTTTTTTAGAACATAGCCTTTAGCTTTCATGGTTTCTGCAGCGTGATTGACTTCAATCTCAGAACAACCAGCAACACAACATTTTCCCATTCCGCGCGCCACTACAGCCGCATGCGAAGTCATCCCCCCGCGCGAAGTTAAAATACCCTGGGCAGCAATCATTCCCGCTATATCTTCAGGCGAAGTTTCTACGCGCACTAAAATAACTTTTTGCCCTTTTTCTTTTAGTTCTACGGCCTCTTCGGGTGAAAATACGATTTGTCCGCAAACTCCACCGGGGCTTGCTGGTAATCCTTTGGCTAGTACCGTTTTTTGCGCTTTTGGATCTAGCGTTGGATGCAGTAATTGATCTAGCGAGCTTGGATCAATACGTAGTAAAGCTTCATGCTCGGTAATCATTTTTTCATCGATCATGTCACACGCAATGGCTAACGCCGCTTTTGCTGTTCGCTTGCCGTTGCGTGTTTGCAGCATCCAAAGTTTATTTTTTTCGATCGTAAATTCGATATCTTGCATGTCTTTGAAATAAGTTTCTAATTTTTTATATATCGTTTCTAACTCATTAAAAGGCTCGGGCATCATTTCTTTTAACAAATGAATCGGCTGAGGAGTCCTGATCCCTGCAACCACATCTTCACCCTGAGCATTGATTAAAAATTCGCCGTAGAATTTTTTCTCGCCTGTACTTGGATCGCGGGTAAACGCGACACCTGTTGCTGAGTCATCGCCTAAGTTACCAAAGACCATCGACTGCACGTTAACGGCCGTGCCCCAACTAGCAGGAATTGAATGTAAATCACGGTAGGTGATCGCGCGTGCAGTGTTCCAACTTTTAAAAACGGCTGTGATCGCGCCCCACAGCTGTTCGACCGGATCGTGCGGAAAACTTTGGCCGGTCATTTGTTGAACCAAGGCTTTAAATTTTTTAACTAAAGTTTTTAAATCATCGGCCGTTAAATCCGTATCTAGATGAATTCCTTTTTCGGCTTTCATATCCTCAAGTGTGACTTCAAGTAACGATGAATTCATTCCCATTACGACATCTGAATACATCTGAATAAATCGACGATAAGAGTCGTACGCGAAGCGCGGATTATTCGCGGTTGTTGCAAGGCCTTCCACCGTCTGATCATTCAAACCCAAATTTAAAATTGTATCCATCATGCCAGGCATAGAGGCCCTAGCACCGGACCGAACACTAACTAATAATGGATTTTTTGCATCACCAAACTTTTTGCCAATTTTATTTTCTACACGGGCTAAGGCTTCCATAACTTTCGGTCGTACCCACTCTGGAAGCTTGCCACCGTGATCGTAAAAAGCGGTGCAAATATCGGTTGATATTGTGAAACCCGGTGGCACCGGTAAGCCAATTGCTGTCATTTCAGCAAGATTAGCACCTTTGCCGCCTAAAAAGTTTTTCATGCCAGCATTGCCTTCGGCTTCTCCGGCGGCGAAGAAATAAACAAATTTTTCGGGTGTGGTTTTTGTCGAAGTCGTAGGGGGCGTCAGCATAACAACCTTTCTTCAAAAGTATTTAAGAATTAAAATTAAAAAATCTTTAACTGACTAGCGATATACGAATTAAGCGTTGCTACGGGCACTCGCTCTTGCGTCATTCTATCGCGGTGGCGCACGGTCACAGCACGGTCGTTGGCTGTTTCAAAATCAACGGTCACGCAAAATGGTGTGCCAATTTCATCTTGCCGCCGGTAACGCTTACCGATAGATGCCGTTTCGTCATACAAAACATCGAAATCTTCAGCCAGCTGATCACGCAGCCACATCGCAGGCCCCGTTAATTCTTCTTTTTTTGACAATGGCAGAATACACGCTTTGATCGGAGCAATTTCAGGATGCAAACCTAAAACCACGCGAATATCTTCGGATTCCTTGCCAGCTTCGTCTTTTTGTACAGTGACTTCTTCACGGTAGGCATCGCACATAAATGCTAGGAACAAGCGATCGCAGCCCACCGCGGTTTCGATTACGTAAGGAATAAATTTTTCCTTTGTGGCTTCGTTAAAATACTCTAACGACTTGCCAGAATGCTTCATGTGCTGGGTTAAATCGAAATCACTGCGGTTATGAATACCTTCTAGTTCTGAAAAGCCCATCGGAAATTTATATTCGACGTCGGTTGCAGCACGCGCATAATGCGCTAGCTTTTCGTGATCATGAAATTTTAGATTTTCTTTTTTAATTCCGTATTTAAAATAGAAATTCAACCGGCGTTCTTTCCATTCATTAAAAAACTGTTCATCCGTTCCCGGTTTTACAAAATACTGCATTTCCATCTGTTCAAATTCACGCGTGCGAAAGATAAAATTTCCCGGCGTGATTTCATTGCGAAAAGATTTTCCGATGGCCGCAATACCAAAAGGAACTTTGTAACGCGAGCTCTGTTGGCAATTTAAGAAATTAACAAAATGGCCTTGCGCAGTTTCAGGGCGCAAATAAACGACACTGCCTGTATCTTCTAGCGGTCCCATATGAGTTTTAAACATCAAATTAAAATTGCGCTCTTCGGATAAATTTTTACTGCCACACTGCGGGCATTGCTTTTTGGTCAAATATGATTCGGTATTGTCAGCGCGAAAACGTGTTTTACAATCCTTGCAATCGACCAAAGGGTCAGAAAATCCGTCCACGTGACCCGATGCCTTCCAAACCGTTGGGTGCATTAAAATCGCAGCATCAAGACCTACAATATCACTCCGGCGTGTCATGGCATTCCACCACGCGCGTTTCACGTTCATTTTCATCAAAGAGCCCAACGGGCCATAATCCCAGCAGCTTCCAAGTCCGCCGTAAACTTCGCTACTTTGAAAGACAAAGCCCCGCCGTTTCGAAAGACTGACTAAGGTGTTTAAATCCTGCAGAGTTTTTATGACCACGATAGCCCCCAATAGCGAATAAAAAAATTAAAAACGGTAATTTAATTGTTACTAAAACGTATCATCAGCGATAAACTGCAGTCAAAGTTAGGGGCCTAATTACGAATTTATTTTTGTGCGTTATTTTAGAAATAGGACTCTAATTTTTTGCTGAAAATTACTTTATGCCGAAGGGAATTCGCGTCGTATTTGCAAGTTACCTAAGGCCATATAAATAATTGCCACCATGGTTAGCACCGGAGCAAAAAATAAAGCTAGTAGAAAATAATTTAAGCTGGCTGTCACCAGCCCTAAGGCATAAGCTCGACCAGAAGTGCTTTGGCGAATTTCTGAAAATTCCTCGTCCGTTGCAAATTCTGTTAACGCATCGAATGTGCAAATTTGCCGATCAACCACGCCGTTAAAAAAATAGGCAAAACCAGCTGGGCTTTTGCGACCAATCAGCTGTTTTCTAACAAACTCATAATCGGTCCCTCCAACGACGTAAAATAGCCTGATACGCCGATTCAAAAAATTCAAAAGTGCTTGGATCGCTGGTGATAATTAATTTCTGATAGGCACTGGTAACAGCAGGTAGGGCCGCGCCGGCTGGCACACCCAAAACCTCATGCGCCTCCCACTCGTGGCCGTTGTACACAAAATAAATGGACAAGTTTTTTGCGACGTGAGTTTTCATCTGGATGACATTTTCAGGGTCAAGCACAGTCATTTTGGGTTCCGCCATAGTTCCGGGGTTTGACTTTATTTGTTGGGTTTTAATAATCGATTTCGAAAAATCTTCGTTAGCCTTGACATTAAGCTTAGTAGGCCCTGGACGCTTTCCGCGGCTTAATAAAAAATAAAGCACAAAAACGATGCCGATGAAAATGTTGATGTACAAAAGCAGTTGGCTATTCACATATTTATTATTATGGTAGGTTTCATTTTTGTAAAGAGGTGTTCATGGCAACTAACCCGTTTGATCAGCAGCAACCCATTTCCGGCGTAAAAAAAATAATCGCCGTGGCCTCTGGCAAGGGTGGAGTCGGCAAAAGCACCGTTTCCACAAATTTAGCTTTAGCTTTGCGGGAATATGGCTCGGTTGGCTTGCTAGATGCCGATATTTATGGTCCTAGCCTGCCACGTATGATGGGTGCCCTTAATCAGAAGCCGATGGTTTCTGAAGGTAATAAAATCACTCCCGTTAGCCGCTACGGCATAAAAATGATGAGCATCGGCTTTTTAGTGGAAGAAGGAGCAGCCGTTGTCTGGCGTGGTCCCATGTTATTTAAAGCCATGGATCAGTTTTTCCGCGATGTGCAGTGGGGTGAACTTGATTATTTGATTATCGATTTACCACCAGGAACAGGAGATGTACAACTATCACTGGTCCAAAAAGTTCCGACTTGGGGCGCAGTGATTGTTTCAACTCCGCAAAATATTTCATTAGTTGATGCAAAAAAAGCGATCGATATGTTCGAGCGAACTGGAGTTCGAATTCTTGGACTTGTTGAAAATATGTCTTACATGGTGAATCCGGTTAATCAGGAAAAAATTCAGCTTTATCCCAAAGGCGAAATGAATTCTTATTTAGACAATAAAAAGATAACAAAATTGGCCGAGGTTCCATTCAACCCTTCCGTCAGTTTAGCCTCAGAAGCTGGAATTCCCATTGTTGAAAGCCACCCTTCCGGTGCTGAAGCGATGGCGTTTAAAGAAATCGCGAAAAAGTTAATCGCAATGAACTAAACCCGCTTCGCTTTGTATTCTAGATAATAAGGATAATCTCCTTCGATAATATTCAACTGATGCTTATCGATTTCAAAAACCTTGGTCGTAATTTCTTTTAAGAAATAGCGATCATGGGACACCATCATAACCGTGCCAGGGAAATTCTTGATGGCATTTAATAAAACTTCACGGGACTTAATATCTAAGTGATTAGTGGGCTCATCCAGCACCAAAAAATTAACTGGATGAGATAATATACACGCCAGTAGCACCCGCGATTTTTCTCCGCCGGATAAAACTGAAACTTTCTTTTCAACTTCTTCACCTGAGAATAAAAATGATCCTAGCAAATTACGGATAAAGCCAAGTCCAGCATTGGGTACGCGGCCTTCAACTTCCTGCAAGATAGTTTTTTTAGGATCTAGCAAATCCAACGAGTTCTGAGAAAAATAGCCGTAAGAAATACTTGGCCCCATACTACAAATTCCAGATGTGGCGTCAGTTTGCCCGGTGATAATTTTAAGTAAAGTTGATTTTCCAGCACCATTGACGCCAACGACGGCGACACGGTCTTGCCGCTTTACTAAGGCTGTCGCGTTGGAAAAAACATTTCGCTTACGCCCATCATCTAAATCATACACTTTGGATAAATTTTGAAATTTAACGACCTCTTCCCCACCCCGCGGTGGAGTTGGCCAAACAAAGTTCATGGCTTTATCTTCTGTAGGAATTTCAATGCGATCGATTTTATCAATTTTTTTAACGCGCGACTGCACTTGCGCCGCATGCGAGGCTCGCGCTGCAAACCTTGCAATAAATTCTTCTTCTTTCGCTAACATATCTTCTTGTCTAGAGGCAGCAGCCACAAGCTGTTCACGACGGACTGCTTTTTCACGGTCGTAAAAATCATAGTTTCCGCCGTAAATAGTAAGTGTTTTATTAGCGACTTCAATTGTCTTTGTGCAAAGCCGGTTCATAAATTCGCGGTCATGAGAGGTCATTAATAGCGCGCCTTTAAATTCTTTTAGCCATTGTTCTAGCCAGACAATAGATTCAACATCTAAATGGTTAGTGGGCTCGTCCATCAATAATAAATCGGGCATTAAAAGTAAAATTTTAGCTAGTGAAACTCGCATTTTCCAGCCACCGCTAAATTTTCCGACATCAATTTGCATATCTTGATTTGAATAGCCAAGACCGCCTAAAATTTCTTGCGCTTTCGATTCTAAATCATAACCACCAACAGCCTCAAACTGTGATTGCAATTCGCCGTAACGTTCTACAGTTGTGATCATGTCAGCTTCGGCTAAATTAGGATCTGAAAGTTTCGTTTCTAAAGCTTGAATTTCGTTTTTAATACTTTCTAAATTTCCTGCCGACAGAACTTCTTCTAAAACACTGCGGCCTTTCATTTCTTCTATATTCTGAGAAAAATAACCAACGCGTAATTTATCAGGGACTGATACAGAACCAACGTCAGGAGATTCTTCTTTCATCAATAATCTAAACAATGTTGTTTTGCCGGCTCCATTTGGTCCAACTAATCCCAGTTTTTCCCCGGGATTTATTTGAAACGAGGCCTTGGAGTAAAGGACTTTTGAGCCCGCTTGCTTTGTAACTGCATTGAATGAAACCATGTTGCGAGTATGTGATAATCCGTGGAAAATGTCGAGTTTGAAAAAGGAAGATTTTAAATAACAATTCGTTCAATCTACATACCTTTAAAACTTCGTGAAGAAATCTGGGACATAACCGGCAGCGGAAAGTAGGCCTTATTGGTTTTCTTTTGATCCCACTCGTGCCATTGCATGTATCGGTTAACGGCGGAA
>JAYUWH010000052.1:0-5582 GCA_043753645.1 Bdellovibrionales bacterium
ATTCTCGGTAATATACGAACTTAAGTTTTGAACTCGCACAACTTCTGGGGCTGCAACAGCGACTAGTTTTGAATTTATTTTTTTATAAGTGGCGATGTATACCATGTTTTTGTAAGCATTCAGCATTGCTATTATTGGAAGTTCGCTTTCATCACATTGCCAAGCAAGATTTTCTAAAGAATTTAGGCCGAGGACGGGTTTATTAAAACAGTAACCAAAAGTTTTTATGGTATTAAGACTAATTCGTATACCTGTAAAACTTCCGGGACCAATTCCAGAAACGAAAAGATCAACATCAGTAAGTTGAAGTTTGGCTTCTTCTAAAACTTGCTCGATAAAAATATTTAAAATATCTGAATGCGAGCCTTGGCGTGGAGATTCTCGAAAACTCAGAAGATTGTGATCCTTGAATAAAGCAACGCTACCAAGTAGCGTGCTTGATTCGCAACATAGTGAAATCATGATTTAATTAGAAATTTAGTAACGTCATTAAAGATAGCAAGAAACATCAGCCCCATTAACAAAGCAAAGCCAACTTGCTGAGCGATTTCCATTTTTTTAAAACTAAGCGGAGATCCTTTGATAGCTTCAATGCTGTAAAATACCAAGTGTCCGCCATCTAAAACTGGAATAGGAAGCAAGTTTAGAATAAATAAACTTACCGATAATATTCCCATGGTCATAAGAAAAGATTGCAAACCATTTTCATAGGAGTCCTTTGCCGCCTTACCAATCGAGATCATGCCGCCAACGTTCTTATGAGAAATTTCTCCTTGAAACAAACGAACAAAAGAAATAACAGTCATTGAAGTAATATCCCATGTGCGAGATGTACCTTTAGCCACTGCCGCGAAGATATTGTCCGCCTTTACTTTAACCATCTCGGGCGGCGAGTAATTAACGAAGGGAAGAATACCAATTGTGTAGCGACGATCTTCTTTACCCTGAGCTGTCATCTGACTGGTCACTTGCGGAGTGACTTTTTTTAGAAGTTTTTCACCGTCACGTAAAACAGTCACATTTAAAAAATCTTTACCGTCGAAAGATTTTATTTTTCCTAAAATATCATCCCATTTAGTCACAGCTTCAGAATTTATTGCGATAATTTTATCGAAACGGCGTAAATCAGCTTTTTCAGCCGGAGAATCTTTGACGATCAAATCTAGTACTAAGTCAGGTTGTTCAAAGCCAACCATCGTAGCTGTTTCCTGTTTCTGCAACCCCGATAAAGCAAGAGTAACCTTTGTTTTTAGCGCTTCGCTACCGCGTTCGACAATAAAATTAAGTGAGTCCGTTGAACTTAAAAGACTTTCAAGTTGAGCCCACTTTGAAACTTTTTGTCCATTAATCTCAATAATTTCATCGCCAGATCTAAAACCTGCTTTGAAAGCAGGTGAGTCCCATTTAACTCCGACAGTCGTACCAAGAGCTAAACTTTTTAAACCTGAAACTTCACCGATTGTTTTTTCCGTAGAAAAAATATTCGGATTTTTAACTGAGCCTACTGCTAGCGTGACAGTTTTGTTTTCTCCAGTTGCAGAAATTATGTTGGCGGAAACTGAACTATTCTGTGTTTCGTTCAATGCTTTTTGCAAATCCTCGTAGCTTTTAACTGACATAGAGGCAATCTGGGTCACGCGATCACCAGCGTGTAATCCCATATTCGCCGCAGGTGAATTCTGATCGACATCAGCAACAATTGGAGCCCGTGTTTCTTCTCCAATAATTGAAATAAAGCTGAAAATTAAAATGGCGAACAAAAAATTCATCATTGGTCCCGCAAGAACAATCGCAATTCGTTGCCACACAGTTTTGTGGGAAAAAGAAATGGGGCGGTCAGCCTCGGTGACGACATCACCATTTTGTTCACCAAACATTTTAACATAGCCACCCAGTGGAATTAACGACAGGCAATAGGTGGTATCACCTTTTTTATAAGAAAATATTTTTTTACCGAAGCCTAAAGAAAAAACTTCGACACGAACTCCACACCACCTTGCAACCGCAAAGTGTCCTAGTTCGTGAACAAGAACCAAAATTCCCAAAAGTAAAACAAAGGGAACAATGCCTGAGTAAGCTTGATGAAGTAGGTCGAGTATATTCATAGTCTATTATTGTAGCTGAATTATAGAAAACGTCTACTGGAGTCGTACCAAGGCCTAGAGAGAAAAATACGTCGCAGCAATATAAAATAAAGGTGATGCCATGAGCACACCGTCAAGTCGGTCTAAAATCCCACCGTGACCCGGCATAATCGAGCCTGAGTCCTTTACGCCTGCAATTCGTTTGATAAGTGATTCATAAAAGTCACCGATTTGACCCAGCATTCCACCAAGGAACCCACACAAAATAAGTACCAAAATGGGAGTGTTGGGTAGCACAAACTGAAATGCAACGGCTGCAAGGGTTGAAAATAAAAGACCACCCAAGGATCCTTGCAAGCTTTTATTTGGGGATAGAGCCGGAGCAATCTTCGTCTTACCAAATTTTGATCCGAAGATAAACGCGCCGATGTCCCCCGCAAAAACCACGACCAAAAGGCAAAAAAACCATTCTATGCCGTAGTTGGTTTGCAAAGTCCAGACAACCATCGCGGGAATAAAACAAGTGTAGATAAGTCCCATGCAAAATTTTGCAACAAAACTTAAAATTAGATTTATATCAGAAAACGATTTATGGAAAACAATTCCTAGCAACACGATGAAAACAAAAGTCAAAATCACTAATAAGCCAGTTAAAAAACGCAGGCTTTCTTGCGTGATGATAATAAAAATTGCAGACGCCAAAAAGACATAAAGCCGTTTTGTGAATTTCGGATATTCAGCGCCAAAAAAAAGACGGGTGATTTCGAAGGATCCGCGGATAACGACCAACAGGCAAATTAAATAGATTCCTTTTTCACGCCCGAAATAAACAGCAAGAATTAATAAAACCAAAGCGGTTAAAGCCGAGATAACTCTAGAGGAAAGATTCTTCATTTTCTATTCTGACTCGACCGTAGCGGCGATCGCGTTGAAAGTAATCTTGGCAGCAATGATCGAAATGCTTTTCAGTAAAATCTGGCCATAATGTAGGTGAAAAATAAAATTCACTGTAAGCCGCTTGCCATAACATAAAATTAGACAATCTTTTTTCACCACTGCTTCTGATTATTAGATCAGGATCCGGAGTGCCATAAGTCATTAGCTGCGAATTTAAAAGGGATTCGGTGATTTGATTTTTATCAATTTCGTTATTCTTAAATTTTTCAGCGACCGCCTGAACCGCCAAAAGAATTTCCTGTCGTGAACCGTAACTCATGGCAAAGATTAGATTAAGGCCCGTATTTTTTGCCGTTAAATTTTTTGTATTTGCAATGGCCAGTTGAATATCTTTGGGTAATTTTTCTATCTCTCCAATGACCGAAAACCGAATATTCTTTTTTACCAAATTCATCGTTTCTTTAAGAAGATATCGTTTTAATAAAACCATTAAGAATGAAACTTCAGCTTGGGGTCGTAGCCAATTTTCAGTGCTGAAGGCATATAAAGTTAAATTTTTTAATCCAGAATTCGCAGCATGAGTTATGATTTTTTTTGCAACACGAGCACCTTTAATATGGCCATAGGTTCTAGGCTTCCTTTTTTGCTGAGCCCAGCGACCATTTCCATCCATAATAATTGCAACGTGTTGTAACCTAGCAGCCATTTTATTAAATCGTTAAAATCGATTTTTCTTTTTCTTCGGTCGAAGCATCGACTTTTTTGATCATATCATCAGTCAACTTTTGAATATCTGTTTCTGCTTTTTTGGCTTCGTCTTCGCTAACTACTTTATCTTTTAAAGCTTTTTTTACTTCTTCGTTGGCATCACGGCGTACAAGTCGAACTGCAACGCGCGTCTCTTCAGCAACTTTTTTTACCTGCTTAGCCAAATCCTTACGACGTTCTTCTGTAAGGTCAGGAACTTTTAATCGAATAACTTTTCCATCATTGATTGGAGCCATACCAATATCTGATTTCACGATACCTTGCTCGATATCCTTGAGAACCGAAGATTCCCACGGAGCGATCAGAAATGTTTTTGCATCTGGAGTTGAAACCGATGCCACTTGATTTAACGGCACCATTTGGCCGTAGTAATTAATACGGATATTATCAAGCATTGAAACTTGGGCCTTACCGGTTCGTACTTTTTTAAAATCTTCTGCTAGCGAAACTAAAACTTTATCCATTTTAATTTGCGCATTTTTTTTCGTTTGATCTAACATGGTGATCTCCTTGCTAGTTTAATAGATTAATGAACCAATGTGCCAATTTTTTCGCCAGTCACAGCTTTAAATATATTGCCCTGCTTTGCAAGATCAAATGTCATGATCGGAAGCTTATTGTCCATGCAAAGACTGATCGCCGTAGAATCCATGACCTGTAAACCTTGTTTTAAAACATCTATGTAAGTTATTTTTTCATATTTTTTTGCATCTATATTTTTCGTGGGATCTTTATCATAAATGCCATCTACTTTCGTTGCCTTCATTAACACTTCTGCATTAATTTCCATCGCACGTAAAGCAGCTGCCGTATCCGTCGTAAAAAACGGATTTCCAGTGCCAGCGCTAAAAATAACAATACGTCCTTTTTCTAAATGGCGAATAGCACGACGGCGAATATAAGGCTCTGCGATTTCATTCATTTCAATTGCGGATTGGACTCGCGTTGGCACATCTTCTTTTTCCAAAGCATCTTGAAGGGCTAAAGAATTGATACATGTTGCAAGCATTCCCATATAATCAGAGCTTGCGCGGTCCATGCCTTGGGCTGAAGCCGCAACTCCGCGAAATATATTTCCGCCGCCAATAACTAAACCAATTTGAACACCGGTCGAGTGGGCTAACTTCACATCTTGCGCAATTTGTTTAATGGTAGCTGTATTGATTCCGCTACCTTGGTTTCCAGCCAAGGCTTCACCACTTAACTTCAGAAGAATTCTTTTGTAAATGGACTTACTCACCAAGGCCTCCGGAAAAAGATTTTTAGAAAAAAATTAGTGAGCTTTTGTTTGTGCTGCAACTTCGGCTGCGAAATCGACAACTTTCTTTTCGATTCCTGCACCTAATTCAAAACGAACAAAGCGCTTGATAGTTAAATCTCCGCCAGCTTTTTTAGAGGTTTCTTTTTGAAAGTCAGAGATTTTTTGATCTGGATTTTTCACAAAAGTTTGATCTAATAAACAGTTTTCTGCCAAAAACTTACGGATTTGACCTTCAACAATTTTTTCAATCATTTCTGGCTTTTTACCTTGCTCAAGATTTTTTGCTTTTAAAATTTCTTTTTCTTTAGCAACAACTTCAGGCGGAATTTCATTGGATGATACAGCCATTGGACTCATGGCTGCAATATGCAGACAAACATCCGAAGCAAAAGTTTTAGCATCTGCAGAATTTGCAGCAGCAGAATTGGCGGCTAAAACTTCAAGCATGACAACAATTTTTCCTTCGCCGTGGATATAGGTGTGGACAAGTCCTTCAACCGCTAAAGTGTACTTTTCTGCGCGGCGGATTACGATATTTTCACCAATTTTAGCAATGGCCTCTTTTAGGATAT
>JAYUWH010000053.1:0-45435 GCA_043753645.1 Bdellovibrionales bacterium
AGCGTCGGATTAATTTGTGCTAGGGCAATTCTCATTTGCTTCCTCGTTTGAGGAAATCAGAATACGCCCTGTAAAGCCATCTTGGTAGCCATGTTTATGCAAAATTAAAGTTTCTGGAAATTTCCAACAAAAGTAACCGGCTCCGTTATCAAAGTCGGCCAGCCAAAGGCCTTTTGGCTTCGTTCCAAGGCGTTCTAATTTATTCTGCCATCGCTCTATAATGGCATTAATCTTATCTTGGATTTCGTAAGCGCGTGTTGATTTTTTATCAGGTAAGGCCTCAACACAAGCCATTAGGTATTTAACTTCCCGCGCAGAATCTTCTGTTAAGCGATAAACTAACGGAAGTAGCTCTTGTGCTTTTGCTAATGTAAAATAACGAACCTGATCGCGCATACCGATTTCTATCAACTTCAACCTCGTGGATAATGTTTTATTTGCGATTTCGACTAAAGTTTCAATAACCATTTTGAAAATTGTATATTCTTTAGATCGCGCAAAGCGTTGGGCAATTCGACTTATTTTTCCTGCGAATTCACAAAATTCATTATTTGTGAGCCAAAGAATAAAACAATAGCAATTATCATCGCTGCAATAATAAGCCATTTCATAAAATAACCGAAGTTCATTTGATCTTCGGACTCTGTAGCTACCTGCCGTACCGTGAGCTCTTGACGAGTTATCATACTTTTACGCGGCCCCATTCGTCCAGACTCATCAATTGTCGTTAAAATCTGCGAGGTTGGCGCCCTCTCAGACTTAGTCTGCTTTTCAATATCTTGCAGCTCTTTTCCTGCTATCGCCTTATAGCGACTACGTTCATAAATGACTCGGTTGTTTGACCGCATGCTATTCTCGGCTTGTCGTGCGCGTCTTTCGGCATCAGTTTCATCTTGTGCAATAATTCGAACTTTATCAGCGCTGGCGCTGCCGTTGTCAGCGGTGGTACTGGCTCCGGCGCCACTACTTCGCTGAATCTGGCCATTCGCATAAAGTGAATTTTTTGCCTTATCTCGATCGCTACGGCTAAGGTTATTGATATCACTCTTGTTGCTTTCGTTACCCGATTTATTGCTAGTCGTTTCGGCACCTCGTGAAGAGTTTTTATTTCTTTCAACTATCGCATCAACCGAGCTCTTCGGAGTATTCGACGTTTTGGTAAAGGCTTGTCTTCCCGCCGCTAGATTGAAGGAATCAAATTTAGAATCACACGTTTTGCCTGCACCGCTACCCGCTGAATGCTTTTTGAGTTCTGCATTTTCGACACCACTCGATGGCAGCTCACCATATTCCATTAAACAAGAAATATATTCGCCCATATATTTATACATAAATTTATCAAGACCAGTAACGACGTCTTTGAAGGCCAACAACAAAGACACGGAGACAATCAGCAGAAGAACATATTCGGTGACGGCCTGCCCCTGTTGTCCATGAACAAGCCTTAGTCGAGACTTTAAATTTTTACATCTGAGAACTTGTTTCACTAACCGACTTATCGGATGATTAATTCAATAAACTAACGGCAGAGGAAACATTGAAGGTCATCAGCTTAATCTTTTTTTTGTATAACTGTCTCATTCTGAGCCATGCCCAAACGAATCCCCCGTTGCCTCCGGTAAATTCATCAATGACGCCACCAGCTGTGGCAGCACCCGCAGTAGATCCGCTTTTGCCGGTATTGAAATCGATTACTCCGTCGATCACACCAATCATTCTGCCACCCGTGCCGAATATAAAGTATCAAGAGCATCAATCCATCTGTCGTCAAAATGGCTTTGATTCAATTTTTTTTCTGCCTGAGGCTACGAAGCTGCAGCGTTTAAAAATGATCCAAGATAAAGTTAAATCCGAGCCCACGAAAATTGCTTTTAAATTTCGACTTTTTAAAGAATTTATTATGCAACGAAATTTAAAAGAGGCGCAGCAGATTTTTGAAGACATTCGCGAAGGAAAGACCAGCGAAAGTGAATTGGCAATGCTTCAGGGGGCCTTGGCTTATCTTAAAAAAGATACAAAAAAAGCGCGCGATTTTTTAAATAAAGCTTTGCAGTTAGATTCCAAGAATATTGAAGCTTTAAAGTGGCTTGCTGAAGAATATAAGACCGAAACGAATTATTTTGAAGCAAGTACCATCTATTATGATTTGATGAAATTAACCAGCGAAAATCAAAATGAAAATCTTTGTGAAGTACTAACATTAGATGCTCACTATACCGATGCAGAACCTTTGTGCCTTAAGGGCGATTCTGAAAAAAAGAGCCCGTATTTTAGTGTGTATTTGGGTGTAGCTGCGCGTGAACGCGGCAATTTAAAAGAAGCGCGAAAACATTTCTTAAGTTCGTTAAAGATTAAACCTACCGAGATGGCAAATGTCTGTCTAGGTGAAGTGTTCACTCTGGAAAAGGCTTCAGAGACGTCCGAAAAATATTTCGATGCTGCTGTCTCTGTGAATCCAAAATCAACGCGGGCCTTGTTGGGCTTAGCCTGGGCTGCCTTCAGCAACAAAAATCGCCTTAAGGCGCTGGAAAATTTTAAGGCGGCATGCGGCCTGGATAAGAAAACAATAGTTGAAATAAGAAAAGCCTTAAAAATTATTTTAGAAGAAAAATCTGATCTTGCCCCTAGGTACATAGAGCAAGTGCAACGCTGCATCGATAGTTAATTTAAAATTTCAAAATACTGGCTTAAGGAATTTTGTACATTTTCAATCAAAGTTATTTTGGCCCCGTCATGTGATGTCAAAAATACTTGTACCCCTGCCAAATCATCAGTTGTCGAGGAAATAATTAAATTTGGCGGAGATGTTCTAACCGCGCGAAAATCCAGAAACGACAATCCGGCACTGGACATTTTTTGCGCCAGCAGAAAAGCTTCTGAAAAATTTTGAACTTCTGCCATTAGGATATGCTTTTTAACTTGTGGTTTGTTTTGGCTTAAATACGCTTCGATAACTAAGCTGTTTACTTCTTTTAATAAAGTCGAATATAAGATGTCCGCCCGATATAAAGATTGGCACTGTTTAAAAATAAATTGTAAAGCAATCTGATCTTTTGAGTTCAGTATTAAAACTGCGTTTGTGCCAATAGGACTAATTTCAAAGACACGAACGGTCACGTTATCAACAAATGAATTAATAATCTGATAAGCTGTTCCTACTTTAGCTAAGTCAAAAACGGCCAGACTGCCCAACTCACTCAACGATTTCTCCTATCAAATCATACTCCATATGATCCGTAATTTTTACTTTTACAAAATCACCTATTTTAGCAAGACCGTCATTAATCAGCACCACACCATCAATATCTGGCGCTTGTTGCGACATGCGACCCTGCAACAATAATTCTGTCTCTTCGCTATAACCTTCGACCACAACTTCTAAAGTGCGTCCAATAAATGACCGCTGTTTTTCGCGCGAAATATTTTGCTGGACTTCCATCAGGGCATCATGGCGAAAATCTTTGATAGCTTCATCTATTTGATTTTCCATTTTTCCCCCAGGTGTATTTTCTTCGGGAGAATACTTAAAGCAGCCGACGCGATCAAATTTTTGTTCCGTTATAAAAGCCAGAAGTTCTTCAAATTGCTCGCTCGTTTCGCCTGGAAAGCCCACAATAAATTGCGTCCGAATAACCGCGTCAGGAATTTCTTTTCGAATTTTTGCTAACACACTGACAATTTCTTCTTTGGTCATTTTACGGTTCATGCTTTTTAGTACATCGTTATTAATATGTTGAAGTGGCATATCAAAATAACGAACAAACTTTGGATTTGATTTAATAAGCTCAATCATTTCATCTGAAATACCATCTGGATAAAGGTATAAAAGCCGAATCCAGCGAATACCATCGACCGTCGCCAGTTCACGCAGTAGACTAACTGGAGTTTCAATGGCTTCGGCGTTTTTGCGACGCAGATCCCACCCGTAGTCTGTGAAATCATGACTGATAATAATTAGCTCTTCTACACCGCTAGCTGCTAGCAGTTTCGCTTCGTTCACAATGTTTGGAATTTGGCGCGATTGCAAGTTTCCGCGAATCAACGGAATTGCACAAAACGCACAGCGCTTCATGCAGCCTTCCGAAATTTTTAAATAGGCGCGATGCTTCGGTTGAGAATTCACTCGCGGAGTTGTCGCTTCTTGCAGATATGTTGGTAAATTAAAAAAGGTTTTCTTTTTTTCACCTTCGCCATGGCCTTTTAATATTTTACTTATATTTTGAAATTCGCCTGAGCCGACAAAAAGATCAGCTTCGGGCAAACCTTCGACCAAGTCGTTTTTATAACGCTGAGTTAAACAACCTGCGACTACAATTTTTTTAATTTTTCCATCTTTTTTAAGTTGGGCCATGTCCAAAATTCGCTGAATTGATTCTTTTTTTGAGTCTTCAACAAATCCGCAAGTATTCACAACAACCGTGTCGGCACCCTCGGGGTCAGCAACAACATCATACCCATCTCTCATCAATGTGCCTGCCATAATTTCGCTATCAACTAGATTTTTGGGGCAGCCCAAACTGATGAAGTAAACTTTACTTTTATTTTGGACCGGAGAACTTAACTTACTCATTGGGTAACCTCTTGATCGGTTTTTAAAACTTTAAACTCGAAATCAGATTTTGGAATAACTGATTTAAAATCTACATTACTAAATTTAATAGTAGTTACGGTACTAAGTTCATCGCTAAAATGAATGGCTTCAATCGTTTTACTTTTAGTGTTTAATTTTAATTCAAAGTCTTTTAAATTTTCGGCAATCGGCTTCAACTTTAAAATAATTTCGTCGCCCACATGGCTTGAATCTGTTAGCTTAAACTGTTTGAAAAAGTCTTTTGAGTTAGAAAATAAATTGATTAAACTTTTTAAAAAAGCCGGAGCTTTTTCAGTGATATGAGTAATTTTACGAACACCACCCTTATCAAAATCTTGATCCGGATAATCCACTAAAGTAAGTTTCCCGTTTTTAAAAAACAGTTCAGTTTTTTTGTCGGCCTGAAGTTGTAAAAAAAATTTTCCCAAAGAATATTTTATAATACCTTTGTTAACGTTTTTTGTTCCTAATGTTAGCTTTTCATCGGTTTTTTCAATAGTTGCTGAAATAAATTTAGAGGCGGAGTAGTGCTTTAGAATTGTAACAGCTTGCTTTTTATTATCGGCATTAATATCCGCTTTTGTGCTACAGACAAGCAAAGAAGCGATTAGCAACAGAACGAAATTTTTGGCTAAGTTCATAGAGACCTAATATAACAAATGCTGCCTAAGAAACAAGTATCCCTTTTAGCGCTGCCGCCCTGTAAAATACGGTCAGTAGAAATGAAGACTTTGGTGTGCCAAGAGCTCGCACAACATGTTTAAAACTATTCCCAGTCGTCGTTATGTCATCCACCACTAGAATGTTCTTGGTTTTTAAATCCAGCAAATCAAACTTTTGTGTAAATTGTTCATGAACGCTGATCTGGAGCTCTGACCTTTCATGCTTAGACTTAGCTTTCTGCGCGGGCTCGGTGTCACAACTGCCATTAATAAGAATCGGAAGAACCGGTTTTCGTAGTTGCTCTGCTGCTAATTTCGCAAAAATGGCAGCATGAACCGATGTCTTTTTTGCGCTTGGAACTGGAACGATGTAATCAATTTTGTTTATATCAAGCTCAGATTTTAAGGCCTGCAGACATAGGTTGACGTAAAATTCCCACGCGTGCACACAACGATTGCCCTTCAGTCGGTAAACCATTTCCGACAACAGATCACTTTCATTTGGAATCCACTCGAAAATGGAAAGCGTTTTCAACTCGTCTGTTAACGCCCGAGAAACGATATCAAGTTTCGGAGAAATTTTTGCTGCATAGCATATTTCACAAAACAAATGTTTCAGTACAAAGTAAGAGCCGCATGATAAACACACGGGATTGTAAAAATACTGTTTTAAAGAATTCATCTGATCACATCAAATGCAAGTCGTGCCAAAATTAATTTAGGTCTTAGCAACTAATCTTCAAAGATTGTGGTACGGAATTCGATTTATGATCGTTTGTGCGCGGTAAAACTGTTCAAGCACCACAGTTTCCGCAATTAGATGGTTCATGACCATTTTTGAAAGGCCTATAGTAACATGCGCCTGCTTTTTCAATTTTTCACCAAGTCCGAAGGCGCCGCCGATTATCAAAACACATCTTTTTTTAGAAGACTCTTGAGCCTTGGTAATTATTTTTGCAAATTCAATCGAGTCGTATTGATTGCCCTTTTCATCAAAAATGATGACATAGTCGTCAGTTGATAACTTTTCAAGCAGTATGTTTTCTTCGAATTTTATTTTTTGATCTGCAAGCTGGCGATCAACATTTTTAGTTTTTAAATGATGTATTTCGAACTTAACAAAGTGGCTGATCTTTTTTTGGTAGGTCGCTTCGGCATCATCAAACCAAGGCTCTTTAGCAGATTTAAAATCGTAAAGAGCCCATTTCATAACTTACAAAGATTTCGCTTTTTCGTCTTTTAATGTAAGCTCAGTTCCGGCTTTCCACAAATCTTCCAAACGGTACTCTTGCCGAACGAAGTCATAAAAAACATGAACGATAAGATTTCCGTAGTCAACAACGACCCAGCGGCCCTCATCAACACCCTCGACACTTAATGGATAAACGTTAAATTCATCCTTTACCGCTTTAACCAAGTTTTCAGCCATCGAAGAGGCATGGCGCGTGCTAGTTCCTGACGCAACTAACGTGTAATCTGTCATCGACGTTTCTTTTTGTAAATCGAATCCACGTACGGCTATTGCTTTTTTATCAGATAAAATTTGGGCGCAAAATTCAGTAAACTTTTTGTAATCTGAGATTTTTTCTTTCGAAACTTTATACAGATTGTGCTTTTTAATATAGCTTTCAACTGCAAGTGGTAAAAATTTGTCAGTGGGTCGGCCAAGACGAAGTTTTTTTCGTAATTCAGAAGACGAAATATCTAAATCATTTAAAGTTATAAATTCAATAGAGCGACCAGTTTTTAACTCTAAAGTGCCAAAATCACTATCCGCAACAAACGAAGATAAATAATCAGGCCATTCCTTTTCAGAATCTGGAATATGATAACCCGGTCTTGTTGTTACAACGATATTCACAAGCTCTAATAATTTCTTATAGTCTTTCCACTGGGAAAATGTTTCAAAATTGTCAGCTCCTAAGATTAAAAACAGCTCTGAGCTTTTATATTTTTTTAAAAGTTCATTCACGGTATCGATAGTATAACTTTTTTCGCCGCGCTTAAGCTCGCAATCGTTCACGACGAAAGCATCGCCATAAGAGCTAAAAGCTTGCTTGCACATTTCTAGTCGGTGTTCGTCCGCGGGGCCATCCATAGGTATTTTTAACGGATTCTGGCTGTTTGGAATCACGTGAATTAAGTCAAAGCCCATTTTCTTCTGCACAGTCGATAAACTATTAACATGTCCATTATGGGGAGGATTAAAACTTCCTCCAAATATTCCAACTTTCATTTTCTATTTCCTTTTATAATGTCTCGGCCACAGTGTTAGCATCCGACTCATCTTCTTTTGATTTTAGTATTTTTTCGGCAATGTAATTTAAAAATTCTTTTAGGTTTTTTCCGGTAATCGCAGATATGGCAAACACATCAACGTCAAATTTTTTCTTAAACTGCTGCTTTAGCTTTTCAACCTGTTCACTTGGCAACATATCTATTTTATTTAAAACCACGATCTGCTCGCGCGATGTTAACGGAAAAAATTCGTCTTTTTCTTTGTTCATTTCATCGTACATTTTTAATTCGTAATTAATCTCTTCAAAATCGACGAGGGGATCGCGACCACTCATGCCTGAAACATCCACAATGTGAACAAACAAATGTGTGCGCTCGATGTGTTTCAGAAATTGAATTCCTAAGCCTACACCTAAATGCGCACCCTTAATTAGTCCCGGAATATCGGCTAAAACGAAATTGCTGTATTCACCTACTTTAACAACCCCAAGCTGAGGCGTTAAAGTTGTAAAAGGATAGTTGGCAATCTTTGGTTTAGCGGCAGAGACACGTGAAATAAAAGTTGATTTTCCGGCATTAGGAAATCCGATGATTCCCACATCTGCAATAAGCTTTAGCTCTAGCATAACCTCAAGATGTTGCCCCTCTTCACCGGGCTGAGCATGTTCTGGCGCTTGATTCACACTGTTTTTAAAAAAGGTATTCCCTTTACCGCCGCGACCGCCGCGAAGAATAACTATTTCTTGGTTCTTATTTAAATCAAAAAGAACTTCGCCGTCCTCGCCGCGGATGATTGTACCCTCAGGCACGATGATCATTAAATCTTTACCATTTTGCCCGTAACAATTGTCTCGTGCACCAGCTTCGCCATTTTCGCCGCGGTACTTACGATGAGATTTGATATCGACCAGTGAATTTATGTGACGAGATGTTTTGAAAATAACATCTCCGCCTTTGCCACCGTCTCCGCCGTCGGGGCCTCCGCGGGGTGACATCGATTCACGGCGAAAACTGACACTGCCTGGGCCGCCGTGGCCTGAGGAGATAGAGATTTTTACTTCATCAACGAATTTCATAATTATTCTTACTTCTTTTTTTTAGCGTTCCTCAAAACAAAAGGAGCCGTTTGGCTCCTTTTTGCAACTTTTTTGCAGATAGAGAAATTTATTTATTAGCTTCTTTTACGCTGCTTTTGGGTAAACGCTAATCTTAAATTTTTCTTTCGAAAATCTTTCAAACTTAACGTGACCTTCAATCACAGCATAAATTGTGTGATCACGGCCGATTTTAACATTATTGCCGACTTGGAACTGAGTTCCACGCTGACGTACGATAATTGTTCCAGATTTCACTAACTGGCCACCATATCGCTTAACGCCTAAACTTTTCGACTGTGAATCCCGACCATTCTTGGTACTACCACCTGCTTTTTTCGATGCCATACATTACTCCGTTTAATTAAGTCTTCTAACTACTTGTTAGATTTGTGAGTCGTTTTTTTCTTACCTTTAGTTACAGCTTTTTTTGCTGATCGCTTAGAGGCTACTTTTTTCTTAGCAACTTTTTTAGTGGCTTTTTTCTTTGCCACTTTTACTGCTGGCTTCGGCTCAACGGCTTTAACACCAACTTGACCTTCAGCACGAGCTCGGCTGTCACTAACTTTTTGTTCGATACGTTCATTACGTAACGCCATCATGTCTTTTACAACTGGAGTTGAATCTGTTTTAGAAGATGTTCCATCTGGTGACGTGATCGCTTTAATGAAAATTTCAGTAAAATCTTGCTTGTGGGTTGCAAATTTTCTGTAACCTTGACGACGTTTCTTTTTGAAAACGTACACTTTACGAGTACGGGCTTGTTTTGTAACAACTGCAGTTACAGAAGCATTTTTTACCATCGGAGTTCCGACGTGTGCTTTGTCTCCGCCAACCATTAGGATTTCAGTGATTTTAAATTCTGAACCTAACTCTTGGTCAACTTTTTCAATCTGCAACACATCACCGGCTTGAACTTTATATTGCTTACCGCCGGTCTTAATAATAGCGTACATTTTTCCTCCGCTTAAAATATCTATCAAATTTAACTCTTAACAAGATTTGTTTTTTTGCCATTTATAGAGCAGTCTTGTCAATGCGATTTCGTTGTTTTTGAGACAAATAAGTCTTTCACGCTAGTAAACAAATTCAAAGCGCAAAAACAATTTTTTTTAAAACCCAGACCTGCCAAAATAAATATAAAATAACTTAGTCATTTCAATGGTTTAGCTATTCTTGAAAGATTTCGTACTGTTCAGTGTGATAATTGGGCTCTATTTTAAAGGCAATTGATCTGCTTAACCGTTTTTCCAAAGTTTCCAGAGTTTCGGACTCAACTTCATAAACCCAGTCGACAATAGATGAATGGCAATGAACGATGATTCCTTTCTTTTTGGAATTATCCGCCATACTTATTTCGCGCTCGAGCTCGCGAAAAATTTCGTTAGCGATGGTGTTTTTTCTTTTGATGTAGCCTTTGCCTTCGCAGTAAGAGCAGGGCTCGCACAAAGTTTTTACTAAACTTGGGCGAATTCTTTTTCGAGTCATTTCGACAAGACCCAGCTCTGACATTGAGATAATATTTGTGCGGCTGCGATCTTTTTTAAGTTCGTCGGCAAGAGCTAATAAAACTTGATCTCGATGAACCTGCTTTTCCATATCAATAAAATCGATGATGATAATGCCACCCACATTTCGCACCCGAAGCTGGTGAGCAATTTCTTTAACCGCCTCCATGTTGGTTTTTACGATCGTGTCTTCAAGATCTTTTTTTCCAACGTAGCGACCAGTGTTTACATCAACAACGACTAACGCTTCGGCTTCGTCGACAACGATATAGCCGCCTGATTTTAGCCACACTTTTCTTTCGATCGCGCGCGAAATTTCTAGATCAATATCGTACAGGTCAAAGAGTGGCTTTCTTTCTTCGTACAATATAATGTTGTGGCGGTATTTTGGCATAAGTTGAGTTACAAATTTTGAAACTTTTTTATAGACTTCGACATCGTCAACCCAAACGGTCGCCACTTGTTCGCTCATTAAATCTCGAAGCGCACGTAACTCAACATCGAGTTCGGCGTGAATGCTTCCTGCCGTTTTTTTCTTTTCGTAATTTTTTTGAATTTCTTTTCCTAAGCGATCTAAGTATTCAATGTCTGCGCGAAGCGATTCTTCGGTTGCGCCCTCAGAGGCCGTGCGAACAATAACTCCGCCACTTGGATTAATTTTTTGGATTATTTTTTTAAGGCGCTCTTTTTCTTTTTCATTTTCGATTTTACGCGAAATTCCGGTGTGTTTGATGTACGGCAGGTAGACGACGCCCCGGCCCGGCAAGGAAATATGAGTGGTGATACGTGCGCCTTTGGTTCCTAATGGATCTTTGGCAACCTGAACCATCAAGTGATCGCCTTCTTTAATTAGATCCTGAATCGGTGTTTTGATTTCGCGCGTTGGCCTGTGATCGTCGCTATTTTCTGAAGACTCATGATCGCCTTCGTCATGTTCAAAAAATTCTTTGCCTTCATCTGTTAAAATATCTCCGACATAAAGAAAGGCCGCCTTATCCAAGCCGATATCCACAAAAGCAGCTTGCATTCCGGGTAACACTCGGGTGATGACGCCGCGGTGGATAGTTCCGACAAGTGTTGGTGAGGTTTTTCGCTCGATTTTAAGGTCCATCAAAACGCCGGCTTCAACGTAAGCTACGCGTGTCTCGTGCGATCGGACGTTAATTAAGATTTCTGCTGCCATTTAAATCCTTTACACACTTGTTTTCTTACAACTAGACCTACGACGTGTTGAAAACTGATTCAGTCATACCGAAGAATTGAATGATAAGCAATTTTTGGAGAAGCACATGGCTACAATAGATGATCTGTTTCGTTTAATGGTTGAACAAAAAGCATCAGATCTTCACCTAACAAGTGGAGCTCCACCCTATTTGCGCCTGCACGGTGACATGCATCCTCTTAATTACCGTGAGCTTTCTAACCAAGATATCCAGGGTTTAATTTTTGAAATATTAACTGAGAAACAGCAAAAAGCTTTTATTGAAAAATGGGAGCTAGATTTTGCCTATGTCGTCGAAGGCCTTGGCCGCTTTCGTTGCAATATCTTTATGCAGCGAAAAGGACTTGGAGCTGTCTTTCGCACCATTCCTGAAAAAATAAAAACGGCAAGTGAACTGGGTTTACCCGCTTCAATCATTGATATGGTCGATGCTGAACGAGGTCTAATACTGGTAACGGGGCCAACGGGTTCTGGAAAATCGACAACACTGGCTGCGATGATTCAACATATTAATGCCACTCGCGAAGCTCATATATTAACTGTGGAAGATCCGATCGAGTTTGTTCATTCGAACTTAAAATGTTTAGTCAATCAACGCGAAGTTGGTACGCACACAAAAACATTTTCTAATGCCCTTAAGGCTGCCTTGCGTGAAGATCCAGATATTATATTAGTTGGAGAATTACGTGATTTAGAAACCATTTCACTGGCTTTGACAGCTGCTGAAACCGGCCACTTGGTATTTGCGACACTTCATACAAGCTCTGCAGCAAAAACTATTGATCGCATTATTGACGTGTTTCCTGCTGGTCAACAATCACAAATTCGCTCGATGCTAGCAGAATCACTTCGCGGCGTTGTTGCCCAGAATCTGTTTTCTCGTGCTGATGGACAAGGCCGCGTTGCTGCTTTTGAAATTATGAAGGGTACAAAAGCTGTAGGTAACTTAATTCGTGAAGGAAAAATTCACCAAATTCCTTCAATTATCCAAACGAGCGCCGCACAGGGCATGATTTTATTTGAAAAATATATCGAAGACTTAGTTAAAAAAGGCTTAGTGACATCGGCGGATGCCAAATCATTCTTGGGTAAAGAGGATTCTTTTACTTCATCGACGCCAACAGGCGGAAAAAAAGTCGCGTAATCGATTATTTCTTTTAAACTCCAACCTTTGGTTGCTTGAGTATTAGAAAAGAATTAGCTTTCAGTCATGGCAACTGCGACGATGCGGCCAACGGTTAATCAGCTGGCCCAATATATTGATCATACTTTACTAAAACCTGAAGCCACAAAACTTCAAATCCGAACTTTGTGTGAAGAGGCTTTGCGCTACCAGTTTTTTTCTGTCTGCGTGAACTCATCGATGATTTCTACGTGTAGCGAACTGCTAAAAAATTCAAACGTGAAAATTGTAAGTGTTGTTGGGTTTCCTTTGGGTGCGTGCGAAATTTCAATTAAACCCATCGAGGCTTTGCGCGCCATTGATTTAGGAGCGCATGAAATAGATATGGTGATAAATATCGGGGCGCTAAAAGCTGCTGATAATCAATACGTCGAAAAAGAAATTCAATCGGTAGTTCGTGCCGCCGCTGGAAAAATTGTGAAAGTTATTTTAGAAACTTCGTTACTTAACGACGAAGAAAAAACCAGAGCCTGCGAAATCTCTGTTCAGGCCGGGGCCCATTTTGTAAAAACATCGACTGGTTTTGGCGGCGGCGGAGCGACTGTCGAGGATATCCGCCTGATGAAAAAAATTGTGGGCACCAAAGCCTTTGTTAAAGCCAGTGGGGGAATAAAAAATTTCGATATGGCCGCCGACCTAATTGAGGCCGGTGCCACTCGACTTGGAACTAGCTCGGGCGTTGCCTTAATTGCCGGTCATAAAATGAACGCTGGATACTAAAGTGCGATTAGCTGCTGAAATAATTAAAAAAAAACGAGATCGAAAAAAATTAACAACAGAAGACATTGAATACTTTATATTAAGCTATACCCGCGGAGAAATTCCAGATTACCAAATGTCTGCCTTGTTGATGGCAATTTTTTTAAATGGTATGTCTGATGAAGAATCCGTTTCTTTAACGCGAACTATGCTTCAATCGGGCATTACTGTCGATACGAAATCCATTGCTGGATTCAAAGTGGATAAGCATTCAACGGGTGGAGTTGGCGACAAAACCAGTTTAATTTTAGGCCCCATTGTGGCTGCTGCTGGCGTTTTTGTACCAATGATTTCTGGGCGCGGCTTAGGACATACAGGTGGCACGTTAGATAAGTTAGAAAGTATTCCCGGATTTGACACGCAGCTAAGTCTAGAGAAATTTATTGAGCTAACTAGAACAATCGGCACGTGTTTTATAGGTCAAACAAAAGAGATTTGCCCAGCCGATAAAAAAATATATGCGCTTCGTGATGTCACAGGCACAATTGAAAGTCTTCCATTAATTTGTGCAAGTATTATGTCAAAAAAAATTGCGGAAGGCATTGACGGTTTAGTTTTAGATGTGAAATTTGGCTCGGGCGCATTCATGAAAACAACAGCTCAAGCCAAAGAGCTTGCGCTGGCCTTGATGGCTGTGGGTCATGGCTATGGAAAAAAAACTGTGTCCTTATTAACTTCGATGGATCAGCCGTTAGGCCGATTTGCCGGAAATTCTTTGGAAGTTTTTGAGTGTCTAGAAATTATGAAAAACAAAAAGTGTTTAACCGCTTCCGGCGTCGATCTTTACGAAGATACTCGTGAGCTTTCCTTGCAGCTTTCCGCCCACATGATTCATTTAGCCGGAATGACAAAATCTATTTCGGTGGCCTACGCGATTGCAGAAAATATTTTAATTTCTGGAAAAGCACTACAAAAGTTCGAACAAATGTGTTTAGCGCAGGGTGGGAACTTAGCTGGCTTAGTGCACGCCAAAAAGTTTGTGACGATGAATGCCGAAACATCTGGGTTTTTAGATTCTTATAATGTTGAACATATTGGACTTGCAGGAATTCTACTGCGTGCGGGCCGTAAAAAAACGGACGATATGCTTAATTTAATGTCTGGCATTGAGTTTCATAAAAAAATTGGCGACGTCGTTAATGCTGGCGAACCAATATATACTTTGCACAGCGATGAAGAACAACTATTTGCAGCTACTACTAAAATGCTGATGAATAGCTTTGAAATTACGTTGCAAAAGCCGCCAGCCCACGTTTTGATTAACGAAGTGCTTCAGTAAAAACTTAGCTAAGGATCCAAACAAATGGTTATAGAAAAATTAACTGAAACAATAAATTTCATTAAGACTAAAACAAAAGTTAAGCCACGGATTGGTGTCATACTTGGCTCTGGATTAGGACACTTTGTTCAGCATATGCAAGTTGAATGTACTTTGCCTTTTCACGAAATCCCGCATTTTATTCCGCCCACAGTTGACGGACACTCAGGAAACTTAATTTTTGGAAAAGTTGATTCGGCAGAAATCGTTGTTTTGCAAGGACGCCTTCATTATTACGAAGGTCATTCTATGGAAACAGTGGTCTTTCCTGCCAGAACAATGGCTTTATTAGGAATCGAGATTTTAGTAGTTACCAATTCAGCGGGTGGCTACGGCGAAGGCATGAAAGCCGGGGATTTCATGATCATTGAAGATCATATTAATCTCATGGGAACAAATCCGTTAATGGGTCCTAATGTAAAAGAACTTGGCCCCCGTTTTCCAGATATGACTGAAGCCTATGACAAGGCGTTGATTGCAGATGCTGAGCGAATTCTACGTGCCCAGAAAACTTTTTTTCACAAAGGGATTTATGTCGGTGTAACTGGACCAACTTATGAAACACCTTCTGAAATTCGTATGTTTAAATCTTTCGGTGGCAAAGCCGTAGGCATGTCGACTGTGCCGGAAGTGATCGCGGCAAATCATCTTGGTATTCGAGTTTCGGCTATTTCATGTATCACCAATTTGGCTGCAGGAATTTCTCAGAATAAATTAACGCATGTAGAAGTTACTGAGACCGCAAAAAAGGTCGAGCAGAAATTTTCTGCGTTTTTGAAAGAGTTCGTCACTAAAATATAACCGAATAGAATTGGCTCTGCCAGCGTATTTCCACGGCTTTAAGACCTTGGTCGCTAGACTATTACTCGACTCAAAATAAGACATATTTCTACCGATTAACTAACCATTACAGGATATCAAAACGGTCTTAATTCCAAGATCAGGATGATCTTGTGGTGGAGTCAACATGGACGTTGTCAGATATCTAATTTTAATTCTTACGATTGCATTTTTTGCATCCTGCGCGCCGCAAAGTAAGACGGCCGAATCCGTCACCGCAGCCTCAAAAGTTTGTGGCGGCCAAGCACTTGAAAATCGTTTTATAGTCCAATGGGAAGATGGATCGTTTTCTGTTGAACATGGCAGAAACATGGATGAATTTCGAAAATCTTTTGTGACCGACAACCTATCTTTAATCAAGCATGTCGATCATGATCATCGCATTCAGCTGCATCAAGAAAATCTTTCAAGTTCAGATGTCCACATAGACGCAACTGGAGTTCCGAATTGGGGACCTAAACTTATCGATGCTCCTGCTTTATGGATTCAAAATTTAAATGGTGATGGCGTTATCGTTGCTGTAGTTGATGGAATGGTAGATGTGACTCATCCGCAGCTGCAGCCCAATATTTTAATTAATCAAAATGAAATTGCGAATAATCAAATTGATGATGATAACAACGGTTTTATCGATGACGTTTACGGCGTACAAATTAATAAGGAAAAGAATGATCCGCTTACAAACCGTCATGGCTCGCATGTATCAGGCATAATTGCAGCGGATCCTAGTAAAGGTTCTGTAACTGGTATTGCTCCGAAAGCTAAGATTTTGCCGGCGCAGTTTATTGCAAATGACGGTGGTGGTTCTTTAGGTGATGCAATTATTGCTATGAACTATGCGGCATCACGTGGTGCTAAAATCATGAATCTAAGTTGGGGTGGGGCCCCATGCCTACCAAATTTATTGGCCGCAATGAAGGTGTTATCAGATAAAGGAATTTTACTTATCACCGCTGCCGGCAATGGTGATCGGTATGGTGTGGGTGTTAATGTGGATATCAATCCAGATTATCCCTCTGGATTTAATCTGCTGAATCAAATTAATGTCGCGGCTTCAACTATTGATGATTTTATGATTAGTTTTTCAAACTTTGGTCTGCGAACAGTGCATGTTGCAGCGCCAGGCGTTGATATTCTTTCAACAGTTCCAGGAAACAAAACCGATTGGATGAGTGGCACCAGCATGGCAGCGCCAATGACTGCCGGAGCCGCAGCGCTTTTGTGGGGTGCTTTTCCTGAAGCATCTAGCCAGCAAATAAAGCAAGCGCTATTACGCGGAGTTGATGTGACTGCAGGCCACACGTTTGAAGTCTCAACGCATGGACGAATTAATGTAAATAAGTCTTTCACCGAGCTGAAGAAAATTTTAGGCTTGTAGGGCGTGAAGCCTTTCATATTTTTAGTTTATTATATTTTAATTTGGAATTCCCTAGTGTTTGCAGAACCGCTAAGGGTTTTATTTTCAACAGAAGTTCAGAGCTTCTATTTAAATCCCAAAAATAGTTCAAACTTATTTGCTAAGTATGAACTTAAAACTGCCGGAAAATATGAATTTACTAATTCTGTTAGTTTCAAATCAAATACTGTGCTTAATTTCGTTCAACTGAGTCCGCAAGATCAAAAAACCGTTCTAGTTAATCCTTCAGATTTTGGGTTTTATCTAACTTCAACTTATGCCGATTTAAATGTGGGCGGCTGGGCTTTTTCTCCGGAAGCTACCGATATTAACAACATTTTTGAAGTAATCCACGGTCGTGATTTTCGACAGCCTTTTGCCGCAGAGAATCTTGGGTCTTTAGGTGCACTGGCCGATTTTCATGTTAATAATTTTGACTTAAAACTTTTTTATATTCCGAAAAATTCACACTCGTTATTGCCGGACACTCAGTCGCCATGGTGGCCACGGACAGACGCCTTGCCCGTGACTGGCTCGATGGGAACCTTCTATTTGCCTGAAAACATCAGTTATAATTATCGATACGAGACCGAGCTTATTCGACCGTTTGATAATAATTTCGGTACCTATACAAAAATGTCTTTTTCTTTCATAGACTTGTATGCCTTTTATTTCTTAGGCGCTAATCAAGTACCCAAAATTCGGCCTCATTTTACCGCGGACGCAACTTCGTTGGATCCGCCTGCGGGAATCGTTCGATCTCCAATTGACTTGGACTTAACTTGGTTCAAATCAGAGCACTTGGGGTTGGGATTTTCATCGATTATAAATCCGATTATTTTAAAAACTTTTTGCAAGATTCAGAAAGACTTTCTTCCAGAGACAATAAGTTCGAATTCTTGCACCTTTACTGCCGAAAGTAGTCAAAACATTTTCAAATATACAGTTCGTTATTTTTTGCAGGCGAACAGGGTGTGGAAAAAAAATGAAACTGCGCCCGAGCTAGAAACTTTACTAGGTTTCTTTGAAAAATCTTTGGCTCTTGGTTACTTGTTTGACTTCAATCCCGAGAACTCTTTTTCTGGTGCCGTAGTATACAATGAACAGAGTCCATCTGTGTTGACCGTTGCACGGTATGAGAAAAAATGGAGCGACCACTTGAAAACTGCAATGAGCTTAAATGTAATTTCTGTTGGTAGCGAACCACTGGCTAAAGCTTATGATCAAACAGATAACGTTAGCTTTAAATTCAGTTATGGTTTTTAGTCCTTAATTTGAAAGCTTAAACTGCTAGACCCTACAGCTTTCGATTTTTTAGGCTGCAACCAAGACAATATCAGTGAAACATTTGTGCTTTTATTTTTTTGCAAATCTGTCATTTTGTTCGATAAAAGTGCCTGAACGGCGCCTTGAATTTGAGACGTAGGCATTCTTGACGAATGCCCCGACCAACTTAAAAACTCAGGAAAATGTTTGCCGGAAAAGTTTTTAATGTCGACGGTCGCGCTTGCCAGCGAAATTTCAGAGTTTGATAAAAAGTACGCGATGTCTTTGTTTTGCTCGGGTGCTTTGACCCAGGTTTGCACTTGCACAGCGAACTTAAGACTTTTTAAATCGAGAAACTTTACTTCTTTTGCTCTAGAGATCAATTCCATCTCGAAGCACTTTGGCAGGGCCCGAAGAGACGGCCAAATAAAAAATTGCACCCACCGCGAGCACGTAATCTTCTGTAGTTCTGTTGCTAACTTCGATGTCACGTTAGCCAACTTTAGCTGCTCATCCAGCGCTTGCTGCAATGTCATTTCTAAGAATTCTTTTTTAATAAGAACTGTCGTTTGAGAATTTGTTGAGATCGAATTAATTTCATCCGAAGAAAAAAATTTCTCGCTATCTTCACCTAAAAACAACCAAAGTCGAAATTGCTTGTCTATGCGAAAGTGTAGCGGCCGCAGCGACGGCATGTCCGCAAAAAACGATTGTGCAAGGCCAGCCATTTTTTTACCTAATTGTGATGATAACTCTGCTGACAAAAGCTGATGGAACTGTTGGCTTAAAAGCTGCGTGCGCACGTACTCCATAACTTTATCTTGAATGGCTTGATCTAGACCCGAGATGGCTGTGCAACCAATCATTTTTGTTTCAATCATATCCGCCGCAAAATTTTCTGATAGGCCTTGAACCTGTAGCGCTTGATCTAAGTTTGCGACAAGAACTTGAGGCTTTCTAAGCTGCATCGAGATGGCTTCGCAGGTGGCGTTTAAATTTATTGTTGCAGAGCCAAAGCCTAGGTCCTTCTCGATAGAAACTTGTATTTGAACATTTTTAGCCAGTGCCACCGCATTGTCGATATTCAGCGTTAACTTAACTTGATCTAATTCAGTCTTTAGATCAGCAACTTGGAATTGTCCTGCTAGCTTGACCTGTTCTGAGACAACTTTTCCAAAAGGAAGACTGATGTTTAAATTTGAAGAGTTTTCGAAATTATATGGGGTCTTTTTAGCCTCTTGCAGTAGACGTTTCATCCAAATTGCTGCAGGCGACATTGTTACCACTTGCGCACGAAGATCTAGACTCAGTAGCAGGACAAATAGCACCGAAATATAAGAAATAATACTAACTCTAGTTATTTTTTTCATAAGATTACTAGACCATTCGGCGGGAACGGCATGCAGCTTAAGAGACAATTGAAATTTTGGATTTGTTTTTTGCAAAATTTGCATTTGAAAGATGCAAAAAATGTATTTTTTTTTAACACTATAGCGGCCTCCGCTTGTATATTGCTGTTTTCGTTTGGACTTTATACAACTTTTAATCTTAAAACTGAATATTCACTGAAGCAGTTTTATCCACAAAATCACCCGCTACTTAATCAAGAAAATCGACTTCGTTCATTGTTTCAGTTCGACAAAAATTTGTCCATTTTTTTAGTTTTAAAATCGGCAGATTCTTCGAGCTGGCTTGAACAAAAAAATTATTCTGTGCTTAAGCAAATTCACGACTCATTTCAAACTAGTGCGGACTTCAAGTCTGTGGTGTCTTTGGCGTCAATTCAGGGCGCATCCAACAGCTCGCAAGAAATTTCCGTGGGTCATATTTTTGATAATCCCTCATTCGAGGCTCGACGAAAACTAGCCGAGACTCACCCTTTTGTTAAGCCACATTTGCTAGATAAAAATGAGTCCGCGACGTTGCTTATTTTAAATTTAAAATCTGCAACACCGCTTGAAATTTTTGAATACACGCATAATTTGAAATCTTATTTTGCGAAAAATTACCCGGCACTTAATATTGAATTCGGCGGACTTCCCGTGGTGCAAGCGGATCTTAGCGTGTTGCTAAAAAAAGAATTACTGCGGTCCATAGGCTTTGGATTGATTCTTTTTATGTTGGGTCTTTTGCTGGTTTACAAGAAATCTTTAAGCATAATCCCCGTTGTGATGACTTTAACTTTTGTTAATATCGTGGTCTTGGGTTCGCTTGCGACATTGGGGATTTCGCTTAATGTTTTACTTACGACTTTGCCAATTTTAATATCGCTTGCTGTTATTTCTTTAGTGATACACATTCAGTCTCACTTTTTGAAAAGTAAAAACTTATGGGCAACTTACCGCAGCCTATTTTGGGAAAACCTTCTTGCCGTCTTAACTACGGGTTTAGGCTTTTTATTACTACGCACTTCATCCTCCGCTTTAATTCAAAATTATGGGCTTATAGTGGCTGGCAGTTCGCTTGCTGTGTGGTTTCTGGTCCATTTGATCAGTGTGCCGTTGTTTTACTTTTTTCCGGCTCCAGATTTTCGCGAGTGGATTCATAAGCCTGCCTACTGGTCCCTTTGGACATTAAAAAATCCAAAAGCAATTCTTATTCCGTCTTTATTTGTTTTTGGATTTGGCTTTTATAGTGTAACAAAAATAAATTGGAATTCAAAAATATTGGATGATCTACCTGAGGGCGAACAGACTCGCATGACGACAGAGTTTATCGATCGAAGCTTTGGCGGAACGCTTGAGGCTAATTTTGTTATCTCGACCAAATCCAGCTGGCAACAAACTGGCGCGCTAAAAAAACTGGATTCTGCACTAACAAAAATTAAGGGCTTATCAACAGTTGGATCGGCCATTACAGTAACGGATTTTTACAAATCTATTGCCGCCAACAATAGTCAACGGTTACCAGCTTCTAAAGGCGAACTTGCTGAACAAAATTTTATGTTTTCACTTTCTTCAACAAATCCCATTGAAAAATATTTATCGCAAGATAATAAAAATGTATTGGTGCAAGTCCGCTACAAAGATTTACCCTCTGATAAGATTCAGTTTGCAAAATCTAGTATTATGACGACACTAAGAAATAGTTTTCCGGATTCAAAGATTTCGTCTTTTGGCTTCGGCACGCAGTACCACACTATTAATCAAGAAATTTCAAAAGATTTAGTTTTTGGCTTCTGGCAGGCTTTATTAATTATTGGTCTTTTGTTAGCCTTTGTTTTTAAATCTTGGCGCTGGGCTTTGCTTGCTTGTCTACCGAACTTGCTTCCGCCGTTGGTTTTACTTATTTGTTTAAATTTAAACCAAGTTTCATTGAAGCCAAGCGTAGCTATCATTTTCTCAATCGCCATTGGTTTGGCATTTACAAATACCGTTTATATTTTAGGACGCATTCTTAAATTGCAAAAAGCTAGTGACTATAAAAATTATTTCCCGATAAAAAAAGCTCTTATCGAAGAGTCAAATCCTTGCTTGTTAGCAACAGTATTAGTAATTTTAGGTTTCGTCGTTTTCCTATTTTCTTACTTTGGAATGAACCGCATGTTTGGACAATATATGATCGTATCTGTAGTCGCTGCGCTTTTTGGTGATTTGATTTTTTTACCAAGTTTTTTATTTCAGTTCAAAAAATATTTTATGAGTACTGCCATCTTGTTTCTTGTTTTTTTCGGCGGGCAAGCAACGGCTTCGGCAAATGAGGCTCAAGACCTACTTAAAAAATCTCAAGCGTTGATTTCATCTAAGGATGATACAGCCTTGGTTTCCATGATTATCATTGAGTCTGACGGAAGCAAAAAGGAGCGGCAGCTAACGATCAAACGAAAATTTGCAAATAAAAAAAATCAAGTTTTAGTTAAGATCCAAAAGCCCGCCGATCAAAAAGGAGCTGGCTTACTTAGCGTCATTGATAGCGGCAGCGAGCAGCAGTGGGTGTATTTACCAAGCTCAAAACAAGTTCGACGTTTTGTTTCGACCAATAAACAAGAGGGCGTACTTGGGTCTGAGTTAAGCCCTCAAGATTTAGATTTAACAACAGTAAAATCCTCAAAGGTTGAACTGATTAAAAAAGCTAAAGTTGGGGCATTTGATGTATCACTGGTTGAGGTAAAGTCGGAATCCAACCAAACTCGCTATACCAAAGCTATTATTTGGATTGATCAAAAACAGCTACTTCCTCTTCGTATCGAGTATTTCGGCGCAAAACCTGCTGCGTTAAAACGAATCGATTTCCAGAACTACAGGTCTTACGGAGGCATTTTCCGCGCTCAGAAAATTTTAATTAAAAATCTTGAAAACAAAAGAGGCACCGATTTGCTTTTATCGAATATAAAAGTCAATTCAGGGCTTACTGATAACGATTTCACACAACGCGTCCTTTCGAAAGACTAATCACTTGTTGAACAGTTAAGACATCGCTAGAGTTTACACTCTAAGTTTTATAACTTCAGGGAGTGAAAAATGCGTATTTACATCAGCGATTTGAAGGACCATGTCGGCCAAACTATTGAACTTAAAGGCTGGGCTTATCAAACGCGTTCTTCGGGTAAGGTCAAATTTTTAGAACTTCGAGATGGCACAGGTATGATCTCGTGTGTTTTTTTTAATGCGGATTGCGGTCCTGAAACTTTTGCAAACTTCGATAAAATCACACAGGAGTCTTCTTTGAAGGTAACTGGTACAATTCGTCAGCATCCAAAGCAGCAAACTGTTTTCGAGATGGGTGTTAAAAACTTTGAAATTATCGGTACCTCTGAGAACTATCCGATCTCTCCGAAAGAGCATGGAACTGATTTTTTAATGGAAAATCGTCATCTGTGGATTCGGTCGAAACGCCAACATGCCATTCTTCGTGTTCGTCATGAAATTATCATGGCTATCCGCGATTTTTTTGATGGTCGTGGTTTCACGCTAACAGATGCTCCAATTTTTACTCCCGCAGCTTGCGAAGGAACATCAAATCTTTTTGAAACTAAATTCTTTGATGAAAAAATGTATTTGTCACAGTCCGGACAATTGTACATGGAGGCAACGGCCCGCGCTTTTGGTAAAGTTTATTGCTTTGGTCCGACATTTCGCGCCGAAAAATCAAAAACTCGCCGGCATTTAATTGAATTTTGGATGGTCGAGCCTGAAGTCGCTTTTAACGATATGTATGATAATATGGATCTTGCAGAACAGTTCACAGAATACATTGTTCAACGCGTTTTGAAAAATCGCGCTGATGAGCTGAAGGTGCTTGAGCGAGACCCAGCTAAGTTGGAGGTTATTAAAGGAAAATTTCCGCGCTTGCATTACAAGGAAGCTGTGGAAATAATTAAAAAGCAAAATCCAGAATTTATTATGGGTGATGACTTTGGCGCACCTGATGAAACAATTATTTCGTCCCAGTTCGAAAAGCCCGTTTTTGTCCATCATTACCCACAGGCGATAAAAGCTTTTTACATGAAAGAAGATCCGAACGACAAGGGCTTCGCCATGGGCTGCGATATGTTAGCAACCGAAGGTTACGGAGAAGTTATCGGCGGAGGCCAGCGTGAGGAAAGTGTTGATGTGCTGATTCAGCGGATTAAAGAGCACAAATTAGACCAAAAAGATTTCGAGTGGTATTTAGATATTCGCCGTTACGGTAGCGTCCCGAGTTCTGGCTTTGGTTTAGGTCTTGAGCGCGCGGTGACATGGATTTGTGGATTGCCGCATGTTCGAGAAACCGGCGCCTTTCCAAGACTTTACGGCCGCGCTTATCCTTAAAAATTTAATCAAGCAATGAGGCTTCAATGACTGAGTTAATGCAAAAGAAAATAGATGCTCTTGAAAAAAGAAATGAGGCCGCCTTAGCCGGAGGTGGTGCTGATAAAATTGCAAAGCATAAAAAAGGCGGAAGGCTTTCGGCGCGAGAGCGCGTTGAGGTGCTTCTTGATCCAGGAAGCTTCGTCGAAATGGATCGATTTGTAACCCATCGCTGTACAAATTTTGGAATGGAAAAATCAAAAGTTTTAGGAGACGGAATTATCACTGGTTACGGCCGTATCAGTGGAAAATTAGTGTATGTGTCGTCGCAGGATTTCACCGTAACTGGTGGTTCGATGTCGCGCACGCAGGCTAATAAAATTTGTAAGGTCATGGATCTAGCTTTAAAAAATGGTGCACCCTTTGTTTCTATCAATGATTCTGGCGGCGCGCGCATTCAAGAGGGCATTGAATCTTTAGGCGGTTACGCCGATATTTTTTCAAGAAATGTTTTAGCTTCCGGTGTTATTCCACAAATAACAGCAATCATGGGCCCATGTGCTGGCGGAGCCGTTTACTCGCCGTCGATTACAGATTTCGTTTTTATGGTAGAAAATACCAGCTACATGTTTGTAACGGGACCAGATGTGATCAAAGCCGTTACGCATGAAGAAGTAACGAAAGAAGACTTGGGCGGAGCCGCAACTCATTCACAAAAATCGGGCGTGGCTCACTTTAGTGCGAAAGATGACAAGCACTGTTTATTGTTAATTCGTCAATTAATGGGATTTCTACCTTCGAACAATTTAGATGATACTCCAACTTTAGAAACAAAAGATCGTCCTGATCGAATTGTTGAGTCCTTAAATAATTTAATTCCAGATAGTCCAAAAAAACCGTACGACATGCTGCTGCTTATTTCGGAAGTGGTTGATGAAGGCTATTTTCTAGAAGTTCACAAGCATTTTGCGGCTAACATCATTGTTGGATTTGCGCGTTTGAACGGACGACCCGTTGGAATCGTCGCAAATCAACCACAGGTTTTAGCGGGCTGTTTAAATATCGAGGCCTCTAGAAAAGCTGCGCGCTTTATTCGTTTTTGCGATGCGTTCAATATTCCTGTTATAACTTTTGTTGATGTTCCAGGTTTTCTTCCGGGCAAAGATCAAGAGTGGAATGGCATCATAACTCATGGTGCAAAATTACTTTATGCTTATGCTGAAGCGACTGTTCCAAAGATTACTGTTATCACGCGTAAGGCATACGGCGGAGCCTATATTGTTATGGGATCGAAACTTTTACGTAGTGATGTGAACTTAGCATTTCCGTCAGCTGAGATTGCTGTTATGGGGGCGGATGGTGCCGTAAATATAATTCACCGCGAAGCTATCGCAAAAGCCAAGGATCCGGTTGCAGAGCGCACCCGATTGACGGCGGAATACGAAGAGATGTTTAGTAATCCTTATGTTTCAGCGGAGTTAGGCTACACAGATGAGGTTATCGAACCTGCTTTAACTCGCAAGCGGCTTATTGATTCACTAGAAATGCTAAAAAATAAACGCGATATTATTCCTGCAAAAAAACATGGAAATATTCCGCTTTAATAAATGAAAGAGAACTCCACTTTATGACTGAGGCTCCATTTAAAAAAATATTAATTGCTAATCGCGGTGAAATTGCGATTCGAATAACTCGCGCTTGTCGTGAATTAAATATTCAGTCCGTTGCCGTTTTCAGTGATGCGGATCGTGACAGTCTTCACGTGTTTCTAGCGGATGAGGCCTATCACATCGGGCCCAGTCCTTCGAAAGAAAGTTATTTGAATTATAAAAAAATTATTGCTGTTGCTATTCAGGCTGGCGTTGATGCCATTCATCCAGGTTATGGTTTTTTATCGGAAAATGCAGTTTTTGTTCGCGCCTGCCAAGAGGCCGGCATTACATTTATTGGGCCAACTCCAGAGAACATGGAGGCCATGGGAGACAAGCTTTCGGCAAAAGCGCTAATGAAAAAAGCCGGTGTTCCATTAGTACCTGGAAGCGAAGGCGGCATCGAATCTGTTGAAGAGGCTCAAGCTTTAGCTGCAACTATTGGATACCCAATTATTATCAAAGCTTCTGCGGGTGGAGGCGGAAAAGGCATGCGTGTGGTGCGTGCTGATAGCGAACTTGAAAGTGCATTTCGAGCTTGCCGCTCTGAGGGATTAAATTATTTTGCAAACCCAACGGTTTACATTGAAAAATTTGTTAATGATCCGAAGCACATTGAAATTCAGGTGTTTGGAGATACGCACGGCAACGTTGTGCATTTGTTTGAACGAGAATGCTCTGTGCAACGCCGTCATCAAAAAATAATCGAAGAATCTCCGTCTCCATCTGTGCCCAATAGCGTTCGCTTAAAAATGGGCGAAACGGCAGTTAAGGCAGCGAAATCTATTAATTATGTAGGTGCTGGTACGATCGAGTTTATTTTCGACAACAATACCAAAGAGTTTTTCTTCATGGAAATGAATACCCGTCTGCAAGTAGAGCATCCGATTACAGAACTTGTTACGGGATACGATTTAGTTAAAGAACAAATATGGGTTGCTAAAGGAAAACCACTTAGTTTTAAACAAGAAGATATAAAACAAAAAGGCCATGCGATCGAAGCACGTATTTGCGCAGAAGATCCAGTCACTTACAAGCCAAGTCCAGGAAGAATCCGCGCATGCCGACATCCACAAGGGCCTTTTCTTCGCATCGACTCTTACGCCTACCCAGGATACGAAGTCCCTATATTTTATGATCCGATGATTGCCAAAGTAATTACGTGGGGCGAAAACCGCAACGAGGCCATTAATCGAATGCAGCGTGCCTTAGCGGAATTCGTACTTACAGGAATAAAAACCAACATCACTTTACATCAAACTATTTTAAAGCATCCTAAATTTTTAGATGGAACCTACACCACTCAGTTTATCGAAAAGAACTTTGAAGTTATTGAACCCGAACTTTTTAATAATATTGATGATCCTTTGTATCTTATAAGTGCGGCCATTACTGCTTATCAAGATCGTCAATCTAAAGATGTGCGGCGATTAAATGTAGCTTCTACATGGCGGCGTATCGGTCGCAAGCTGCAGTTAAGAACTTAAAATTTTGTAATAAGGAAATAATATGTATTTTGAAGCCCAACTTCGTGACCGCAAATATAAAGTAGATGTAACGGAAGGCCGCCATAATTGGCGGGTGTCCTTACAGCTTGAAAATGAAGCGTGGAAACACTACGACATTTCAAAAAATGATTTCAAAAGCGCCGAGGAATACATAAGTTTTTTATTTGAGGGAAAATCTTATTTGATTGATGTTCTTGGTCAAGATACAGAATACACCGTTTTTGCGCGTAACTCTTTTCGTACGATCAAAATATTTAACGATGAAATGCTGCTGCAAGAATCTTTGAAAAAAGGCGGCGGCTTCGGCAGTGATGATCAATTAAAATCGGGTATGCCTGGCAAGGTTATCGAGATCTTCGTAAAAGTGGGCGATGAGGTAAAGGCTGGTAAACCGCTTATGATCATGGAAGCAATGAAAATGGAAAATGAAATGCGGGCGGCGGCTGACGTCAAAATCAAAGAAATTTGCATAAAACAAGGTGATTCCGTCGAAGCTGGAACTGTTTTAATTAAGTTTGAAAGTCTTAAAAAATAAAATGCGTTTTGCATTGTTGTTAGCACTTCTTTTTATATCGGCTTGCACAAAGTTTGAAATAGGCTATCAACTAGCTCCGCGTTGGGTCAGTAACCGCCTAGATGATGCCTTTGATTTCTCATCCGCAAGGCTAAAAGAAATTCGAGCTCAACTTAATGAAGATTTTAAAAAAAATTATCGTGCCGTTGCCGAGTTAGTAACCAAACATGCCGACGAACTTTTGGCTTTAGCTGAAAAAAAAGAAGTTTTACCGAAGGACTGTAAAAATATTGTCGCTTCTATTTATCAGTCCCGTAAAGATTTGCTTATTTTATTTAAGCCTTCGGTTGGTATGGTTCTTAAAAATCTATCTGTGGCGGAATCAAAGAAATTAAACGAGTACTCCGAGAAAAAATTCAAAGAATCCGATGAAAAGCTGGCTGAGCAAGAGGATTATATAAAGAAACAGCTAAAAACATTTGATAAAATTATGGATTTTCTTTTTGATTCGGCCTCAAACGAACAGACTGAAATGTATAAAAACTTTGTGATCAAAAACTTCGATTATTATGCTGTACAGGAAGAATCTCGGAAAACTTTTTTAAAGAAATTTAACGTCCTATTGCAAGACAAAAATGAACTCGTGGACTTCGTCATTAAGTACTACGCTAGCGATATTTCAATTCAATCAGATAGTTATCAGAAAAAGCATACTGTTTTTTTAAATTCTCTTTATGATTTTGAAGCAAAAATTTGGCACTCTTGCAGTGATAAGCAAAAAAAAGCATTTATAAAAAATTTGCTGAGCTTAAAAGAAGAAGTCGCGCCTTTTATTAAATGATTTATTAAAGAAAAGCTATGCTTCGCTTTTCCCATCGCCCAGTGCTTCACTGTTAAGAGGCGGTGTAGACCAAAATGGAAAAAAGTTAAACCACTGATCTGGGTATATTCGAAGCAAGTTTTCAAGACTTTTAATATACTGTTGCAATATATCTTCGGCCTTTCCATGAGGCGACAATTGATCATTTACAATTGGTTTAATTGCATACATCTTGTAGCCCAACATGCCGGTTTTAAACGAAAAAATAAAACGAATTTCTGCATCACAAGCTAAGGCAATGCGGATGCCACTTATATCGAACTGCGCCAGCTTTTTGAAAAATAACTTTTGTTCATAATTTTTGGTGACTGGGCGATCCCCCATCAGTCCAACAAACTGACCACGGCCCAGGTGCTCTTTAAGCTTAAGTGCCGTGTGCTGTTGATTATTATAGTATATCACTTTCGTCTTGGAATCTGTCCCATCTATAGATTGATGTTGTGATTCTTGACCAAGCCCATGCATAACAAACATCATGAGTTTTTGTGTTTTACGATTCGAAAAAAAAGACATCGCTAGTTCCCAACCACCAACATGGCTGGCAATAACAACAACACCTTTTTTTTTGTCTTCAAATGAGGATGAAAATTCTTTAGCGCTTTCATCCATCTCATACTGAAATTTATTATTAGCATTTGCCTTCTGATAGGCGCGGTCCACCAAGGTCTTAGAGAACGTTAATATTTGCAGATAAGTTTTTCGCTGTCGCCCGAAAAAACCAATTTGCGGCTCTGTGATTTTCCAATACTGGTTTATAGATTTTCGAGCGCGGAACATAACTAGATAATAGTAAAACGCTATAAATTTCAAAATAAAATATGTTGGTTCCAGCCCTAGCTTTTCTAAAAGATAAAGAAGTATTGCGACACCAGTTTTATTTCTATCTTTTCCAGTCCAGGCTTTTGGTTTTTCATTTAAGCGTTTTTTAATAATGTAAACTACTATAAAAAATAGTGGCGCTAAAATTAAGCCTAAAATTATTGAACCTGCGGTGACGGTTATCGCTATTCCATTTTGATGATGATAAAAATGTTCGAAATACATTTTTCCTAATATATCCGAAGCGTAAACCACTAAGGGGATTAACGGCGGCGTCGAAATATGAGTTCCCATCCATAAATAAATAAAGTTGAGTCGAAACAAAAAAGATATGCCGATAATTATAATCGTATGTAAACCAAAGACTGGCAGAACGCCGACAAAAACCCCTATCGCCACGGCAAAAGCGCTTTTAAATGGTGAGGTTTGCTCGGTGATTAGTGACGCCATAATCAAGCAAATGTTTAGTAGTGTTAAGCGAACATTGTCTTTAATTTTATGAAAATGTGTAATTCTTTTTTCCGGGGGAAAATAAATTACTGAAATTTTAATGTTTTGGATTCGCACGCCGGCCCAGATCGAACGAATCAAAACTTCGATTTCGAAATCGTATTTCTTGCAAAAAAATTTCATGTTTTGCAAAAAAAATAAAGGATAACAGCGAAAGCCGCTTTGTGAGTCTGCAACCTTAGCATCAGTTTCGTATTTTACCCAGAAGTTGGAAAAAGCCCGCCCGAATGCGCTTGAACTTGGTACATTTGCAGTACTCATTTCACGGTCACCAATGACTAATGAAAAAGGATCTTGTGCAGCGGCAGCGGTAATTTTTGGAATTTCGTGCGCGTTATGTTGCCCATCAGCATCGATGGTTACTACATGAGTAAAGTCATTTTCTAAAGCGTATATGAATCCAGTTTGAAGAGCGACACCTTTACCTTCATTTTTTTTATGGCGAACAAACGTTAAGCGCGCGTCACTTTTGTTCTGCTTTTTGTAAAAAGATTCAACATCGTTATTCGAGCCGTCATCAACGACCAACACCGGATGCGGAGTTAGCTGTAAACTTTCATTGATAACCTGACCTACGGTTTCATCATTATTGTAGACAGGTATGCAAATCAAAAATCTAGGCTTCACACATAGCTCCAAGAATTTTCTCACGAACAAACTTCGCCAAGACTTTACCGTCCTTGAATTCAGAGCTGTTAATGGGATCAAGCATATCGATTTTTATTTCTCCAGGATGTAAAAATAAATCCCCGCGGCCCATAACTAAATCACTTTTTTGAATAGCTATAGGTACGACCAAAGCGTTGGCTTCAATCGCCATTGAAAAAAAAGAACTGCTCATTTTTCCCATTCCCTTGAAATTTTTATTGCAACGTGTGTTTTCCGGAAAAATTAAAACTGCATTGTTCTTTTTTAAAATTTTTTCTTTAATCGCTTTCAATCCTTTAAGAAATGATTCCGAATTGCCTTTTTTGACCGGAATAAATCCAAGGGTCAGCATAATCGGTGCGAAAAAAATATTATAAAATAATGAGTGTTTGGCTAGGCCCCGCAACCCTGGAATATAAGAAATTAACAAAAAAGTGTCCAGATTAGATCGATGATTTCCTACAAATAAAATTCTTCGAGTTTTAAACTGGTCATAAAAATTCCAGATATTTGCAAACTTGGCCTCACACCTAAGCCACGGCTGAAGATTAAGCAAAAGCCGAATCGATGAGCACAGCACATTTTCCGAAAAGATCAGTATTTTTGATGAAATAGCCGGCCACGCCGAAAAAATAAATGCCAAAAGGTAAGCCGGTAGAGTAAAAAGATAAGCGGCAAATAGTCCGATAACGCCAATTGATAGCGCAAAATAAAGGGACCAAAAAAAGCGAAATACTAAATTTGTTTTTTTAAAAGACACAAAATAAATTAGCACGGGAGTTTTTCAAATGTCAAAATATGTACTGGTAACGGGCGCCTCATCAGGAATTGGACAGGCGATTGCTCTTCGTCTTGCAAAAGATGGATTTACGATTCTGGTTCATTACAACTTGAATTCAGCAGGAGCCCAAACAACTTTAGAAGCTGTGCAAAAGTTTTCGCCTGGTAGCCAGATTCTACAATTCGATGTTTTGGATTACGAGTCTATCGAAAATGCTTTAAGGGATTATGATATTGAAGTCTTAGTAAATAACGCAGGTATACACTTGGATGGAATGGCGCTGATGATGTCCAACAGCAACTTCGAAAAAGTAATCAAAACTAATTTATTTGGCCCATTTTATGTTACGAAACTTTGCGCTAAAAAAATGCTTCTTCACCGGAAAGGCATCATCGTCAATATTTCATCGCTTTCGGGTCAAACAGGGAATGCCGGTCAGGTTAACTACGCTGCAAGTAAAGCAGGTTTGGTAGCAATGACAAAGACATTATGCAAAGAACTGGGACCGCGGGGTATTCGTGTTAATGCAGTAGCTCCCGGTTTAATTGAAACTGAAATGCTGGATCAGGTGCCAGGCTTAGACTTACTAAAAAAACAAATCCCTTTGGGACGAGCCGGAACTCCAGCGGAGGTCGCGTCTGTTGTGTCATTTTTATGTTCGGAAGACTCTTCCTATGTTCAAGGTCATACGATTAGCGTAAATGGTGGTCTATATCCATCGTAAATTCATATTTTGTTGTCTTGATAGTGATATGCGATTCATTTGTCGTCGTAATTTCAAACTTAAGCGGAATTTTTTGCGCATCAAATTCTGAAAACTTAACACGCGCCTGGATGGCGCCCGTCTCTATGTTGTATTCATGATTCTGAAGCTTGGGATTTGAATTCTGTATAAAAATTATTTCTTTAACCAATAAAAATATATTTATGAAAAAGTCTTTGTTCTGATTTATTTCAACAATCGAGCTTTCAATTTCAACGGGATCGGCCCCACGCTGGTGAATTTTAAATAAAGAGATTCCGAAATCACTAAATCCATAAAAATTTACTTTGGCATCACTTTTATGGATAACAGCATTAAAATCAAAATCTTTATTTCCCGTAGGGGTTTTGATAGCAGCAATGGCGGTCTGGAAATACATGCCGTTAGGAAACAAAAAGTCGCTTTCAGGACGAGGAATGTTTTTTTTCGGAATTTGTGTACATCCCCAGAAAAGAAATGTCGCTGCTAAAATAAATTTCAGTTTCATAAAGACTCGCTTACTTTATTAATTTTTGCCCACCTTAGCGCGGCAGGAATTCCCCAGCGCGTTCCTATATATGTTCCTATGGTTCCATAAAACAAAGCAAAACCAAGTTGATATAAAATCGGATGCTTTGCTAATGTCATTGGAAAAAAACCGATGATGTTTGTCATTGCTGCAAACCAAAGCGCGGTTTCAACTTGTTTTTGCTGCGCTAAGCGGTGCGGAAAGGCAAAACTATCTGTGGCAAACACCCCGTAATCAATGCTGAAGCCGAACACCATCAATAAACCCAAGACGGAAATTAAATCTAAGTAAGTATTTAGAACTACGCTTGCTGCGAAAAATAATCCAACGCCAGTAAAAAACGGAATAAGTGCAATGCCCGACAGAATTAAACTCTGATAATAGATCAACAAGATCAGAAAGCATAGCGCGATGGCTGTTGGAATCATCCAGTGCAGGTCCTTTTCTAAAGAGGCCGAAAATCCTTTGATGGTTTCAACTAAAGAATGCGCGGCTGGAAATTGTTGGCGGATCTTAGATTGTTCCTTATCGTTTTCTGCGAAAAGCAAAGAAAGAAACTTTTCATGACCAATTAGATGATTCAGGTAGATTTTTTTTTCTAAATCAGAAAATTGCAAAGTCTGATGTTTAATTTCACAAATGTTTTTTAAAAATGGCTTAAACACTTTTTGCTGTGAAGGGTTTAACCGCTTTTGAAAAAAAGAACAGCCTTGATTTTCCCACGTGAGAAGATTTTGCTGCTGCGAAATCTGATCTGGCAGCAAGTTGTACAGCCCAAGATAACTTATTTTATTTTTCTCGGTCCATTCAAACTCTTCTTTTGCACTTGTGTATAGATCCTGCTTTTCATGAAGAACTAAAAACTGTTCTTGATGTTTTTCTTTGCCGTAAAACCAGTCCGTTATTTCTTTTAATTCTGGCGTTTGATAATTGAAGCGGCGTAAATCAAAACCCATATTTAACTTATGTGCACTATAGGCTCCGCACACAATTAGCGCTAGGACTACGATCCAGCTGTATTTGAATTCAGGAAAAAAGACGCGCACACTTTTTATTTTAAAGTGTCTCGATAGGGCGCAACTTAATATGAAATAGAAAATGAATCCAAAGATAATTCCGAAAATGCCAAAAATCATCATCTGCTGAATTAGCGGAATTCCGCTAAAAGCAAGCACTCCCAGACCGGTCAGTGTTGTTAGTAATCCGACGGTATTCGATTTCCATGTCTGCTTCGAATCTGATTTGAAAGCTCCATGAAGACCATAATCAAGGGCTAAGCCGACGATTCCCGACCCAAATGCCAAGGTTAAGCCATGAATGCTGCCATAAATAAGTTGCGTAATCCAGCTAGCTAACCCTAAAGCCATTGCGACCGGCGGAACAAGAAGTAAGGCCGCCAACCGGCCAATTGAAACTAAATATAAAATAAAAACTGTAAAGGCCGTTAAACTTACAATTGAAACTAAATTCAAATCAATATGAACTTGCTTTTCATTCAAGTAGGCCGAGCTATGTGCACCAACTAAAAAAGTATCTGAAAAACTTGCAAGGCTGGCCATTACTCCTTCAGCGCTTTTCATATTTGGTGCTGCCAAAAACTGTATTGGAATTACTATCCGTTTTGTTTCTTCATCTATCAAAAAACCCTGTTCACGTTTAAAAACATTCGTGAACACCTGGTTTTTTTTCAAATACATTTCCCATTGATTAAACGGATCTTTTTGTTTTAACAAAAACAGAGCTTTATTTTCAGAAGACACAAAACTCATCTCAGAGTAGGCTGCATTGAGCTTCGATAGATAACCTTGCTTGTCAGCTCCCGCTTTCAAAAACGGTTCGCGGTAAATCACATCGTCAGCCCAAGACTGTAAGACCGGTAAAAAACTTTCGATTTCATCACCACAGACTAAACTTCTAAGTTCAGTTTTTAAGTTTTTCTTAAGCTGCAGACATACTTTTTCGGCCTTTTCAAAGTTGCTTTTTTCTTGCCGCGGTTTGATAACAACAAAATTCCACCAGAACACTGGCAGTTCAGCTTGAGCTACCTGCAAATACGCTAAACTTTTAGGAAAAAAAATATCGGCAGAATCATCAATTTTCGCAGATGCATTTTGACTAAACGATACAATGGCAACAACAAGAAGCATGCTTGAAATAATTTTTTGAGCGCTGGCAGAAATTATCTTTCGCATTTTAAATGTTCAGTTTCAAACTTAGTTAAAGAATTTTTTGGTTTTAACTGCGAAAATTGGATGGCTATTTTATCTTTGGATTTTTCTTCAGCTAAAATGTATTTAACCAGTCCAATTTTATCGATTTCTAGATACACGGTTTTAAATAAGGACTGCTCCGAATTTTTTGGTGTAAGTAAAAAGCCTTTTCCTTGCTGCTGAATCGTAAAGAACTTGCCGGCTTGATTCTGATCTAAGCTTAATAATTTAAAAAAATTAGCCATTTGCCCAGCGGTTTCTTTACCTATCTCAGAAAATTTAATTTGTTTTTTTGGCGTTTTTCCGGCGCCATTGGCTTCGCTTGAAGTGATTTGTATGCCCTCAGAATCAATGCAAATTGATGAGCCCGTGGGTTTTAATATATTCCAGTGAAACAAACGGTTAGATTCCTGACCTTTTTTGATATTAAATGTGCCTTCTGTTTTAATTTGCACATCTAATTCTTGGATTGTTTTTATTTGTTGGAATCGACCCTCGATGGCAGCAAACGTCTTCAATTTTAATTCTGTCGGAATCAAGCCAGCAGCCTTTGAAGTTCCGCTGAGGCCCTGTAGCAGCGCAATTGCAATAATAATCATTCTCATTAAGTCTCCAAAGATCTTGAAAAGGCTTCAAAATAATATATCATCGTGCCTATGGAAAAAGAACAAGCTCGAAATGCTTTGTACACCGAGGTCGTTGATATTATTTTTTCGGCTTTGAATTTGAAACACTTAGAAAAAAGTTCGGTGACAGAGCAAACGTCACTAGTTGGCGAAGGCCTTGGACTTGATTCCATCGACATCCTTGAACTTGTTGTGAACTTTGAAAAACGCTATGGTATAAAATTAGATGAAACGGAATCTTATGCCACCCACTTTAAAAATATAGGTTCTGTTGTCGACTTCATTAGCACCAAAAAGGTTTCGTAGTTGATGTCTATTGCCAAAGTTTCAGGCCTTGGCATCGTTGCGGCTGGCGGAATTCGCACAAAGGAAGCCCTTTTTCAAAAGTGCCTGCGATCTGAATCTTTGCCTTTAACATCTGGTCTTTTTAAAAATACTTCTAGCGAAGATGATGCCCTAAAAAATTTATTGCCGCTAGCATTTCAGGATTTACAAAGTCGCTGCGGATTATTCTCTGCCGTTGCTATGAACGCCGCTATATCCGAAGCCGGTTGGTCCGCTAAAGACGTCTCAGATTCAGGATTTATTTTTGCCTCGACCACTTCGCAGGTGGATCTTTGGGAAAAGACACTGCCACTTTATCAAACTTCAGACATCGATGCTGGATTAATTAAAAAAACGGCGCTTCACCAGTCTTTGGCGACGCCAGCAAACTTACTTACAAATAAATTGAATATCACGGGACCTGTTCTGCACATTGCTTCGTCGTGCAGTGCCTCTTCACAAGCGATCGCCATTGCCGCCGAGTGGATTCGCACAAAAAGAGTAAAAAGATGTCTGGTGGGCTCGGCAGAAATTCATTCACAATTAACGGAGGTTGGCTTTACCTCACTGCGTTTACTTTCTCAGACAATTGCCACGCCGTTTGATAAAAATCGAAAGGGTATTAATTTAGGAGAAGCCAGTGCCTTTTTATGCCTAGAAGATGCAGACTTGCAAAACTCGTTAAGCCCTTGGGGATATGTTCGGGGTAAGGGATTAACTACAGATGCTTTTCACCCAACGGCTCCTCACCCCGAAGGTTTTGGTTCTGAGCGCGCCTTAAGAAAAGCCTTAGCGACCGCAAATCTTTCATCAAAGGATGTCGATTGGATTTACGCGCACGGAACTGGATCCGTGGCGAATGATTTAAGCGAAGCCTTGGCCATCGCAAACGTTTTCGGTCGTGAAAAATTAGTGACTTCGACAAAACCAATTCACGGCCACACCTTGGCCACAAGCGGCGCTTTAGAGTCCGTGCTTGGGCTTATGGCAATGAAAAAAAATATTGTCTTACCGACTATTGGACTAGTTACACAAGATGAAAAAATTACTGTTGCCGTTGCAAAACAAGCTTTAGAAAAAGAAATAAATATATTCGTTAAAAATAGTTTGGGCTTCGGTGGGATTAATGTTGCTGTTCTTTTTTCGAAACAAAGGTCAACTTAAGTGGAGACACCAGCGACAAACCTAAATTCTAAGCTAAAAGCAAAATTAATCGCGAAATACAAATTAGATTCAAAAGAAATAAATTTAGAAATATTACCAGTGGCTTACCGGAAAGCCACTATGAATATGGCCTTGACAACATTAGCCTGTGAAAAATTATTGACCGCTGCCGCCGAAATATTAAAAGAAGATATTGCCTTTGTGGTTGGCACACATTTCGGTGAAGTGGATTCGACTTTGGATTTTTTATCAACTTTTTATCAAACAAATGTTGCGCGCCCCACTCTGTTTCAAAACAGCTTGCACAATTCTACCTTGGGCTTTTCGGCCATCCAGATAGGCCTAACAGGACCTGCATTAACAATTAGCCTATCTACTGAAACACAAGGTTCGCTGGGCTTATTGGTCGACAGCTTGCTAGGTCTATCTAGTGCTGTTTTAATTTGTTTTGTCGACTTTATTCCTGAAAAATTAGCAGAGCACTATCTTGAAAATTTTCCGTTTTTAAAACATACTTTAAATTCGGCGACAGCCTATCTTTTTGCATGCGATGATGTTTTCGAAAAATTAAACCAGCCGGCCTTACCCTTTCAAAAGTTTTTTTGATGTTTTATTTCAAAAGCCATCCAACAATTATAAAACACATTCCAAATACACGTGCTGAAATTTTTCTAACTTTTGATGATGGTCCTTCGCCGGATCTGACGGAAAAAGTTTTGGACATCCTACGCGAAGAAAAGGCCGTGGCCAGCTTTTTTGTTATCGGTCTTCATGCTGAACAATTTCCAGATATCATCCGCCGTATAAAACAAGAAGGTCATGCTGTATTATCCCACTCAATTGATCATAACTATAAAAACTATTTCCAAAAAGAAGATGGGCTAGAGGTTTGGCTTCGGGGATCCTTGCAACATCTCGAAAAAATGACGGGTGAACTTTCTAAGATTTTTCGCCCACCTGCTGGAGTGATAACTCCCCCGCTAGTTCGGGCGGCTGAAAAACTGGGCCTGCAACTAATTTTGTGGAATCACCGCTTTTTTGACACCACAATGATTTGGACTTTGAAAAAAGCCAATCGCGCCTTAAACAAATTAACTGCAGGAGACATCATTCTTCTTCACGACAAACAAAAAGCCAGCCACCATAAGCAGTTTTTGCTGACATTGCGCCATTTTATTTGTGAGGCCCACAGAAAAAACTTCGTCTTTAGCATTTTACGTTAATCGGCGCTTGTTGTTTCGACATTTTTGCATAGTATATTAGGTTGAATTCACAGGGAGTTTTTTTGAAAGTTTTCATAACTGGCTATGGTCTTTTGAGTTCGTTGGGCAATTCAGCCAAAGAAATGTTTGGTTCCTTAATTGAAAATAAATCAGCGATCAAAAAAATCGATGCTTGGGCTGCAATTGATGGTTTGAATTGTCACTTAGGAGCACCTTGCGCTGCTTATGATTCGCAGATTTTACCACGCTCAGTTCGACGAACAATGTCGCCGATGTCCGAAATGGGCGCGCTTGCTACATTTCAAGCTTTAGAGCACGCGGGACTAAGATCCGCTGATGGTACATTTAATAACATAGAGTTTAATAAAACTTTGTTAATTATGGGCTCTACAACCGGAGGACCACAGGCTTTAGAAGAATATTTTCGCAAATTAATAAAAAATAATAGTCTTAGCGGTCAGCCTGGTACAAGTTTTTTTAAAGTAATGAATCATTCAGTCGCTTCCAATGTTGCCGTAGCTCTGGGATTTAACGGTGCTGTTATTTCTCCGTCAAGTGCCTGTGCAACCTCGGCCCAATCTCTAATTCTGGGGTGGGAACTGATCCAAAGTGGTTTGTACGATGTTGCCATTTGTGGCGGTGCCGATGAGTTACATTATTTAACGCCAGCTGTTTTTGATGTGGTCTATGCGGCTTCACGCGGCTATCATGACACTCCGGATTTAACGCCTCGTCCGTTTGATAAACGTCGCGATGGTTTGGTGGTTTCCGAAGGAGCTTCGGTCGTGATTTTAGAAAGCGAGCGCCACTGCATAAAACGGGGTGCAAAACCGCTTGCTGAATTCTGTGGAGGTGCTTACCTTTGTGAAAGTTCGCATATGAGTCAAAGTAATGATCTGCAAATGGTGAACGTTATGACCGAAGCACTTAGTCGCTCGGATTTAAAAAAAGAAGATATTGAGTATATTAGCGCTCATGCCACAGGTACTTTGCAGGGCGATGCTGCTGAGGCTACCGCAATTCGTACAATGTTTGGAGGCTCTACTCCTGTAAGTAGTTTGAAAGCCCACTTCGGCCATTCGATGGCTGCGTGCGGAGCCATGGAACTTATTGCCACCGTTAAAATGATGGATGAGAATATTTTGATTGGGACTAGAAATTTAGAGGACGTGGCGAAGAATTGCGCGGGTGTTATGCATTTAAATAAAAATACAAAACAGACCACTAATATAGCACTTAGCAATAATTTTGCTTTTGGTGGAATAAACACTAGTTTTATAATAAAAAAGATAAAATGATGAAAAATGAAATGTTCGCTGGGGGCCTGATGGGCGAAGTTACGCCGCAAATTATTGAAACTGTAAATGCAATGATGCATGAAAATTTTGAAATCCCCAAAAAGCAGTTGGTGCCAACGGCGCATCTACGTAACGATTTGAAATTGGACAGTTTAGATTTCGTAGATATGATTGTTTTGCTTGAAAGCAAAACTGGTAAAACTGTGGAAAATATAGATATCCCCAACACTCAAACCTTAGCTGATATTTACAAAATTGCTGCGACCTCAAAAGTTAAAATATAAGTCACTAGATGTAATTTTGTAATAACTTACAAGGCGCCTTTTGAAAATAAGAAATTTTCTTCGTTCCAAACATCCCCAGCAACTGCCGAAATAAAACCTTGATGCATATTTGGACGTTGTAATGTTTTTTTCATTTGAGCTACAAAGCGGCCTTCATAAAATAATGAAATTAATCCATAAAATCTTTTGGCACCTAAACGAACTTTTGCTTCGTAGTTTTTACCCAAATCATCATCATGAAAACCTCCATCTGTTTTAAAAATTTTTAGCAAAGATTCCGCTGCGAAATACGACGAAGAAATTGACATGTGCACACCTGAAGAAAAAATTGGATCTAAAAACATAGCGGCGTCTCCGCACAAAATCCAGCGGTCATCGAAAAATTTATCGCAAGTATGCGAATAATTGCCGATGCGGTGGACTTCGCTTACACGCTCTGATCCTGCCATTAGCTGTTTGACGATATCACTTTCGTTTAATGTATTTTCTAAATATCCTAACCAATCCTTTTCTCCGTCAAAAAACTCTGAGCTTCTTACGACACCAACTGAAGTGATGTCACCCTGAAACGGAATTAGCCAAGTCCATGACTTTTTCGGCAGTAGGCCAATAATTATGTCACCTGCGCTGGTGCCTGCGCGGCGCTTAACGTTTTTGTAATGACTGAATACAGCGACATTATTTAAAGTTTTGTTAGCTTTGCGGATGTCCATTTTCATCCCTAAAAGTGAATCTCGGCCCGATACGTCCATCAAATATTTGGCTGTGAATTCATTTTTATCTGTGCGGACCAAAACTTTGTCTTTTAAAATCGTAACTTCGATCACATTTTCAGGCTGATAAACGGTAGCTCCACTTTTTTTAGCGTGAGCCAGAATATCTTTATCGAATTCCGCGCGGGGCACTTCAAAAGCCATTGGAATTTCCGGATTTAGCCCGCCGCTAAAACCAAAATAAATTTCGTCATCGTTTTCGTAGTCAATAAAACGAGCACCCCACTTTTGAAGGTATTTTCCGCTATTTAGCGTATCGAAAAAACCAATTTTTTTAAAAATTGGCATCGAGGCTGGCAGTAAAGATTCGCCAATATGAAAACGAGGAAATTCTTCACGCTCGATAATGACCACATCAAGCCCGGCTTGGCTTAAGTGCGTTGCGGCCACTGCGCCTCCAGGGCCACCACCAATTATTATCACATCGTGTTTTTTCAAGGTTGCCTCCTAGAAAAGTTCTAAGTTGTTTCTAAATCAATCGATGCTAAAAGCGATTTCTCTGGGTTATACAAATGCCATGTTAAATTATAACGACGCTCATTTGGTAACATTTCGACAACAACCTGAAGATTATCTTCTGGCTGCACTGGCTTTCGCATTCGCATTGTATGAAGTTTTAATAATTTGCCATTGTTACCAGTTAATAAATTACATAAAAACACACTGATTTCCGCGATGGCGTAGCCTGGCAAAATTGGTTTCTGCGGAAAATGGCCTTGAAAAAAAGGCCACGTTGGGTTGGGCTTTATCGCAACTTCTAAACTAGATTGATCTTGTCTAGAAATTTGATAACAATTTGAAAGCACTTTTGCCAATTCTTGCACTTCAGTAAGTTACATAAGTTCTATTTTTATGTATATATTAATTCCAAGGAGCTTTCATGTTTATTGCTGGATATAATTGTATTACTGCTGCAGGCCTCGGGTCCGCCAGTCTTATGGACGCCTTATATTCAGGATCCGATTGCTCGACAGCAGGCAGCGCTGATGGTGGTCGAGTTTGTTTATTGAAGAACAGATCGCTGGAGTCAAAAAATTATAAAGAACAACTCGTTAGCAGTTTAAATTCTCTTTGGACTTCCGTGCAAAACAACTTAAGTGACACTGTTTTGACAGATGTTAAAAAAAAACGTGTCGGCTTTATATTTTGCAGTACAAAAGGATATGTTGAAGATTACATCTGGAATAAAAATCAACCCTCAATATCACAAGATCCTTTTAGCGAAATAGTTTCTTGTTTTACAGAAGCCCATAGTTTAATTTCTTGGTCATTGAAATTTACTATTAGCAACGCCTGCTCTTCTTCACATGCAGGCCTTGAATATGCCCAAGAGCTTTTAAAGGCGGATCGTCTAGACTATGTCGTTGTCGCAGCCGGTGATCTGATTGGCCCCTTCGTCTACAAAGGATTTTCGGTTTTAAAAGTCTTATCACATCGTGGAAATAAGCCTTTCGATCAAACACGTGATGGACTTCAACTCGGAGACGGAATTGCAATTATGCTGCTGGCAAAGAATCCAGACCCTTCGTTCACATTGCAAATAAAAAAGGTAGCTACTGAAACAGAAGGCTCGCTAATAACTCGTCCTTCATTAACCGGAGAAGGCTTACTTAAGTCTTTGCAAAAAATTACGCCAGGCAAAGAAGTTATTCCGGCAGACGTTATTATCGCTCATGGAACTGGAACTGTATTTAACGATTTAACCGAAGACTTAGCTTTCGCCAAGTATTTTGAAAATCAGGCAGCAGCTCCAGTGATCGGTACCAAGTGGTGCATTGGGCACACGCTTGGTGCTAGTGGTTTAATCGATCTCATTGCCGCTTCGGAAATTATAAAACGACAAAAAATATTTTCTTTAGCTACAACAAAGACCTTGGATGCAAAGTTAAAAATGACTTATTTAACATCTGTTACTGAATTAAATGATTTTCCAAATCAGAAAATTACTTCTATTTTAACAACCTCATTGGGTTTTGGCGGCGTCCATGCAGCCTTGTGGTTACAGTCGGTGGAAATTTAGCAAATGAAAAATCACCAAAATATACTTGTCTCTACAAATCGCCCATCAGAAGCACCAGTCTGGAGTACTTTGGTTGAGCGCTGGAACCAGCTGGATGACACTTGTTTTACTTTTTGCGAAGCATTGTGCCAGTGGGGCTATTTAGCAGGTGTTCCGCGCCCCGACTGTATTTTTTTGGTTTTACCGCAAGCTTCGAATCAAGCCGATTATGATTTTGTAAGTTCGGGAGCGATCAGCCCCGCTAAGTTTATTTTTACTTTACCAAATATTTGCGCTTCTGTCCTTTTTCAAATTTTAAAGCACAGCGGCCGCACATTTTGCTTATCAAGTGGAGAAAAATCAATCGACTTTGCGCTTACTGAGGCTTTAGCTTTTTCTAAAGCTGGCTGGTCATGTTGGGTTTTTACCAATTCAGTCGAAGGAAATGCTGAAGAACGTCGAGTTCATTTTTACGATCTGACTGTTTAAAATTTAATTAAAGATCCAGCCCTTGTCATTGTAGCGGCCCTGAATGCCATGACCGATTCCAAATCCAACTGCTGACGCTAACAGTAACATGCAAATTAAATGTTTTAAATTTTTCATAAATTTCTTTTTTTATTAACTACAATATAATTTCATACTTAAATTGGCTAACATTCTTCCGGCAAATGTAACTTTCCCTTTTACCAGCTTAAGATTTCCAAAATCATGCGTTCCAATAACTTCAACCTGGATAAAATCACCAGCCTTCGGCAAGATGTCAAAACTATTAAAATAAAATTCCGAATCTTTAACCTCTGCAATCAGCGTAACGGTCGCGGCTTTTACGGGTTGAATTTTTAAAACATCATTTAAGGCTAACATGTACCCATAGGATTGGGCAACAAATTCAATAAGACTACTTTCAGTCAACCGTCCATTTACAAAATACGGCGAATCTGTTTTCAACATTGTTTCTGTCAACGAATAATTCTTTTCCGTTTTTAAAAGTGTATCGATCCAAACTGCAGGTCCTGCGTGCGGTAAAAAACTTTTAACGTAAGCCGCTGGAACTGGAAATTTTAAATCAAGCGGTCTTAAAAAAAGCTTCAAGGCTTCTATACGATCGTATTTATTATTAGCATTAAGTGGAATCGTTTCCAAAATTATATTTGCGGTAGGGATTTTAAATCCACAGGTCTTAAGGACTTGCTGCTGCAGCTTTGCCACGTCAATTTCTTCGTCATAGATTTTTGGTTCAATCACCAGCGCAATATCTTCTTGTAGTCGTGAATCGTAAAAAGAAATAGCCATGCATTTGCAATTAAAATGATTTGTGATGCTGACGGCAACTGCCTCTAGGGATATCTTTTGCCCACCGCGATTTACAAGCAAGTCAGATCGACAAATAAATTGAGCCCGCTGATGACCTGTTGAATCTACTTTAAAAATCAGCAAATCATTTAAAATTATTTCTTTTGTTTCATACATTTTACCATTTTCAAGAATGGCTAAACACGCATTAGGCCCGCTGAACTTGACATGTTCGGATGTGGCCGTTAATTTAACGCAATCTAAAGTATACCCAATATCTCCATCAACCTCAGGCTCGACGCCCGGGGGTAAATGCGTAACTCCGGGCGAAGCCTCTGTGCCGCCGTAACCAACACTTGGTTCGTCAATCAAAAGGTCGGTCTTAAGCTGAAGCCACAACTTTTTTGTGACAAGCGCTCCGCCAACAATTGCAGAATATGATTTTTTGAAATTTCTTTTACCCACCGAAAAATCTATTAAATCTAGAAAATGGACAGGTGCTCCTAGCGACAACGTATTTTCATCGACGACGTGTAGCCATTTTTCATGCGCGGCTTTTGAGTACGGCCCTTCGTGGAAATGAATTTTAAGATTAAAAATAATGGCCTGCATGTAGCCCAAAACAAGTCCGAAGCAATGTGTGGGCTGCGGATAAACATAAATATTTTTAAGTCGTGTATTATCAAATAATTTGCGGATAGAATTTAGCGAGCTCAAAACATTTTCTTTAGAGTAAAAAATTAGGCGCGGAATACCCGTCGTTGTTCCTGATGTAAAAACCCCTAGTACTGCACGCGCAAGCACAGTGGCCTGCCCTGCATTCACAGCTTGCTCTGGATTAATTATAGTATTCAAGCTGTCCTTTAAAGTTGTTGGCCATTCACCGACAGGAATAACTGCTTCAACTTGATGCTTAAGGCTTTGTATAAATGCAAAGTCAGAAACTTGGGGCGGTAGTAAAATGACTAACTGGTTTTTTTCCCAGGCACTTTGTAACAATTCAAATAAGGCGTGACTATGGTAACCCCGATAAAGATAAATACTTCGGAGTTTCAACCTTGCGCCCTTGTAAGACTAATTTCTTTCAGTGATTCGGTCAGATTAAAAATTTCTTGTCCCAAGCTTCGATCCTTATCTAAAAAGTTAACATTTTCACGGATTGTTTGATAAAGCGCTTGGCTTTCAGCCCCTTGAAGTTTAATTTTTTTCAAATCTAGAGCCTGCGCCAAGCAGACCAGTTGCATAGAAACGATTTTGTAAACTCCATCAAGCATGGCTCCACATGTCATGGCTGCACTCATGCCTAAGCTGACCTTATCTTGATTGTGAGATTCGGACGAGCGAGAAAATATTCCGCTTGGAATTGATTTTTGAATAACTTCTGAGGTAATTGCCGAAACTGTTTGGTGCACGCCTTTAAGACCGTGATGCAGGTGATGTTCGTCGGCATTGATACCCGCCGTATTTGTCAGATTCGCGGGAAGTCCGCGGTTAAACTTTTCTGTTACTATCATCAGACATTGGCGATCAACCAAGTCTGCAATATGCGCTAAATTTATTTTTAAAAAATCCATGCTTTGGCACAAGTATCCGCCGTAAAAATTTCCGCCCATTTCTAGTTGGCCCTCATCATCAACAACAGGGTTGTCCGTGACACTATTAACTTCATGCTCCAGAATTTCCCATGCGTGTTGTAAGTTTTCACGGATCGGCCCCATGATTTGTGGCACGCACCTAAGTGAATAAGGATCCTGCACAAAACTAGTCGTGCGATTATTTTCAATGGACACATCTTGCCCGCGCGGGGCTTGATATTTTTCTTGATCTAAAATTTCTGTAATTTTTTTAGCCG
>JAYUWH010000054.1:0-16728 GCA_043753645.1 Bdellovibrionales bacterium
CATAAACATGGCTACCAAGATGGCTTTACAGGGCGTATTCTGATTTCCTCAAACGAGGAAGCAAATGAGAATTGCCCTAGCACAAATTAATCCGACGCTTGCGGATTTTGAAAACAACAAAGAAAAAATTCTAACTTATATAAAACGCGCCAAGGATAAAAAAGCAGATCTGGTTATTTTTCCAGAAGCCAGTCTTTTTGGCTATCATCCGTATGACTTGTTAGAGCGTTCTGCCGTGATCGATCAGCAAAATAAAGCGCTAGATAAGCTTTTAAAAGAAATTCCCAGCGGCATTTTTGTTTTAGTGGGCTGTTTTGAAATCAATAAGAATAAGAAAGGTCGCCCGTATTATAATGCGGCCTTCTTATGTCAAAAAAACAAAGTTATCAAAAAATTTCATAAAGAACTTTTGCCAACAGGCGATGTATTTGATGAAGCCCGCTTTATTGAAAAAGGAAAATTGAAGGACAATTACTTTAAAATTAAAAATAAAAAGTTTTTCCTAACCATTTGCGAAGATATCTGGGCATGGGAAGATCAGGAAAAGAAATCCTTGTACCGTGAAAATCCTATTGAATCCGTCAAAAAGAAAAAAATTGATTTGGTCATCAACATGAGCGCGTCACCATTTTATCCCGAGAAGCTAAAGCACCGCGAAGCGGTTGTAAAGAAAACTGCGCAGTATTTCAAAGCTCCGCTGGTCTATGTCAACTTAGTTGGTGCCCAGGATGAAGTAATTTATGACGGGCAAAGTTTTTTAATGACTCCGCAGGGCGAAAAAAAGCTATCTTGTGTGGCTTTTGCAGAGGACTTAAATATTTTTGATCTGGAAACTCTAAAGGACTGGAATGGTTCTCAGCAACATCTATCGGCAACACCTACAGATCAACTTCGACAAGCCATCATTTTAGGTATTCAGGATTTTCTTAGGAAATCTGGGATGTCAAAAGTACATTTTGGCCTATCCGGCGGCATTGATTCGGCTGTACTGGCTTGCTTAGCCGCTGATGCATTAGGACCCCAAAACGTTCAACTTTTTGCTTTACCCACAAAGTTTAACCAGCAAGAAAGTTTTTTATTAGCCGAAAAACTTGCAAAAAATTTGCAAGTGAATTTAAAAACGATTTCCATTCAAGGTGTTTTTGATTTTCTAAAAAATATGTTGGATGCTGAGTTTACAGTAAAACAATTTCATTTAATGCACGAGAATATCCAGTCAAGATTGCGCGGCCTTATTCTTATGGCCTATTCAAATTTAACGGGTAGCTTTTTATTAACTACCGGAAATAAATCTGAATACGCAACTGGTTATGCAACACTCTACGGAGACATGTGTGGCGGCTTGGCTCCGCTAGGTGACCTAACAAAAAAACAAATTTATGACCTAGCAAAACTTTATAATCATGAAATAGAAATTATTCCTACCCAAATAATAACTCGCCCTCCATCGGCAGAACTACGTCCTAATCAAAAAGATCAAGATTCACTACCGGCGTATGACGATCTAGATAAAGCAGTTGTAAAGCTAATTGAAAAAAAAGAAAGCGCTAGCACAAATACTGAAAAATGGTTAGCTAATGTAATTATGAAAACAGAATTTAAACGTTGGCAAGCAGCGCCCATTTTAAAAGTATCGGAACATTCATTTGGACGCGGGCGCCGTTATCCGTTAGCTCATTCCGCCAAAGAAATTTAGAAAGAAAAGCCCATTTGTTTGGGTTGCCGTTCGATTTGTGGAAATCGCAACTCAGGCTTTCCTGTAAGGGCTATTAGATTTTCAAGTTGTGGTAACTTCCCACCGACAGAAATCCGCTTAACCATCTCGATAAAAACTTGTCCACAATAAGTAGCGTCTTCTTCAGCGCGGTGAAATCCAGTTGCAGTTATTTTCAAGTGCTGCACTAAAGTTCCAAGCTTGTAATTAGGTAGGCCGGGAAATACTTTACGACTGATGGTTAAAGTATCAATGATGACTCCATTCGGAGCCAATGACTCATATTTTTTTATGTCGCAATTAAGAAATCCAGAATCAAAGGGTGCATTGTGAGCGACTAAAATCGAATCTTCGCAAAACTCAGAGAAAGATTTTAATAAAGTTTCTATACGGGGTTTTCCGCGAACCATATCATCGGTAATTCCATTAACAGCTGTTGCTCCTGGAGGAATTGGTTTTTGCGGGTCTACTAAGGTAGAAAAAACACTTTCGACAACGCCGTTGTTGAACCGAACGGCCCCAATTTCTACGATCTGATCGACGCCCGGTACAGTTCCAGTTGTTTCTAAGTCAAAAGCTATGAATCTCATACTAAATTTGATACAAACAATTCGTGCGAGATTCAACAAAAACACTCACTATTAATGGACAATCTAAAGACATTTCATTCAAAGTGAATGAGAATCTTTTGGATATTTTAAATGCGAACAAAATTAGCATCAATCAATCCTGCGGTGGAAATGGTGTTTGCACAACTTGCCGGGTAACAACGCTAACTGGCCCGCAAGCTTTTTCCGAAAGAACCGAGCTTGAGTTGGAAAGAGTCGCTGAGCGCGGATTTTTAGAAAATGAAAGGCTGGCTTGTCAAACGTGTTTGTTAGAATCAGCAGTTATCGAAATTCCACAAGAAGTCAGTTAGTTCACATAAAAATTATTTGTGTAAATCCAAGTTAGCCATTTGACCGCATCAGGTAAAGGTAGGCGTGGACTGATTCGCACTTGGATTCTATAAGTTCCAGGGCCATCTATAGAAAGTAATCCCTCAAAAATATTTAGCACATCCACACGCCGTCCATTTTTATAAAGTACAATTTCGTAATAGGCGGTAGGTTCTGCAGGAAGCTTAAAATATACTTTTAAATTTTTGTTAAACTTAACGGTTGAACCCAAGCTAGCTCGTTGCCCGCTAACTTCATTGTACATGTAGGTTTGAAAACCTTTTGGATCACCTAAAGCATCAAAGCAAATATAAAATTGACCCTGTTTAAGAGCTTGCAGAATATTCTGACGGTCGACCTGCATATTGCCACTGAGTTCAGATGTTAAAAGCAAATGATTAGATACGATACTTAACGAGCGCTCGTAACTGGGAAATTTGACTAACCAGTCGGCAAGCGGGATAGCCCTTGCGGAAGCTTCAGCCCCGGCTGTAGCTACAAAAGGGCGCTTTTGTGAAACGCTATCGAAGTAACTAAGTTCTTGAGTCGGCTCTTGAAACAGCCGTAACAATGCTAACTGGGGGTTGAATGGATAAATAAGAATGCTCCAGAATGTTGAAAAGCGTGAAGTGCTCCAAGAGTTTTGAGACAGACTTTTTAAGTTAACAATTTCAACAGCATCTAGCCCAGGTGGAGTGTCGCCCGTCCAAGAATAGCCACTCAGGAACGGGTGAGTTAAAGAAATGAACTTGTTAGAATTGTGAGACATTTCCGCCGAAAGAAAGTCTGATAGTTGCAGTTGAGATTCGCCTTGACGAATGCCTAGGTTTTTTTCTTGTGTAGAAAAATAGATAAGCCGGGAATCTTTATAACCATATTTCGCCCCCTGCAGGACCCCCACATTTTGTAAATAACTATCGTCAGCTTGTTTTAGTAGGGGATTCAGGTCGGTGATCATGATGAAATTATTTTTTGCTTTTTTTGATTCGCTTAACACTACGCTTAAAGGCTCAGAGCCGATCGACTGGTTTGTATGAATGTTCATACTTAACTTGTAATCATAATAAAAATCAGATGTTTTAACTTTGCGGGGCACAAAATTAAGCTCGAATTGTGAAATGTAAAAGCCATAGCTAAAAAAACAAATTAGTAAAAAAGCTAAAATGGAAAAAAATCTATTCATAAGACACCTGATATAGCTCAAGTTCCAAATTTTCGAAAGTTTCAATTTTTGTAAAGTGGGCTTTTTCCAGATATTCGGGCCAGCCGGCGGCAATTTCTTTTAAAACGAAAAAATTCTTAGTCGGATCTGGCTTTGATTGACTAAGTTCATTAAAAAAGTCTTTTCTGGAAAAACCGTTTAATTTGGAAACGAAAGTCTGACTTTCCCATGTTAGTAAGGCGGATATTTGATAATTTGGCCCGAATAATGGCTGATATTTCTGTGCATAAGGAACTAATGGTCGTATTTGAGTCGTGCTTAGTTGCTTAGATAAAATTGAATCCGCTTTCGGGCTTACCAACAGTAAGCCCAATGCCGCGTAAATAACGATCCAATAAATTAAAGTCCACTTCACCTTTTTTTCATTGGCCTGTTCAACGAAATTCACCAGTGCATGTGGGTAGGCTGAAATGGTCCAATTGGCTTCGACGACGGACTTAAAGGTACTTGAAAGAAAGAAAAGAAGCTGCGACACCGAAAAAATGCGATCGTACGATATCAGTTTTTTAAAATCAAATTTAAAATTAAACAAATAAAGGAAAACAAAAGGACTAAGCAAAGCGATTTGCCCAAGGATAAAGCTAGTGGTCCAAGAAGAGTCATAATTTGGACGTCCAAAGCCGTGATTAAGTTGATAAAGGAAAGAACTCCAATTGTTTTGATAATTCCAGATCAGCACCGGCAGCGAAAAAACTAACCCGCTTAACAACGTAATAAGAATTCCAAGTGGCTTAAGTTTCTTGAAACTGCGATTAGCGAAAAGACATAAAGCTCCGCCTATAACAAATAGAACAATATGGTATTTTGAACAAAAGCCCAGCCCTAGACTGCACCCAAGCAAAAAATAAGATAATTTTTTTCCAGATTCTATTAAGTCTAGGAAAAAATAATAGGATAAACTCCAGAAAAATACTAAAAGTACATCGGGTGTCGCTAAGATTGAACCCAACCCTAACATGGGATTAAGGCAAAAAAGCACGAAAAAATAAAGCCAAAATTTTTCTGGAATTTTCTTCTTTTTTAAAATTAGCAGCCAGATTAACAAACTAAAGGTGCCTAATATTGAAAATAGTAGGCGAATAGAAAGTGGGTTATGGATCGGCAGAATAAAAGTTCCGATAGAAATCACCCAGCTAACCATAGCTGGGTGATCAAAATAACTTAATCTTGGAATTTGTGACCAAATAAAATAATAAGCTTCATCTGCAAAAAGTGGAATAAGCGCACTTAAAAAACACTTTGTTAAAAGTACTGTTAGTAAATAAAAGTAATATTTTTTTGGTATCAAGTTTAAAAAGTTAACCTAATAGGTTTATTGGCACTTGAAGCCTGACCTTTTTCAATACCATTTAAAATTAAACCGATCGAACTTCCATCTTCAGCTTTTAAATGCAGACCTGCCTGCGAGCGAATAACTTGGATCTCTTTCGCGACTAATTTAACCTTCGTGAAATTCTTAGTATTTCCTTTGGCATAAAAGAATTCAGTATCTTTTTTGGCGACGATTATTACTTCAACAGGGCGGCCCAATGAAGGTTCAAAGTCTGTTGGCGCGGTTGTTACAACAGAAACATCACCGACTGAGGATTTAGGCGGGGACTCAGTATTTGCCTTTGCAGTCATGTCTGTTGAAGAATTCGCTGTAGTAACTGCGCCGGCATTGCCTTCAACGCCTGCTGTTGCTGAAGCAGATGGAGTGGCTGTCGTAGAAGCAACTGGCAACCCAATCGGAGCTAAAACATTTTCCGGGGTTTTTAACGGCTGAACCTGGGCCACATCTTTTTTATCAACCAGGGATTCTTTTTGATACTTTTCCACGACATTGTTTATCACAAGGATAAAAATTAATAACATGATCGCCACGGATATATAAATTGCAGTTTTCTTTTTGCTATCACGATTTAGATCTAAACTTGTAGAGTTTGCAGCGACAGCAGTTTGGGCTCGATTTTTTTTCGGCCGGCTATCGCCAGTGGTCGCTTGGGGTGGCGGAGTCTTAGGTAAGGGCTGGGTAGAACCCATCTCCTCAAGAAATTGACGAAGAATTAGATCGGCATCAAGTTTTAAAAATTGAGCGTAACTTTTTACAAAGCCGCGAATGAAGGTTTTAGCAGGGAGTTCGGAAATATCTCCAGCTTCAATAGAAGTTATAATGCGGGAACTTAGCTTTAAAGAATTCGCAATATCCGCGACAGCTAAGCCTTGTTTTAGTCTTTCGGCTTTAAGTAGCTCGCCCGTAATTTTCATAAATTGCCTTTTTTAATCAGCGCCAACATTTTTCTAGCTTTTTCGTTGTTTTTTCCCTCGGGAAATAACTTAATTAGTTCTTCAAACCGAACCATGGCGCGATCTTTTTGGTTGAAACGATAGAAAGCCAAGGCTGCATAGTAATGAGCCTCGTCGACATTAATTGGCTGACAAAAAGAAATTCCTTTTTCAAGTTGATCGGTGGCAAGAGCTAGCTCGTTAAGATCAAGATAAGTTCTTCCTAGATACACGTGAGTCATGCAATTTTCGCGATCTGTATCTAATGACTTTTTTAAATAAATTTTAGCTTTGCCATAATGTTTTTGTTTAAATTCTAAAATGCCGTAATTGGCATAGACGGAGGCATAGTCTTGAAATGTTAAATCTTTCAAGGCTTCTTGTAGCAACGGTTCGGCTTTTCGGTATTGACCATTCTCGATAAAAACACGCGCTAAATTATTTTTTGCTTCCGTAAAATCTGAGCGAAACGAAATCGCCCGCAAGTAATGTTTTTCTGAAAGCTCGTAACGCTGACGAAGAAAATAAACTAGACCTAAATTGCTTTGCACGGATGCATTTTTTGGAGCCAGATCTTCAGCAATCAACAATTCTTTCAAGGCGCCGGGCAAATTATCTTTTTGAATGTGTGATACAGCAATTTGCATGTGCAAATCTGCGTTTTCCTGATTATCTGCATTCATTCCAGAGGTCGCACACCCAAGTTGAAGAATCAGCAGCGATGGAATTAATGTCAGAATTAAAGGAAATCTCATACAGAAAGCCTATCATTTAGAGCTTTCGAGTCAATCAAATCACTGTTGTTTTTTCAGCCAGACAAGCGTTTCAAAATGATCTGTCTGTGGAAACATATCAAAGATTTGCAACCACTCGATAGAGTAGCCATGTTTTTGCAAATCAAGAATTTGCAGGTCACGAGCCAAACTAACGGGTTGGCAACTGATATAAAGAATATTCGCACACGAAGAATCGATCAGTTTCTTCAAAATATTTTCACTTGCACCTGCACGAGGTGGATCTAAAAGAACTAATTGAGATGAAACTGGCCTACGGCTGGCGAAAGCGTCACAATCAGCTGTGAAAAAAGTTATTCTTTTTTGTAAATTTTCGGCAATAACCTTTTTGGTGGCAGCGGTTGTAAGTTGGGAATTCATTTCAACCGCATCGATAGCAAGCTTTGGTAAGGCATTTGATAAAGCAAATGTAAAATTTCCGGAACCAGCGTACAGTTCTGTCATTTGAGTCGGTTCAATCTTTTTTATAATTTCCACAACGGATGAAGCAAGTAAGGCGTTAAGTGATGTATTCACTTGAGAGAAGGACAAGCCTTGGCCCTTATCCCCGATGCGTAGAAATTCAAATAAGTCGGATTGATTTATTTTTAACTCGTACTTTTGTGTTTCAGTTACCGCCTTTAAAGTTCGCTTTAACTTAGGTATTTCATCTGAAATTATTTTATCAGCAATAAGGCAGGACTCAATATCTACGATTTCGTGCGATTTATCCTGAAAATAGCCAAGCCATTGGCCTTGCTGTTTTAGCTGGATTCGGTTTCGATAATTAAAAAGTTTTGGAGATCGCACTGTCTCTTCCAGCTGATAACTGCTAGCGGGAAGAAATTTTTTAAAAAGTTCTTTCAATAATTTTTCTTTTTGAGCAATTTGTTCTTCATCAGAAATTTGTTGCCAACTGCAGCCACCACAGCGGACGGCGTAGGGGCAAGGAGGCGCCCGTCGACTAGGACCAGGTTTCACAACATCAATAATCTGACCAAATAAAAATGTTTTTTCTGCAGTAATGATTTTAATTCGCAAAGTATCTAAAGGTGCGGCTTTTCCTACAAACACCACAATAGTCTTTCCTTCATAAGGAATTCTTGCAACGCCATCTCCGCCGATGGCCATTTTTTCGATTTCGACAATGTGCTCAGAATGCAAAAGGGACCCCAATGCAGAGTCCCTTTTAGAGGTGTTATTTTCAGAATTGAGTGGGCGAAAACTTGTTTTTTTATTCACGCTTTAACTATATTCGTGCATGACAAAAATACAAGTTAACAACCAGACTACATATTAACTAATTCGTGCTTATCAAAAAATATTGCTAATTCGCGTTCGGCGGATGTCACAGAGTCAGATCCATGAACTGCATTTTCACCCATAGAATCACCATGCTTAGCGCGGATAGTGCTGGCGTCAGCTTTTTTCGGGTCTGTTGCACCCATAATTTCGCGATTTTTAGCGACTGCATTTTCGCCATATAAACACATCATAACCACTGGACCCGAAGTCATGAAACTGACAAGTTCTCCGAAAAAAGGGCGTTGATTGTGTTCAGCATAGAATAGTTCACACTTTTCTTTCGACATCATTGTTAACTTCGCAGCAGCTATTTTTAATCCTGATTTTTCAAAAGTGTTGATGATATCACCAATTGCATTTTTCTTTACTGCGTTTGGTTTAATGATTGAAAATGTTCTTTCTTTTGCCATGTTTTTTCCTTTGTTTAGTTATTAATTATTTTAGCATTGATTTAAGTGTGGTGCCCATGTCAGCAGGTGATCGCGAAATCTTGCAACCCGCAGCTTCTAAGGCTGCGAATTTAGCTTCTGCCGTTCCTTTGCCGCCACTGATGATAGCTCCGGCATGGCCCATGCGTTTACCCGCGGGCGCGGAAGCGCCAGCAATGAAGACGGCAACTGGTTTTTTAAATTCTTTTTTAATATATTCAGCGGCTTCCTCTTCGGCAGATCCACCAATTTCGCCGATCATAATGACGGCATCAGTGTCTGGATCGGCATTAAAAAGTTTAAGCATATCAATAAAGTTGGTTCCGTTAACAGGATCTCCGCCGATTCCTACGCACGTCGATTGCCCTAACCCCAAAGCAGATAATTGGCCAACAGCTTCATAAGTTAAAGTTCCAGACCGTGAAAGTACGCCGATGCGTCCTGCTTTGTGAATATGCCCCGGCATAATTCCGATTTTACAAGCTTCCGGAGTTATTACGCCCGGACAGTTCGGACCAATAAGTCTAGTTTTTTTACCTTCAAGATAACGTTTTACTTTCACCATATCTAAAACTGGGATTCCTTCGGTGATACAAATAACTAAATCTAGACCAGCGTCAACGGCCTCCATGATTGAATCTGCTGCAAATGGTGGAGGAACGAAAATCATTGACACTGTACAGCCAGTTTTTTCTTTGGCTTCTTTGACAGTATTGAAAACCGGAATACCTAGATGGCTTGTGCCGCCTTTACCAGGAGTTACTCCGCCAACCATTTTGGTACCATAAGCTTTACATTGCTCAGTATGAAATGAACCTTGGGCGCCCGTAATTCCCTGGCAAATAACTTTTGTGTTTTTATCTATTAAGATTGCCATTTATTTTCCCTTAACCGCAGCGGTAATTTTTTTTGCTGCATCCGTTAGATCATTGGCTGGAATTATATTTAATCCACTATCGGCTAGTATTTTTTTGCCAAGCTCGACATTAGTGCCTTCTAGGCGGACAACTAACGGCACCTTAAGGCCTACCTCTTTAGATGCTGCGATCACGCCTTCAGCAATGACGTCGCACTTCATGATGCCACCAAAAATATTCACTAAAATTCCTTTTACGTTCGGATCTTTAAGAATAATTTTAAATGCATTCGTAACTTTTTCTTTATTAGCTCCGCCTCCAACATCTAAGAAGTTTGCCGGAGATGCACCATGAAGCTTGATAATATCCAAAGTTGCCATAGCTAAGCCAGCACCATTGACCAAGCAACCAATCGTTCCATCTAATTTGATAAAAGCTAAATCGAACTTAGAAGCTTCGATTTCAGTAGGATCTTCTTCATTTAAATCACGAAGTTCCAAAATATTTAATTGGCGATACAAAGCATTAGAATCAAAATTCATTTTTGCATCTAAGCAGATCACATCATTTTCTTTTGTAACTACCAGCGGATTAATTTCTGCTATCGAACAGTCGCATTTAATAAAAGCTTCGTATAATCCCATAAAAAACTTAGTCGCTTTTCCGACGACTTCAGCAGACATTCCGATGGCAAAAGCCAATTCGCGGGCTTGCCACGCCCCTAAGCCAACTACGGGATCGATATCGACCTTTATAATTGCCGAAGGGTTGTGTTCTGCGACTTCTTCGATATCCACACCGCCTTCGCTTGAAGCCATCATTGCAACTCGGCCGGTGGTGCGATCAATTAAGCATGCAACATAATACTCTTTGGCGATGTTACAGCCTTCTTCGATAAAAAGTTTTAAAACCTTTTTTCCCTCAGGACCTGTTTGATGAGTGACTAAAGTCATGCCCAGCATTTGTGACGCCAGCGAATGAACTTCCTCTAAACTTTTTGCCAATTTAACTCCGCCGCCTTTTCCGCGGCCACCGGCGTGGATCTGGGCTTTAACGACCCAAACGTGTCCACCCATTTCTTTTGCAGCAGCTTGAGCTTCATCCGGGGATTGCACCATTTTACCTTTTAAAGTTTTAACATTAAATTTTCTTAAAACTTCTTTGGCTTGGTATTCATGAATATTCATTAGGAGCCTTTCATAACATTAGAAATGCAAAATTTATTGAACGTCTTTTAAAGTTGCAACTAGGGCGCGGACCACTTCAACCGATTTATCAAATTCAGACTTTTCATCAGCATTCATTTTAAAATCGATAATTTTTTCCATACCGCCACCGCCAAGTTGACAAAGCACTCCAACCATCAAATTATCTTTCACGCCGAATTCGCCATTAAGCTCGACTGCGCAAGGAATAATTCGTTTTTGATCTTTTAAAATGGCCTCTGCCATTTCAATTGCGCCACGTGAAGGTGCATAATATGCAGATCCGGTTTTTAAATGACCACCGATTTCGGCGCCAGCTTGCTTTGTTCTAGCAACGATTGCATTCACACGTTCCATTGACATTAAATCAGTAATTGGTACCGAGCTTACGGCTGCAGTTCGCACAACAGGCATCATCCCATCTCCATGATTTCCTAAAACGATGCCGGTCACATCCTTAATTGACACATTTAATTCTTCTGCGATGAACGCGCGAAAACGAGCTGAATCTAACGATCCGCCCATGCCAATCACGCGTTCACGTGGGAAGCCCAACTGCTGTTTTGCATAAACGGCCATGACATCCATCGGATTACAAACAACAATCACCACAGAATCGGGCGCATATTTTTTAATTCCTGCGCAGCAATCTTTAACGATTTTTGCGTTGATCCCGACAAGTTCATCACGGCTCATGCCAGGCTTACGTGGCATTCCTGCGGTTAAGATAACAACGTCTGCCCCGGCAATGTCAGCGTAGTTTGAAGTGCCTTTAACTTTTGAATCAAATTTTTCGATAGGTGACGATTGGAAAAGGTCCATCGACTTTCCAATGGCAGCTCCTTCATTGATATCAACTAGGAAAACATCGCCAAGTTCTTTCTGAGCGGCCCAATGTGCCGTTGTCGAACCAACAAAGCCTGCGCCAATAACTGCAACTTTTTTTCGTTTGTGTGCCATAAATGCCATGGATAAACTCCTTAATATGATGACAGCTCTGAAATGAGAGCTAAAATTAGTGAAATGGAATCATTGAAGTTGTAGAAGATTACTTAAAAAAGAACAAGCCTGATCAAAGTGAGTCATCTCCACGAACTAAAAGGCACTATTTTTGTTGGCAACATTTTGTGCAAATAAAGTAAAATATCTTGCTCAACCTGATTTTTGAACTGAAACTAGCCCTAACAAAACGGTATTAACCAATTTCCCAAGAGGTTTTATGAAAAAAATATTCCTGATCATCTCATTTTTGCAAATCGCGGCTTTTGCACAGACTAGCTCAACTGGCAGTGAACAAGCAGAAAACCAATCTATCTTCACGCGCAAACAGAAAGTGGCTTCTGATGGCACAGAAGTCTATGATTCGAATTTAGAAATGAAATCAATGAAACGTTTTGGCGTGGGCTTAATGGTCGGTGGCTCTACAGGATTACTAGGTCTTAACTTCGAAATTAATGTTGAACCCAATGAAGCCGTGGTGTTTGGATTAGGAGCTGGTCAAAGCTATAATGCCTTCAGCGTTCAGTGGAAACATAACTTTATTGGAAATTATTTATCGCCCTACACAAAAGTCGGGTATGCGAAGTGGTTTAATTCGGCCGGCGGAGCAAATTCCGCTTCGGACTCAGATATTTTAAAGCGTGTATTATCTGATGATGAGCTACGAAATAATCGCTTCGGTACAGATTTTATCGTCGGTAGCGGGGGTTTAGAATACAACCAACTTGAAGGTGAACTTGCCGGAGTAAATCTTTTTGGAGAATTAGTTTTGATGGCTGAAGTAAAAAAATCTGTGTTTATTCCATCGGGCGCTGTTGGAATTAATTATTATTATTAAATTTTCTAAGGCTGGACTCCCAGCCTATTTTATCTAGTCATTTCAGTGGCTTACAATTAATAAAATTCAGATTTAAAAATAAAAAAACCCTTGGTTTTAAGGCCAAGGGTTTTCAAAGCTAGTGCTTTACAAACAAAACTACTTCTTTTTCTTTTTAGTAGCTTTCTTTGTAGATTTTTTTGCAGACTTCTTAGTAGCTTTTTTTGCAGCTTTCTTCTTTGCCATGTTAATTCCTCCTGGTGTGAACTCATTTCTGAATTCGCAGTTGTTGTTGTTTAGACTTTTCAGTCTTCCTTAATAAAATTGTTAATAAAACGACGAGCTTCGTCAACTAAAATATTTCTTGCATCACTTTTGCTTACATCAAACTCGATAATGGAGGTTGAAATGATGATTGAAGTCCTAATTTCGATGTTCGGAATACTAATTATATTACGAATTTTGTCTCACCTTCAAAAATTTGAAGTGATAAATCAGAAAAAAGCGTTTCAATTGTTCTGTTTATTTCAAATTCCGATCTATTTTCTTATTATTTTCAAAGAACTGTTCGTTACGATGCTTCTTTATATCGGCATATTTGTAATTGGCTTAATGTTTTTTCGCCGAATATTAAGTTATTTCGTAAAAAAAACTCACGAATGTCGTTCCATTCAGTTTATCGATGAACTTATTCTGTTGATGAAGACGGGTAAATCGGCGCAAACAAGTTTGAAAATGACTTACGCACAACTCTCAGATTGGGAAAAGATTGTCTTCAAACCCATTTTGTTTTGTTTTGAACAGGAAAACCCATCATTTGATTCAATTTCGTTTCGACACAAATCTTATTTTGAAGAGTTGCAACATATCTTAAATTCTTCCAGCAAGGTTATTGATCAACTTAATTCATTTCGTGAGGGAATGAAGATTCAGCGCAATTTGAGACATAAGTCCGCACAAGTGACGAAACAAATTCGGGCGCAAGCCATCGTCGCCATCTTTATTTACGCTGGAATTTTCATATTGGGCTGGTATCACTTTAACTTATCTAAAGAAATACCTTTGATTATACTGTCATTATGTTTGTTTTTAGCGGGGCAGCTCTTTATTTTTATGATTGGCGGGAAAATCAAATGGAGAACATAACACCAACACTGCTTTTATTGTGGGATGTGAAGCGCGCACTTGAAAAAGGCCAATCTGTTGCGCAAGGGATTCGTTTTTTTATTGAAAGAAACATCCGACATGACTTCAGTTATTTCGTTAAACAATGGTTTCTGCACTTTCAATCAAGCCAAGTGATGCTTGCCTCGGGCCACTTACAACCTACGCGCAAATATTTGCTAACTCTGCTTGAACATGGGCTTAGCGGACAAGGCATATTAGAGGCCCTTCGGTCCTACGAAGGCGAAGTAATTCTGGGTTGTGAAGACGAAATCCAAAGTCATATTGCAAAGCTTCCGCTCATTTTGTTAATTCCCTTGATGGGGCTGATTTTCCCGTCGCTGATGATGCTTTTAATTTGGCCAGCATTAAAGATGTTCCAGCTATAACAAATTTGTTGAGAAATCATGCGCTCACCTATATTTTTAAAGGGTGAACAAGCGGGGGGACTCAATAATGATTCAACAGGATAACGACCATCTAAATCTGTTAGTGCGGGAACTTTCAAAAAATAATCCTAATCACGACATAATTAAGTTCAACACTCAAAGCCTGAAAATTCCCTACAATACAGATCTGATTATTTTAATGTCTGATGTTTTGATCTACTTGTCTAAACACTCAAATAAAAAAACTTTACCGAAAGAAAAACTAGCATGAACTTAAACATTTCAAATAATATTTTGGATACCATCGGTAATACGCCGCTTGTTAAGTTACGAAACATTCCAAAAGGTTCAAAACATGAATTTTTCGCCAAAGTGGAATATTTTAATCCTGCGGGCTCAATAAAAGACAGAATTGCCGTGGCAATCATCGAGGCAGCAGAAAAGCGGGGAGACTTAAAACCCGGCGGAACAATTGTTGAGGCCACCGCTGGAAATACCGGAATGGGTCTAGCGTTAGTGGCGGCTGTTAAAGGTTATAAATGTATTTTTGTGCTGCCGGCAAAGATGTCTGCAGAAAAACGCGCAATTCTTCGCGCCTATGGTGCGCGCGTTGTTATTACTCCAAACGGGGTCGAGCCTGACGATCCAATGAGCCATTATTCTGTCGCAAAAAAAATTGCAACACAGCTTAAAGAGAAAACTGGAAACTGTTTCTATACGAATCAGTATCATAATCCCGATAATTTCGATGTTCATTATAATGTTACGGGTCCTGAGCTTTGGAAACAAGCTGGCGGAGAAATCGATGTATTTGCTGCTGGCGTTGGTACTGGCGGAACATTATCTGGTGTCGCCAAATATTTAAAAGAGCAAAAACCCGATATTAAGATTTTATGCACTGATCCGGTGGGAAGTATTTTAGCTGATTTGTATAATCATGGTAAAGTTGTCGACCCGCCCGGTGCTTACAAAGTCGAAGGTGTTGGCGAAGATATGCTTCCTGATAATTGTCATTTAAAGAGGTACGATGCTTTCGTAAAAGTGAATGACCAAGAGTCTTTTGCGATGACCCGACGCTTAGTTGCCGAAGAAGGTCTATGTGTCGGACCATCTAGCGGTTTAATTTTAGTTGGCGCTATGAAATATGCGGCTAGCCTGGTTAAACCTTCAAAAATCGTTGTTGTAATGCCAGATTCAGGAAAAGCCTACTTAAGTAAAGCTTTCAACGATCAATGGATGGTTGAAAACGGATTCTTAGGTGAAGCTGAAATGAAAAACGCGTTTAATCTTGAAGTGCCAGCAGCAGAGGAAATGAAAAAATATGTCTAAAGTATACGACTCAAAAAAAGATACAATGAAATTTGATACGCGTGCAATACATGCAGGCCAGCACCCAGATCCGACGACGGGTGCGATCATGACTCCGGTTTATTTAACCTCGACCTATGTGCAACAATCACCCGGGGTGCATCAGGGGTGGGAATATTCGCGAACACATAATCCAACACGAAAAGCCTATGAAAATTGTATCGCCAATCTTGAATCAGCGAAATACGGATTTGCCTTTGCTTCTGGATGTGCGGCTTCGACGACGGTTTTACATTTATTAAAACAGGGTGATCACGTTGTAGCCATGGATGATATGTATGGCGGAACATTTAGATTATTTGATAAGGTTTTACAAAATAACGGCTTGGAATTTTCTTATTTGGACTTAACAGTCGTCGAAAATTTTAACAAAGCGATTAAACCAAATACAAAAATGGTTTGGTTAGAAACTCCGACGAACCCTACATTAAAACTAACCGATATTGCGGCCATTGCAGCTATCGCCAAACAAAAAAATATTTTAGTTGTTGTCGATAACACGTTTATGTCCCCGTATTTTCAGCGCCCCCTTGAATTGGGTGCAGATATCGTCGTGCATTCAGCAACAAAATATATTGGCGGCCACAGCGACATGGTTGGTGGCGTGGCAGTAACTTCGAATGATAAATTGGCTGAGAAAATTGCGTTCTTAAGCAACTCGATGGGGGGAATTCAAGGCGCGTTCGATTCATTCTTAGCACTTCGAAGTTTAAAAACGCTGCCACTGCGTATGAAAGCTCATGCAGAAAATGCGATGAAAGTGGCCGATTACTTACAGTCACATCCACTTGTTGAAAAAGTTGTGTATCCGGGGTTAAAGTCACATCCACAGTATGAATTAGCAAAAAAACAGATGACGGGCTTTGGCGGCATGATCACTTTTTTTATAAAAGGTGGAATGGATGCTTCCCGCAAATTTCTTGAATCGGTCCATGTATTCGCGTTGGCTGAATCACTAGGTGGAGTTGAATCTCTTGTAGAGCATCCAGCCATCATGACGCATGCCTCTGTTCCAGCGGATCAGCGAAAAAAACTTGGAATTGATGACAGTTTAATCAGATTATCTGTCGGAGTCGAAGATTGTGATGATTTAATTGCCGATTTGAAGCAAGCGTTCGAGCAAGTTAATCGTTGAGTTCTGGTTGACTTAAAGTGATGTAGTCGTTAATTTTCTTGTTCACCATCAAAGTAATTTTTGAAAATGGCCAGGTAGCTCAGTCGGTAGAGCAGAGGACTGAAAATCCTTGTGTCGGCGGTTCAATTCCGTCTCTGGCCACCATTTTT
>JAYUWH010000055.1:0-16598 GCA_043753645.1 Bdellovibrionales bacterium
CTTTTGGGTCTAGTTTGGATGATCAAAACATTTTTAACAGGCGTTTAAGCAGGTTTTTTTGATAAGTTTTTAAATGTCGCGCCGCCTTCAGAAAAGTGAGCAGGAACCTTTTTTGTTGTCACTGGTGTCTCGTTTTTAGACATGGGATTGTGTCAGATCGGAATAATGGCTTCTTGGGGTGGTCTTGAACTTGATATGTGAAATACATGTCAAAAAGGAGTTAGCCAGTGAAGTTGAACGTTTTTTCGACCTGTACGTTAATGGTTATATGTTTGTCGTCGTCAGCTTCGCTGGCGGCGGTCGGCGCTTCCGTGGTTACTGCGACTGCGCCAAGCACGCATAGCTTTAAAAGTTTTCGAGAGTGGAAAACTTCAATGATTGCCAGTGCTCAAGACAAAGTTAAACAAGCTCAGCTTGCTATTTATCAAAAGCAAAGAAATTCAGCTTCAACATCCGATCCCAATTTACACAACAAGCTCAATTCAGAGTCAGGCCTAAACGCGACTTTTACCGAATTGCAACAGCAGGCTGAAAAAGAGCAGTACCAGCTGTCCATAAGCAAAGAGCTAACTATTTCCGATTATTTCGTGGGCTACATTACCAAGCAAAAGGACCTGTCAGCCACTATACACGATGTCTCGGGGCGTTTGACCCCCGAGGAGATCTCGGAATTGATGTACGCCTATGCAAATAACTTTTTTTCATCTAGGCCCTCAGCCGCCACTGGGGCTGCCAGAGCAGAATCTAACTAATTATTCTAAGTCTAGACCTTGACAGAACCCAAGGGCAGTCCATATTACCTAAGCATCTGGTACCAAAAATTTAACTAACCGGGGTTTCCCTCTGGAAACTTCGCATTTATGGGGGTCATTTATATGGCAAAAGAATTAGGCGTTCGTCCACTACACGACAGAATTTTAGTCCGTCGCATGGCTGAAGAAGAAAAAACGGCTGGCGGGTTATTCATTCCTGACACAGCAAAAGAAAAACCACAGCGCGGAGAAATCGTAGCTGCAGGAAAAGGTCGCGTAAATGACGAAGGCAAAACTTTACCATTAGAAGTTAAAGCCGGAGATAAAGTTTTATTCTCTAAATATGCGGGCACTGAAATCAAACTTTCAGGCGAAGAATACTTAATGATGCGCGAAGAAGATATTTTAGGAATCATCCAATAATAAACAAGTCGGACCGAAGGTTCGCAAACAAACATACGGAGATCTACATGAGCAAAATTTTAGTTTTTTCTGAAGACGCACGTACACACATTTTAAAAGGTGTTAACGTTTTAGCAAACGCGGTTAAAGTAACTTTGGGACCTAAGGGTCGTAATGTTGTTATCGATAAATCATTCGGTTCACCACTAATCACTAAAGATGGTGTGACTGTTGCTAAAGAAATCGAATTAGAAAACAAATTCGAAAATATGGGCGCGCAAATGGTTAAAGAAGTTGCGTCAAAAACAAATGACGAAGCCGGAGACGGAACAACAACTGCAACGGTATTAGCTCAAGCTATTTACCGCGAAGGCGCTAAATTAGTTTCTGCTGGTCACAACCCAATGTCGATCAAACGTGGAATCGATAAAGCAGTTGGTTTAGTTGTCGAAGAATTAAAAAACATGGCAAAGCCAGTAAAAGGTTCTAACGAAGTTGCTCAGGTTGGATCAATCTCTGCAAATAACGATTCTGAAATTGGAACTATGTTAGCAAATGCGATGGAAAAAGTCGGTCGTGAAGGTGTAATCACTATCGAAGATTCAAAAACAGCTAAAACAGAAGTAACAGTTGTTGAAGGAATGCAATTTGACCGCGGTTATTTATCTCCGTACTTCGTAACTAATCCAGAAAAAATGGAAGCTGTTTTAGAAAACGCTTACGTATTAGTTTACGACAAAAAGATTTCTTCAATGAAAGATATGATCGGCGTTCTTGAAGCTGTTGCTAAACAAGGCCGTCCACTTTTAATTATTGCTGAAGATGTTGATGGCGAAGCCTTAGCTACTTTAGTTGTAAATAAATTACGTGGAACATTACAAGTTTGCGCTGTAAAAGCTCCAGGTTTCGGCGATCGTCGTAAATCGATGTTAGAAGATATCGCAGTATTAACAAATGCAGCGGTTATCTCTGAAGACATCGGTAAGAAGTTAGAACAAGCTACAGCAGCTGATCTTGGTACTGCTAAGCGCGTTGTTATTGATAAAGACAACACAATCATCATCGATGGTGCTGGTAAAAAAGCGGACATTGCTGCGCGTGTTGCTCAGATCAAAAGTCAAGTTGAGGAAACAACTTCTGATTATGATAAAGAAAAACTAAAAGAGCGTTTAGCTAAACTTTCTGGTGGTGTTGCTGTTATTCACGTTGGAGCGCCTTCTGAAGTTGAAATGAAAGAAAAGAAAGCTCGTGTTGAAGATGCATTAAATGCAACTCGCGCAGCAGTTGAAGAAGGTATCGTTGCTGGTGGTGGATCTGCATTACTACGCGCTTCTCAGAAAATTGATAAAACTAAGTTTACTGAAGAAGAATTATTTGGTGCAAAAATCATCAAGCGTGCGTGCGAAGAGCCTGTTCGTCAGATCGCTATCAATGCGGGGCTTGATGGCGCGATCGTAGTTGATCGTATTTTACAAGAAAAAGGCGTAAACTACGGTTACAACGCTTACACCGACCAATACACTGATCTATTAAAAGACGGCGTTATTGACCCAGTTAAAGTTGTACGTTGCGCATTAACGAATGCAGCCTCTGTATCTTCGTTAATGTTAACAACTGAGACCATGATTGCTGAAGCTCCTAAGAAAGAATCTTCTGGCGGCGGCGCTGGTGGTGGTATGGGTGGTATGGGCGGAATGGGTGGTATGGACGGAATGATGTAATATCGTTTTGTTCTGATCGCACTTTATTTTGTGTGAAATAAAAAACCCCGAAGCTAATCACTTTGGGGTTTTTTTAAATTTGATGTCTAAACAGTTTTATATAATTTCAAATTTTATATGAAACTTTCAATGACTATTTCTTTTCTTTTTTCTCTTTGTGGTCTGCTTTTAAAGTTTTCATCGCAGATTGGCAAGCCTCGCTGAATTTGAATTCTTTATGGCTTTTTTTATAACCATGTAAGCACTTAAGTAGGCCTTTGCCGACAGTTTCGGACCCGCATCCCGCTGTTGTGGCGTCTTGTGTACATGCTGCGTTCACAGCTTCACGGTCTGACTTCATATCTGCATTTGCCGTTGCTAAACCTAATGATAAAGCCAGAACAGAAACAATTTTCAAAACAGTGATTTTCATAAAATCTCCTTTGGTTAGTTGTTAGCTTTACGATAGCAAAGAATTTTAAAGAGTAAATGAAGTTCGTATTAAAATATATTTATAGGGATGATACAATTTGAGATTTTGAATCGGCGATTAAGCTATGTGCTTAAAATAAATATTCAATACCAAATAATTGTGTCGTCATCTTAACCGTGGATGAACGTTTTAATCCTGCTCCGCCAAATTCAGCTTGAATTTGATCAAAATTTAAATCGAAGCGATATTGCAGTACTTTTGAGGCCTGAAAACTGGTATTTAAACCAAAAGAGCTGATGCGCGCTGATGCTGCGCCTGATGTTTGCGGAGACTCAGTAAACTGAGATGTTAACATAATATCAAATGAAGCTCCGATAGAAAATGGGTATTCAGGCTGAAGTGGAAACGAGCCCGTGACCTTAGCCAATATACCGCCCGAATTTGTGCTGGTAAATGCTGTTGGGTTCGTATCTGTTACATCAGTTTTATACATTGCGTATCCCAACTGGGTACTTAATTTCGGACCATGAAAATTATCACGCAGTAAAAAAAAGTATCCGACAGACGCAGCATACTTAGCATAGGAATAATTCAGATTTGCCGGGCTTGAAGTAGTGAAAGTATTAGAGGCTGAAAAATTTGACTGCATCAAATTTAAATTTGCAAACCAGTTTTTTCTAAACCAGAATTCCGCACCTAACAACAGGCTTGGAGCTAGCGCCTGAGAACTTTCTACGGTTGCACCCGAATTAAAACGGCCTGATTCTGCAAACTGCCCTACTCCTAATAGAAGTAAAGCTTTTCCAGACACCATGCGCTCGGTTACAGGTGCTGGGGGTGATGGAGTGTCCGCCGGCTCAGAAGTCGCATGAGATAATGCGGTTACTTTGTCGTCGATAACTTCACCTGAGGAATTGATAACAGGCCGGGGATATGAAATTGAGTCTGTCGGTAAAAGTTTTGCGCCTACAGCAACCACACCTGCTTCTTTTTCAAAAATAATTTGGGCAAAACTAAGGTAAGGCTCAACTTTTGTTATTTGCACACGACCAATGATTTCCTTTTCAGTGCTGACCAAATATTTTAATTTAGGATGGCGATTTACTTTGATGATCTGTGCGATAGCCAGCTCTTGGCCAACGTTAAGCCCGCTTTTGCTGCCGGCATTGAAAGTAACTTCAAGTCCACGGCGGCTCATTATAAAGGCGCGGTAGGGTAGTTTATTTTTTATATTCTGATAAAGAGTAATAAATTCTTCACGTAATTTGGGAATTTCAAAGGTGGTCAAATCTTGAAATGATTCTTCAGCCAAGATAAGTCCCTGATCCGCAGTGTACAATCTTAGTGTGGCACTAAGTCCATTTGGTCCCTTAGTAATAATGGCTGTCAACAGGCCTTGTGATCCCGTATTATTTAGTGCTTCAAGCACATCTTTTGAATTGGTATCGTAGGTTTCGACGAACAATTTTTTATTGGATTCTGGAAAAGCCGAATAACCCCAAACTTTATCATTTTGTAATAATTCAATTAAAAGTTTTTGAATAGGATCCGCATAAACGCGATTAACATTATCGTAAACTGGCGCTAAAGTTATGGTTCGTAAATTAATTTTTTGATCAATTTCGCTTGTGTATTTAACGGGAAAAGGACTTTTATTTTTTCCCTGCGGATTGCCTTGCGCATGGCCAGTCTGGCCGTTACAAAAAACGAATAAAATTCCTAAAAGTGCGAAAAAGCTAAGATGGCGATGCAAGATGGTTTTCATAAGTTATTTTCACTTTTTTTTTGGTAAACGTCCATATGACTAGACTAAAGCTAGCTTTATAAAAGGCTAGCTTTAGTTAAAAAAAATAGTCGGACTCTGCAAATCCAATATAAAATAATTATATGAAACTACGATGTTTAGTTGTTGAAGACGTTGCTTTTATTCGCGAGATTTATCGCTATTCGCTGCATGGCGAAAATTACGAAATTATTGGTGAAGCCGCGGACGGCATAGACGCTTTAGTAAAAATCAAGGCCTTGCAGCCAGACATTGTTTTATTAGATTTAATTCTGCCCTTAAAAAGTGGGTTAGACGTACTTAAAGAATCGCATCAACTGTCGCCATATAGCCGCTTCTTAGTTATTTCTTCGATGGATAGCCAAGACGTTATAGACCATGCTAAATCATTGGGTGCTATTGAATATCTAACTAAACCCTTTTCGAAGAATCAGCTTATTTCAGCATTGAATCGAATTTCTCAAAACTACAGCGAGGTTCAAAATGGATGAATTTAAATTTGTATTAAAATGTTTTTTGTTTGCTTGCTTAATTATGACATTTTCACAGATTGAAAATGAAGGCGTAACGATTGAATCAAAAGTTGAAGTTTTTTTAACTGATTCCAAAGCAGCGCAGTTTATGCTGGATGCCGCTGCGGGTGGGGTGAAGGCGATAACCGAGGCCGTAGTTTTTACTAAGGCATTTGTCACCGAGAAAATGAATCACTCATCTTCTAAAAAAAGTTCTAGCGACATCTAATACTTTCAATTAATGCTGGCGATTTGAAGATCCATCAATGACGGGTGTGGCTGCGTTTGAAGAGTTCTGACTTTTAGATTTTACTACGTCAAAGTAATTTCCTTTGCATTGATTTAGTCCGCAGGCCTTATTCATATTCCCTGGACAGGCCATCGCAAAACTTGTGGCAGCTAACAAAGCAGCGAAGATAAAGGCTTTCATAGATACTCCTTCTAATTAAAGTTTGTTCTCTTAGTAAGAAGTGATGCTAATGCAATGCCAAGGTTGTCATAATTATTTGCGGAAATAAGGTTGATATATCAATAGGTTAGATATGTGTTTCAGACTGAAACTGAAAAAACTTTAGACACTCGGTAAGCGCGCTGATTCAAGACAGGTTCATTTTGAGATTTATGGGTTAGCCTGTTATTACCAAGCAATTCTGTCACATCTAATTACAAAGTAATTCTTCACACTTAATTACCGAGAGATTATGTCACTTTTCTAGATCCTAGGCCTGCTAGCTATCCAGATTAACACTGAAGATATGCCTCAAGGAGTATGTTCAGGAAGGAATAACAAGAGCAGTTTTAACAAGCCACTTCGCATAATAATTCTTTCGCATCGTGTAGGATATAAACCTTAGAGCTTCTAAAACATTCTACTTTAAATACCCAGTACACATTTTAAAATCTCGCCCCCTGTAAACCAATCGAGAAAATGGCCTGAATTGCCAAAAGCCCTGAGATTCGTCATCTTCTTGAGTTTTGTCGCTTTCCCCGCTACCGATGCACCCATAGCCCGTCTTTGATTGTCTTCGTGATTTGGTAAAAAGCTTAAAACTTTGCTGACCCATCACATGACTTGCAATCATACCGGCTACAGCTTTAATAAAACCTCGGTATAAGTAGCGATTTGTGATCATTAATAATAAATGGATGTGGTTGGTGTTTAAAGCTTGTTCGTAGATTTTAATACCAAACTTTTTAGCAAATTTTTTGATAATACTATCAATTGCTTTTTTATTTCTTTTTGCCAAGAAACTATCTCGTCCTGCAGCCCAAGGACTGCGAAGTACAAAGTGAATGGAATCTTTAGAAGATAGGGGTCTGACTGATTTTCTTTTACCGGCAAGTAATGCGCCGCCAAAGAATTTAGGTTGGAGTTTCAGAAAAGAAGACTGTTTTAGTTTTTTCATACACGATGACAGCTACAAGAGCGGGGCGATGCCCAGGTTTGGCTTCAGCGCAAGTAGTGGGATCGGATGCGCGAAGGCCGGATTTGATTGCAAGGTCTTTTTTTTAAGGGCGCAAGGTCTTTTCTGTTAGGATGGCAACCCTTTTGGATTCAGTTCACAGGCGATCTGCCCAATTCAGCTCATGGGCGTCCTGCTTTTCGAAAGTTTCAGTTTCTACAGAGAACTCACTTTTATTATTAAGTTTCTTCAATGAAAAAAGCTTCTCGATTTAAGACTCTTTTCTTGATTCGGCTTGCTTGGCTGTTTGATCTTCGAATACTAAAGTAATATTCGTAAAGTTATTTACAAATAATTGGTGGATTCTGCGGGATTGGTGCAGTCGGCGTAATAACCGTGCCTGCACGTAAAGTATGATCAAGGCTGTCCGCAGTCATATGGCACTTGCCTTTGTAGTCAAACTTACCATATCGAACACAGGATACTGTTCCAGAGCCCGCAGGCGCATCCTTACATGTAGAGATTTGATCGTACTGAACTTTTTTTTCATTCTAGTCGACGCAATAAAGATGTTCATTTTTTCTAACCGCAGGTGCTAAGACTCCAGAATATTCATTATATTCTGAAACCAAGTTGGGAACTGTTCCGACAAAGTTTAAACTATAATCTGAATCTCGCTGACAGGTTGATGAACCTGTCAGTCCTGCAATTTCAACAGAACATTTACAAACTGTGAGATTACTTGCTGGGCCAGTTGCATAAATAGAACATCCTACCAACTTAGTTGGGCTATTTGCTCCGCCGTCATCCTGAAGTTAATAAAAAGAATTATTTTTATTATTGTTAATAGCAAATTTACAAAAGTCGGGCATATTTCTTTTGATATGAGCAAACAGAACTTCGTTATTGATTTTATCATCCTTAGCTGGGTCATCGCCGATTCCTAAAGACGTTGGAATACCGTAAATGCTTTCTAAAGCTTTGTATGTACAAGTGCTTGCAGCTTGCGATGGTATAGCTCCAATCGCATAGCGCGGTGATTTAGAATCCTCGTTGTATAGTTGCATGCCGGCACAGTTATTAATGCTATTCGCAATGTTATCTGAGGTGAAAAAAGCATAACTTAAATTATCTGCCGGCGAGTAAAAAGTTTCGCGCACGGCTGAATCGGGCTCGCCGGGCTTGGTGCCTGCCATGTACCGACAAACTGTTTGCATTGGTACATCTACGGAGTAATTTAAATAATCTAGAGTGTCTGAATTGCACTTTATTCAATTATTAACTTGATTCAAATTGTTAAGAAGGCGGCCGATAATATTTTTTGATAAGCCCCAGTGAATATTATCCGTTTTTGGGCCGCGATAGCCCCACGACGATATACTTTTTACTGCAGGAGATACACACAAAGGTTGAAGCGGTTCGGAATCGCCATTTGGATAAAATCGACAGTAAAGGTTACTTCCTTTACAAATTGTAGGTTCGCCAACTTAAGGTTGAGTAGTCTTCAAAAGTAAAGCGAACTTGTTTGCATCAAAGCTGCCAGCTTTAATGTGTTGGCTGCAATTTTGGAAAACCAGGGAAAAAGCTAATAGAGCCAAGCCGCATAGAAATGCGATAATTTTTTTTCACGTTCATTCCGCGTTTTAACTAGCACACCAAATATCGATTTAGTTAGAACAGTACTAAAGTCTTAATTGGCAAAATTTTTCTAATAGTTGCTAGCCGGTTTAATAAAGAAAATTCATTTCAAAACTGGACAGAATGGCTTCAAATAGGAGAGAAATGTAGTAACTTTTCTAGCGCTCGCCCGTGGCAGAACCACTAGACGTAGCTGCAGTACCACTGCCCGGAGTAAAATTTGTTTCTGTGCTCCAGGTGTGTTTAGCTTTGCCACTTTTTTTCATGGCGATGCAGCCAACGCAACCTGTGCCTTCGTGTAAAATAAGGCCGCCTGTCTCGGCTGCGTTTTCGTGCCTTTCTAACATATCATTTGGATCAGCTGATGTGGCAGGAATTCTGTCAGCAAAAGTTTGTAAAGAAAATAATGTAGCAATAAGAAATATTTTTTTCATTTGCATCTCCTACAAATATAATTCTTGAGTAGCTGGTGAAATAACATCTAGCAAGTTATTAAATGTACTTGCCACCTGGGAAGCGACAGTTGGCCCTTCGGCACTATCAACTTTTGCAATTTCACCATTCGATTTGTAAGCGACTTTTATCGTGCCTAAGCCTGGCCGAGTCACGATCGATGGCTTACCAAAACGCTCTTCATAATCAATTTTAACAATTTTTTTCGCTTGGTCGGTGATTGTCGAAATTCGTCCGCGGGCATCGTAAGTTAATGTTATCTTTTGTCCATCAGAATTTTCTGCATAAGATAAATTTCCTTTATTGTCATATTTGAAAGCCGTCTGACGTGAAGAGACCACTTTACCTTTATCATTCATGAAAGTCGTTTTTACAGACGACACTTTTTTTGAAGCGGTATCGTGTACAAATTCAAGTTTGCTGCTACCAGCTTGTTTAGATTTAATTAGACCATCTGCATAGTACTCAAAATTCATACGTTCATTATTTTTCTTAATAACTACGGGCTTGCCGAAAATATCATGGTACGTAATGTCTGTTGTGCTGCCACTCACGTTTGTTAATACGCGAGACAAAACGATTTGTCCGCTAGCAAGGGGTTTGTGCCAGAACTCATAGCGATTGCTGGCAACGACGTCTTTGCCACAAGTTTTCGTAACGCTAGACCAGTAGTGATATTTGGGATCGTTTTGTGAAAATTCATATTTGTAATTTTCAGTGCACTTGTCGCGATCTGTAAAACCTAAAACCCAGTCTTTAACATTGTCATAGCGAAGTGATATAGATGATTTATCAGGCCACGTGGCTTTAGTTAAATTATGGAATTCGTTGTAGTCGTATGTATAAATGTCAGCATCTTTTTTAGCCCAGGCGTTTTTATTCCAAACCAGATCTTCTTGTGCACCATACTTGTATTCTGTTAACAGGCCATTGGGGCCACTAATCGATTTAACTTTCTTATTGGCATAATACTTAAAACTAAGTTTTCTGGCGTTGTTGTCTGCGACTTCCCGAAGAGAATCTTTTTCGTATTCGAATTTTAAAAAGTTATTATTTTTATCATACATGTAAGTCAAACGGCCTTGAACATCAAAGCGCTGGTAGCTTCCATCTGGTAAATTGCGAGTGTAAAAGGTTTTATTAAAAATGACGTTTTCTACTTCTTTACCATTGGCTAAAAATTTCATTCCTTCTTTGATAGCAACAGCAACTCCGTACTGCTTTGCTAGTCTTGATCGTTGATCATCATCCGATAACATCTGATCTGCTATTTTTTTCCAGTAGTCAGCAGACGGTGCCTTGATTTTATTATCGGCTTTCATTTTCAAGATAACTTGGCTAACTGTGCTTTCAATATCTTTTTTGGTAATTTCGCGTGCGGAATAAATAATTTCTTGTCCGTCTCCACATTCCGAAATTTTAATATTTCCTTCAGAAGTAGGTTCAAGCTTTGTTTCAAATTCAGAACACCAACCAAAGCCAAACATACCATTAAATAAAGTACGGCTTTTATAGGCGCGGATAACTTTCATATCATAGCCGCTTCCAGGAACCTCGAGATCGATCCAAGTATTTGAATAACTTGCATTATTCATATCGACTAAGGCGTGAACATGGCTGAAAGAAATGAAAAGCAGTGCGAACAAAACGGGAAATGATCTCATCATAAGTGTGTCTCCATATTACACTCTTATTGTAACAATTTTTTTGATGATGATTCCACCGATAATTTGCAAGCCTAGCATAGCGGCGAGGAGGACTAGACCTAAGGTTGTATTGAACATCGGTTTAATATAAGCAGGATCAATCGCAAAAAAGACGGCACCTAAAATAAAAGGAATACACGACATAATTATTCCCTGCATAATTCCCTGAGCAGTCATTGCAGAAATCTTTTTTTCTAATTTTTGACGTTCGCGAATGGTACTGACGATAGTCTGGAAGGTTTCACCCATATTTCCGCCGGTTTCTTTCAAAATATTGATGGCGGTAACAAACATTTGCACATCGGGTCTAGGAATGCGCTCTGCCAAATCAGAAAGGGCTTCTTCAAAGCTTTGACCAAATTGAGTTTGAGCAACGACTTGCGCAAATTCAGAACTAACAGGATTGCCCATAATTTCGATAACCCGTTGCATCGACTGCATCGCACCCGATCCCGATTTCACACCATTTGCCATAATAGTTAACGCATCAACCATTTGATCCACAAATTGATTGCAGCGTTTTTCATACAATAATTTAAATATAATCGGTGGTAATTGAAAACCCGCAATGCAAGCTGAGGCTCCCAAAAACGAACTAGCAGCTATATTTGGCAAAGCCAGAAGAAAAAATAAAAACCCTAAACCAAAGCTAGAAAGTAACAGTAAGCGTGTTACTTTTTTTTCATCAGCTTCCATGCTCAACAATTTCATGTAGCGTAAAACATCTGATTTTTTACTGATGCTTTTGGTGTAGATTTTTAGTAAAATCTTGTCAGCCCAAAAATAAACAATTACAAAAATTAGAATTCCAAAAAGTGGTAAAGTTATCCAATCAAAACGAAATATTTTGGTAAAAAAAGACAAATTCAATTAGCCCACCTTTTTTACAGAGGCTGGTGTTGGTGAAGCAGTTGTTGGTGTTGGTACATCGTTCGAAAAAATCTCCATGGGAATATGGCCGCCACGATCTTTAATTTCTTGTGCAAAGGTAGGTACAGTGCCAGTAGATTGAAACTGTCCGATTATTTTTCGGTTCTTATCTTGGCGAAGTTCTTTAAAGCGAAAGACTTCAGCTAAAGTAATTACATCTCCCTGCATGCCCGCGACTTCAGTAATACTAATTATTTTACGACTGCCATCCGACAAGCGTACAATTTGAACTATTAAATCAATCGCACCAGAAATTTGTTCACGGATAGCACGAATCGGAAGATCTAAACCCGACATCATGACTAACGTTTCTAAACGAGCAATACATTCCCGTGGAGAATTTGCATGCGTAGTTGTCATCGAGCCATCGTGACCTGTATTCATTGCTTGCAGCATATCAAGTGCGGCTCCGTCGCGAGTTTCTCCGACAATTATTCGATCGGGTCGCATACGTAAGGCATTTTTAATTAAATCTCGAATAGTTACTGCGTTTGAGCCCTCCATCGAAGCGGGGCGAGTTTCTAAGCGAACGACGTGTTCCTGCATCATTTGCAATTCGGCGGCGTCTTCCACTGTAATAATTCGTTCACGCGATGGAATAAATTGAGAAATCATATTTAGTAATGATGTTTTTCCTGACCCCGTTCCGCCGCTGATTACAATATTGTAACCACATTCGACAGATATTTTCAGGAAGTCTAACATGTTTTTGTTGCAGCTGCCGAAATCGATATATTTTTCTGGTGAAATTCCACCTTTTTTAAATTTTCGAATAGTTAAGCAGGGGCCATCAATAGCTAAGGGTTCGATCACCGCATTCACGCGGCTGCCATCTTTTAAGCGTGCATCCACATAGGGTGTCGAGTTATTAATTTGTCGCCCCAAGGGCGTTACGATGCGCTCGATAATTCGGCGCAAATGATCATTCGAAGTAAATTTATTTCCAGTGAGCTGAATTTTTCCAGCTTTTTCTACGAATATCTTTCCGGCACCATTAACCATGATTTCAGATACTGCAGGATCAGCTAACATATCCTCTAACGGACCAAGTCCAAGCGCTTCTTCTAAAACTTCTTTTACAACCTTTTGCCGTTCTTCCCTAGCAAGATCCGGAGCTTCTTTGTCGACGATCATGCCTATGTCACGTTGAGTTTTTGCACGCAATTCTTTTTCTTTACTTTCGCTATCGCCAGCTTCAGCAAGAATTTTTTTAAGATCAATAGTACGAATTAATTCCGAATGAATTCTCAATTTGGTTAACGTGCGCGCATCATAACCATTGGGATTGCTGGATGTCTGCACGACATCAGCAGCTGCTGTTGACATTGGCGCCTTGGTTTTTTGGACAGATTTTAATTTTTGTAAAACTCCACCACTTAATTTGCGTACAATGTCAAAGTAAGCTGCTGATAGTGGTGATTTTGGATTAGTTGTTACAAAGGGCTTTGATAAAGAAATAGATTGCATCGAAGCAGCTTCATCTGCCGGAATAATTCCAAGCGGAGAAAGCCCTAAATGTTGCACAATTACTTGCAACTGCAAACCAGAATTTGAAAATTTATTGATGACAAGTTGGAACATTTCTTTCGGATAAGTTTGCGTTAACAATTCATTCATTAATCGCTGCGTTTGCTGCACCACTAAAATCTCAGGAGTTGTTATAATGGTTATGGCGGTTGCATCTTGCAAAATCGTATTTTGCATTGGTCCTAATTCATTGCCAATATCCACGATTATAAATTTAAATGAACGGGAAAAATATTCTAAAAGTTTTGATAAATTATCCGATGGCACTGAAAGGATTTCATCTGGTCCACGAACAGCGCCAACAAATGAAAACCCGGCAGGATGTTGAGTAACAATTTGTTGGATAGGCATTGCATTTAAAGATTGAGTTGAGGTGGCCAATTCGCGTAATGTTTTTAAAGGTTTTAATCCCGTAATAACATTTTGATCACCAACACTTTTACTGTCGCAATCAATTAATAAAACAGGTTGCCTTAACTCCATCGCAAACGCGGCAGACAGATTTGCGGCGTAAACGGATTTACCGACTCCGCCTTTTCCGCCGATAACTGCAATAACATGACAATTCGGATTTATGGCCATAATTTGATTTAGTCTCCTATGCAACTCTTCGGCAAAATTGTGCAACTTCTTGATAGGTCAAAAGCCTTGGAAACCTAGCTGGACTTAAGTTTTACTATTCTTTCAGGCGGAATTTTTTCTTAACTTGATCGACGCCAGAACTGGCAGAGGCTTTGATGATTGGTGTCACAAAAACGACGAAATTACTGGTGTTTTTTGCGAATTTTTTTCCATGATTTAATGTGATTATAGCGCCTGCACCTGTAGGTCCGCCGAAACTGGCGTCTTTTTTCTTTTTGATAGTTCCTGCAAAGGCCGCGCTTTGTCTGTCACGTACGCTGATGGTCGTAGTAACATCAGTTTTTGCAGACCCACTATCGTTCGGATCAAGTAGCATGACATGCAAATTTTTTAGTTCAATAAGACCTGACCGCTCTGACTTTATCGTAGGCGTTGTATTTATAAGTAACGAGGCCGTTGCCGGAGGAATCATATCAACAGCTCCGTTTGCGCCAGGTTTATATCCTTTTTCGATTGTAATATCGCGTGTTAAATTGGCTGGCGATTTATCTTGTACAAGAATCGAACCGGTATCCAAAACGCGCGCGTAGCCGTGCTTTTTTGCCCAATTTAATTTTGGGATAAGGCGATCAATTAAGGCAGCAATTTCAGTTAACGTTCCACCCGATGGCTGACGAATTGCGCTATCAACGGCTTGTAATCTAGGACTAAATTCAAAAGTAAAACTTTTTAAATAAAGTTCATTGTATTCAACAAAGTGGGCCACAATTTGAATCATTTTTGGTGGAGGCTCGACTTTGTCTTCTTCTTTTTTTATTGTGATTAAATCAATAATTAAATCTTCAACTTTACCGCCGCTCTTTCGGCCCACTATTTTTATATGCTCGGTGTCGGGTGCATTTTCAATAACTAAATCTGGCATGTACAAACCTACAAGGCGAATGATTCGGTCCTTTTCCGGTGCTGAATTGACAATGCCTTCTAATTTTAAATAATCGCCTACTGCAGTTATGGAAACTTCAGGATTATTTACATCGCGTGCAATATATTCAGCTATTTTTTTGCGGGCAATAGGACTTAAGGTCACTAGCGATTTAATTTTTTCTCCGCCAGATCCGCTGCTATTAATTGTTTTAATAACTTGAGCAATACGAATTAGATCTTTGGGAATTAAGGCGAAACCATCTAGAACGATAATTCCATTCACAATTTTAAATTCAACCCCTTCGATGTCTCCAAGCAAAGATTTTACCTCACGTAAAGTTTTTTCAATATCGTCATTTCGAATATCAAAACGCAGCTCGACTAATAGTTGACCTGTTTTTTTATTGTGGATAGTGACGATTCCGTTACCAACTTTTTTTGGATTAATTCTAAAGAAATCTGTGTTTTTAATGCGTTTCATGTCAAAGGCATTAACGCGGCCTTTGTAAACTAAATCTTTATTTGGAATTAATAATTCTTCGTCGTGCTCGACACCAACTATAAGATTTAAATAGCGACGTATGCGCCGGCCATTTGGTCTTTCTCCATCGTCATCAATAGAGGTCGCCGTATTATCGATAGCTTTTTCTGTCGGTGAGCTTGTTGCGGGCGGGGCTGTCACAGCAGGTTTTAAAGGTGCTTGCTGTGCAAAGACCTGACTAGAAATAGTTAATAATAATAGCGCTACTGTTTTTAGACTCATCCTACTTTTCAATGGTCCGGTATTATCGACCAGGTCCATTCATTAAGTTTGTCTGAGGCTGAACAGAAAAGCCACTGGACCCGCCTAAAGACCTGCTTTGAATGCTTTCGACGGAAGAGGCAGGTAAACGCGGCATAATTTTTCGATCATGTGGGTTTCGTAATAGGAAATAAAGACTGCTAGGATTAGAAGAAACCAAATAAATTAGGTCTTGAGCTTGCATTAAATCAGCCTCAATTGTAATCGACGAATACTTTGTATCTCCGGTTAAAGTTGTTTGAATCAAATTTTTACCAGATGGATCCTTTTCAATTGTGCGCGGTAAATTGTTATGCACATTCACACCTGTTGCTAAAATAACGACGTCTTGCATAAAAACTGTGACTTCACGTTTTTGATTTACGCCTTTTCCAGAATCAATAAGTGCCATGATATCCACACGATCTCCAGGGCGAATAAGACGGGCATTAGCACGATCGTCACTAATAGGAATAGTGACGGCACGCTTATTCGGAGAAACTTGAATAGCCATTCCTGTTTCAGGGCCTGGCTCAAGGACTTTATTTTTAGTGATGGTTTGACCTTTACGAATCGGAATTGCTGCAACTCCGCCAACTAGTTCAGGAATGCTGGTGTAAGAATCGGGCTCCGCGTCTGTTTTGTTTCTTTCAGCATATTCAAGGACGTTGTCATAAATCGAATCCATTTCACGGATATCTTCTTTGGCCACGACCACACGAATTTTTTCTCCGACAGCTTTTTCTAAATCAGCTTTTTTTTCTTGAGAATAAGAATATAGCATAAATGTCGCAAAGACACCGGCCCCTAAAGAGATCCATAAATTTCGAGATTCATTCGGACCCATAATTACCTCATTTTAAGAAAATTTATTCTTACTTACATTCGGCATTTAAACAGATTCCATAAACGGTCTTGACCCATATTTCTGGGGTAATCGGGGCATCGTCTTCAGAACTGGCCGTATAGCCAGCAATGGCCCGCCAGACCGAAGTCTTGTTAGCTTTGTTATGTTCAGCATCTGCAAGATATTTTGATTCTAATTTGTCGATCCCGGAAACCGAAATACTTC
>JAYUWH010000056.1:0-5468 GCA_043753645.1 Bdellovibrionales bacterium
TGGGAAAAGCGGGCCAACAAAGAGCTTTTTGCCGAGCAAGACGAGACCTCATTGGTTCTACAAGATTCGCTGCCAGAATATCTTAATCAGATGGCAGACGCATTGTCTAAGTCTATCGTCCGATCTTCTGCGCGAAATAAATCCGACAAAAAAGAGAGTTTGCGTATCGGCGTAAAACACGGTCACGAACGCACTCTTTTTTCTAACTATTCTATTAATCAACTTATTTCCGAGTTTCATATCTTACGCGAAATTATTTTTGAAGTCCTTGAAGAAAATAGTGACCCCTTGCCAATAGCTGCTCGCGATATCATTTTAAATTCCATTGAACAAATCGTGAATGATGCCGCCACAGAATTTTCGGAATCAGCCAGGAATTTTCAAGAGCATTTTTCATTAACTGTAACTCATGATTTACGAACCCCAATTGCAGCGGCAAAAATGTCGGCGCAACTAATTCTTCGAGAAAAAGATGCGCCTGAAGTCGTTAATAATTTAGCAAGCAGAGTGGTCCATAATATGAACCGTGTTGATGCCATGATTCGCGATTTATTGGACTCTAGTCGGCTACGTGCTGGAAAAAAATTAGAACTACCTGTTGAAGATTTAGATTTGAATGAGCTGATTACGAGTGTCTGTACGGACCTTAATGCGCTTTATGATAATAGGATAAAATTTATTTCAGGAAAATCGGTGCCCGGTCGCTGGAGTAAGCAAGGACTGTGGCGTGTGATTGAAAATTTATCGACCAACGCTGTTAAATACGGTGCTAAGAAAAAAGATATCACTGTAAAACTGGTTAAAAATAGAAAAAAAGTCCACTGCACCGTCCACAATTTCGGAAAGCCTATTCCTCAGAATAAAAAATCCAGCATGTTTGATGAATTCACGCGTAACCAGAAAATGAAAACAAAAGATGGCTGGGGAATTGGACTAAGCGTCGTTAAAGGAATCGTAGAAGCTCACAAAGGAAAAGTGTGGATCGAAAGCACCAAAGCCAAGGGCACAACGTTTCATATTGAACTTCCTACTATCAGTTAAGCAAAAATAAGAAAATTTAAGTTCAGCAATTATTAATTTTTTAGACTGCCCGCCTAATAATTAATTCTAAAGACAACTGTGATTACCGGATGCATTTCATGGTATAAGAAAAACTAGCTGCTTATATATTAAAATCGAATCAACATTCTAAAAAACAAAGGAAAAACCTATGGAAATTATCACAACTATCTTAATTGGATTTTTGGTTGGTCTAGTCGCTAGATTTATAAAGCCCGGTGAAGACGGTATGGGTTTTATTGCAACAACTGTGATAGGTATAACCGGCGCCTTTGCGGGCTCGTATTTGGGTCAAGTTTTAGGAATTTACCGCGCAGGTGAAACCGCAGGATTTATTGGTTCTGTGGTCGGAGCAGTCGTCGTGCTTGCGATCTTACACATTTTGTTTGGTCGACGTCCTTAGCAGCCAGAAAAGTAATCTTAAAGCAGTAAAATAAACATTCTAATAGGAAGCGGCAGACTCTCAGGTAAAATTGCAAGTTTTCCTAGGATTCTGATCGCTGAAATTTCTTGTTTCAAGCCTTCTAAAGTAGGACCGATGTGATAATTAAACAAAAAACGCCAAGTGCAACGTGGCTTTTCAGAAAGTAAAGTACCCTAATCAACTATATCAAACTTATGTTTACCAAATAAATTTAGCAGCATATAAGACATCAAAATTGAATTATCGGCATCTCGTTTCAGCGTGGCAAATTTTCTGCGAGTTACAGGAAAATTAATTCGGTACAGTTCCCGGCCTACCCACATCTTATATTCACGATTCAAAATAGAAAATTCTATTTTGCCAACAACGTCGTTAGAAATATATTTAACCACCAGCAGCCCGGAACCTCGTGCATGATCCTGAACAATGCCAAATAGTAAATCTGACTTTTTAAAATTATTTTTTGCTGCTACTCCAGCTGCATCTTACCAAACTTGATCAGCTTTCAAAAGAAAATTTTTTTCTAGAATTTTTTTCGGTAACCAAGACCCCAATAACTAAGAAGAGAAAAACCTACAATAACCACGATTAACGGGTATGGATCTGACGAAATTGGTGCACGGGCCCCCGAAGAAAGCGAACCGCACTTTCTTCACATGGATCAATTGAATGGAGTTGAGCCTGTTTTGTCAGTCGGATTTGATGCTTATCCCGACGCTAAGTTACTGGCGGCCACAAATTTGTAATATTTGGTTAAAAAATATAGTTGATGCACGATCTTCAAGTGTAGCCATGCTTCAGCTGAGCTGGGTACTTTCGATTTTAAGTGAAGCTGTTAAAAAATCTTCTGACCGTGATGTTCGTACCGATCAGAAGATTGAAAAACTTAGACTCATGAATCAAGTTAAGGTTATGTTAGGATTTTTATTTTGTCTGAAAGCATCAGGGCTATAAATAAAGGCCAACCTACAATAAACTTTTAGTTCAGAATATATTCAAAAGAGATGATTTCGGTGATTGTGTCATCAGGATAAGTATCAGTTCTTTGTAATACTGAAACCTTCAAATCACTGATGTCCACAACGCCATAATTATCAACGATTCCCGAAATAGTTAAATCAATGTTAACCGATTGATCAGTCGCAACTTGCACTTGTTCTGCCAATTTATTTACAGCGCTAAATCTGAAAAAATCTTCGTTTTTTCGTACGATTGAAGTGAGTTTTAAATCTTTAAAAAGTTCGGGCATAAAATAGCTTTCAGCAAAAACTTTGTTTGAGTTCGTATCGACTGTTAAGCTTTCGATACACACTTCTTTGGGAGTGTAAACACTTGCACGTTCAATTTGCACAGGCTTCATTCTGTAACAAACTTGATTCTGCAGGTGTTCTTCTGGACCAGCAAAACTGATTAGACTAGTTAGTAGCGTTACTGAAAGTATTATTTTTTTCATTTACATTTCCTTTAAGTTATTTTGCATCTTTTTGTGTAAAAGACACAGAGTTTAAATTTGAATCATGTGAGACTTGTAAGCTAACAAAAGCACGTTTGAATGTATATGCTACTAACCAAATCCTGACCTTACAGACTAGTAATTTGAATAAAATTCATCAATCTGACAACTTCATTTACAACGCATAAACTAATTTAGGTATTTTTTAAGTTAATTCGATTTAAAGGCACTGGAGTTGCCACCGTTTAGCCAGGACACATATACATAAGGCGTAAAGCCTAGCAGTACCTGTTTTTAATTGGAACCCTAGTCTAGCTGTGGTGTAAAGGGTGTTTTTTTAAAATCTTAAATCAGGTTCATTTTCTCAGCCTTTGTCGTCACTAAGACTTTTGATAATCGACTTGATGACACTTTAGCTACAAGTTTTTTTGCAAAGGTTATTCTAAGGAAACATTTATTTTTAATACTTACATATTTCATCATCTGCAGTTTGCGCCCGCGAAAATCAACGCGAGTATGAAGAGATGGAGGCCACACAAGTTTTCGCTATTTAAAATACGTTCGGTTCTTATTAGCACCTTTTATCTTCAATTTTTTTTCTGTTACTAATGAATCGAGATCACGCCTTAATGTCCGAGTCGACACTTCAGGCAGCATGACTAATACGTCTTGAATTCCAAATTCTTTTTTCTGTCGGCTTAGGGCGATAATTTTCTCTCGCCTAGCTTCAGGCTTTCGATCCAAGCTTTGTTTAACAAGTACTTTGCTTTCTTGAATCACGTTTTCCGCCGAAATAGCAAAGCACTCTGCTAAATACTCTACTATCGGATTCAGAGTTCCTAAGGCTTTGCATTGACGAATTGATGAATAGTATTTGTCTCGGGTTGCCATGATCGCTGTTTCACTTGGAACAAATCGAGCAATCTGTTCACCACTCTTCAACAGTAATAGATGCTGCATTAATCGCATGGTTCGACCATTTCCGTCCGCAAATGGATGAATAGCCACAGCCAGATAGTGAAAAGCAAAAGCTCTTACAAAGGGATCGATTTCCTGATTGTCTTCAAGCCAACTCCATAAATCTTCAAGCAACTCTTTTAAAAAATGTGGTTCGGGGACATCGTCGATTTTCTTGCCAGAATTGGCGTCCGCAATTTCTACTTTGATTATACGTACGTCACCCCATTGCTTTTTGTCGCTCAGAAGGTCTTTTGTAATTAGCTTTTGCAGATCACACATGTCTCGAGTTTTAAGTTTTCTTTTATCAGACGCCAAATCTTCAGCATAGTCTAGGGCATCACTGTAATTACGAACTTCAATGATATCCTTGTCGTTTGTCTTTAGTTTTGGGCCTTCTAAAACACGTGTAACGCCCCGTTCCTCGAGCTTGTTTCCCTCAATCTGATTAGAGTAAGTGATCGCAAGGATTTTGGCCTGACGCAAAAGCTGAACCTCAAGAGGCTTTCCTAAATACTCTTCAATGTAAGGTTTTGTTTGCGCAATTCTAACCAATAACTTTACAAGTTTATCGCTGTATTGAAATTCGGTTGGTATTTTATGTCTAGTTAAATGTGCGTATTTAGCCATATTTATTATTATTGGTCATTTATCGGCCACTGTCAACTTGGCCGATAAATTATCAGTCATTTATCGGCCAAATAAGCGATGGCCGATAAAACAAATTTAGGTCATCAAAAATTCATGGGTTACAGCTTCTTCGAGTTATTTATTTCGTATAATAGACAGGGCTTGCAAGAAAAGAAGGAAGTCGTTTTATTACCGGCGACGTTCAAGTACGCTTAAAAAATTCATTACCTAATATCATCAAACACAGCGCGAATTGACGACAACAAGCCATTGAATCACTTGAGCACGAAACTTTGAGTGATTTGCATTATTCCGGGGTTGTCAGCGTTAGTAAGCAAGATTCTATTAAAATTAAAGATCAAATGTTAAAGTTTATTCAAGATTCTTTAGAAAACAATTGGACTCTCAAAAAAGGAAAAGCTCTTCTGGCATAATTTAGATTTCTTTTCCGTAAGAAAATAGTGGCGTTAAAACTTAGGCGATTTATTTGGTCCATTTTTTAATACATTTTTTTCTCTCCGTACTGCTTACTTAATCTTTTCATAATCACTTCCACGACCTCATATCCCCAACCTTCCGACCTTGTTTCCATAAACTTTCGATTAATAATACTGAAGGGTACTCGCGAGGATTTTGAATTAGCGCACCTTGGAAAAAAACACCGCTCAAAAGAAGGTTGGTTTTTAAGGAAGCATAAATAGTACTTCGACCTATGCCAGTTTGCGCACGGGCTGAAAATGCACACGAAGAACGTATCCAAATGATTCATCAGATGATGAATCATCCACGACTTAAAAAAGTATCATAGAAAATAGCCCTCATCATAATTATTGATGAAGGGCTAAAACAACCATTCAAAAATATGCGCAACATTGACCGAGTTTTCACTATACTTTTTTAAATCTGTCTTATGTTTTTGTAAATAGGTACCCGATTGAAATGTGA
>JAYUWH010000057.1:0-5399 GCA_043753645.1 Bdellovibrionales bacterium
TGTGGCACATACCTTCGGCCATCGTTCCGATTGTTACGATACCTATCTCGGTGCTATTGGCATTTATTCCACTGTATTGGATCGGGCAAAGTTCAAATATCATGTCACTTTCAGGAATTGCAATTTCTATCGGAGTGCTAGTTGATGGTGCCATCGTCGAAGTAGAAAATGCGTATCGAAAAATCCAACACTGGAACGAAAACGGGCGTAAGGGAGATTTTTTTCAAGTGCGTTTAGAGGCTTTGATGGAAGTAGGACCTTCGGTCTTTTTTTCGCTGCTGGTAATTGCGATCGCTTTTATACCAATTTTTACCTTGGTCGATCAAGAAGGCCGATTATTTCGTCCACTGGCTTTGTCAAAAAATTTAACGATGGCGATCGCTGCGATTTTAGCAATTACTTTAGATCCCGCCATACGCATGCTTTTTGCCAGAGCTGATCATTTTCAATCAAAAAATAAATGGCTTAATAAAATCGGCAATTCGCTTTTTGTAGGCACTTATTATTCCGAGCACAAGCACCCGATCAGCAAAAGATTATTTGCAATTTACGAACCCGCTATTCATTGGGTGCTAGAGCACAAGCGAAAGACTTTAGCTTGCGCAGTGTTAGCAATGCTAACGATAATTCCAGGTTTTTTAATGTTGGGTTCAGAATTTATGCCCACGCTACACGAAGGAAGCCTTCTGTATATGCCGACAGCTCTTCCGGGGATTTCAACCAGTGAAGCCCAACGTGTATTAACGACCCAAGATCAAATCTTAAAATCATTTCCTGAAGTTGAAAGTGTTTTTGGTAAGGCGGGGCGGGCAGACACCTCAACCGACACGGCTCCATTAAGTATGGTCGAGACAACAATTGTGTTAAAAGATAAATCTCAGTGGAGAAAAAACACGCGCTGGTATTCCTCATTACCTATTTTTTTTAAAGCTCCATTTAATCGAATTTGGCCAGAAACTATTTCTGAAGAAGTATTGATCGAAGAAATGAATCAGAAATTGACTTTTCTGGGGATGCCAAACATCTGGACGATGCCGATAAAAAATAGGATCGATATGTTATCCACCGGAATTCGCAGTCCGATCGGAGTCAAAATATTTGGCTCCGATTTAAAAGTGATCCAAACAATTGGCGAAAATATAGAAAAAGAAATAAAAACTTTAGAAGGCACGCGCGCCGTCATCGCCGAGCGAATTGCGGGCGGATATTTTCTAGACGTTGATTTTGACCGTGAGAAATTAAAATATTATGGGTTAGCTTTAAAAGATGCTCAAGATCAAGCTATGGCTGCCGTCGGCGGAGAAAATGTATCACAAATTTTGGCTTCACGCGAAAGATATCCGGTGCAAGTGCGCTTGGCACCTAGTTTTCGACAAGATATCTCAGCCATTAATCGCGTGTTAATAACTACGCCTACTGGAGCACAAATTCCGCTAAATTCTTTTGCGCAGGTGCGATTTAAAGATGGTCCTAGCATGATTCGCGATGAAAATGCATCGCTAGTTGGATATGTCTATATTGATTTAGATTCCACCAAGGTTAATATCGGCGAATTTGTGAAAAAAGCAAAAAAAGCCGTAAGCGAAAAAGTAACTGTGCCCGAAGGATATATTATTGCATGGAGTGGGCAATTCGAAAATATGGAGCGCGTGAAGGAACGTTTAAAAGTAGTCATCCCGTTAACTTTAATTTTAATTATTTTTCTATTATTTTTTAACACCAAATCGTGGACCAAAACAGCCATTGTTATTTTGGCGGTGCCTTTTTCGATGATTGGTGCCGTGTGGTTTTTAGTTTTTCTTGGGTACAATTTGTCGATCGCGGCCTGGGTCGGAATGATAGCTCTATTAGGACTAGATGCTGAGACCGGCGTGTTTATGCTGTTGTATCTTGATATATCTTTTTCAGACCGAGTTAAAAATAATCAGATGAATTCGCTTGAAGATTTAAAGCAAGCTGTGATCGAAGGCGCCGTGCACCGTGTGCGACCAAAACTAATGACGGTGGCCGCATTATTTTTGGGTTTAGTTCCTATCATGTGGTCGTTAGGTGCAGGCAGCGACGTGATGAAACGCATCGCGGCTCCGATGATTGGTGGTTTAGCAACTTCATTTTTGCTGGAATTGTTAATTTATCCTGTGATATATTTTATCTGGAAAGCGCATTCACATTTGAAAATAAATTGGAAACAAATCATTTAACCAAAAGGAAAAAAAAATGAAAAAACTTATTCTATCAGGATTAATTGTTTTCTCGGCATTAAGTTCTTATGCAGCGACCGATAAAGGTTCTGCGCAGACAGTCGATTTAGCGGTCACCGAAAAAGGTTTTGAACCGGACTCTATCAAAGTTAAACCCGGAACGCATGTGATTCTAAAAATCACCCGTAAGACGGATTCGACATGTGCTACTGAAATTAAATTCAAAGAAAAGAAAATTACTAAAACCTTGCCTTTAAATAAGGAAGTCCTGGTCGATGTAGGCACTGTGCAAAAAGGTAATATTACTTTTGCCTGCGGTATGAATATGATTACAGGTCACATCGTCGTTGAATAGTATGATGCACCCCTCTGTTGATTGATTTTTGACTTAAAAAGCTCACAATAGAGTTCAAAATCAACAAAAGGTGATCATATGAACCAGATATCAAGCGCAGTCCTAATTTTATTTACAACCTCATTAAGCTATGCGGGCAGCGGCGCCGAAGCTAAAACAACGGACATGTACGCCCCAAAAAACGGTTCGTCAGAAGTTTATGCTGGCTTAGGTATCAAAACAGGAAAAAGCGAAAGCGGTGTGTCCACGACATCCTATTCAGGACCTATCTTTGTTGCGCAGTACGCCTACGGATTATCCGATAATTTTGCAATCTATGGAAACCAAAAATATTCTAATCTTGAATACACAACTGATCCGGCAGGAACAAAATCCAAATATTCTGGCGCAGGCAACACGACGATCGGAATCAAAGGGCTTCTAGACTACGGACAGACTTTTTTTTACTACGATGCAAGTTATCAAGCGGGACTTTTTGCAAAATATAAATATAACATCACTTCTGGCGAAGGCACGACAGTTTCAACTAGACCTTTTTTGTCGGTTCAAGCAGGCGTTGGCGGAACTTTAAATATGGTTGGAGTTGGTGCCTTACTTACGTTTAATGCTTATCAAGATGGAAATTCTGATCTTGAAACGCCAGTGGGTACTACCACCACTTCGAACAAAGCAGGCACGGGTACAGCATGGAAGATTTTTACTCAACTGCAGATGCCGTGGGTATTGGGTTTAAGTTATGCTCAGACGACTGACGCGGCTTACGACACAATCACAAATGCAATCGTAACGACTCAAGTTAAAAATGAAAGCCGAACCTATTCATTATATTCTATCTTGCCGATTGCGACGAGTTCAGAACTATTTTTTGAATTGCAAAAACCTGAACTTATTGGGACTACCACATCGGATAAGTACTATATTATCTCAGCTAGTTACCGCTCGACTTTTTAGTAGAAAGTTTATTGGTGGTCGTCATAGGAGCTTGACGACCCAATCACATGATTTAAATTATAAAAATATTTTTCTTCAGACATAATTAATGTTACAATATCTCCACTAATTTCTGTTATTGACACACGTTCTAAAACATTTCCGCTACTAAGTTCAAGATCAACTCGAAGCTTGGTATTTTTTTTGTGAGCCGCGACGATAGTTTCTAGGACTGTCTTTAAGTTTGTTGCCATGGCCCATAGTAGAAAACGTCACTGTGATATTCAAGGAAAAATTTAAGGATAAATAATCACGGCGTCGGAAAAAACTGAATTCCAGTCAATTTCTGAACTTCGTCGACAGTCGTTCGGTATTTTTCCCAATCATTCACAGGATTCGCGATACTTAATTGCGGCATTATAAATGTCGGACATGGTCCTTTCGCAGGCGGGCGACTTCCATCCTCTAGGGTGTTTGGCATAACCACAGCGATGATTTCAGTACCCGCTGTGATATCTGCCGGTGTTTGATTAGCCTCAAGTACCACGATAATTTTGAATTCCTTCGAAGGAACTTGAATATCTGCCTTCGGTCCAATTTTGCCGAAGTCCTGATCGTAAATGGGTCCCGCAATAACATAAACTTTTTTCTTTTGGTTATGCACCATCTGGCGCGTGTACTGCTCAAGATGCTCCCATAAAACTCGATTTAAAAAGGGAGTTTGGGGCACAATATTGCTCATTAAAAAAGTTTCCATGTTGTCCGCTGGGTCAGCATTGCGATCCGCCGACGGTATTTGATGGCCCCGATCGAAGCAGGCCCCGACATATTCGCTTTGTTCGACGGGTTTAAAAGCTCGGTCTTTCTGCTTCGAGAAGTACCCCCTAAGATCTGGATCCCCCGGAAAAGTAGCAGCCCGGGCCGTCTTTCCGAGTTGTTTATCTTCTAATTTCCAAGCCACCCAGTTTGGATTGCGGCGCATTTTATTGTAGGAAATAATATACTGCTTTCGGGATAATATAATTTCAGGTAAATCACTATTTGGCAGTCCTGCGGCCAAATTCACGTTATTTTTTACAGAAACTGGGCCCAGTACGACTTCGACCTTGGCTTCGACCATGGCTTGAAATCCGAAAAGCATCATAATAATAAGTTTTAATTTAATTTGCTGGCTGAGTTTCCAAAATTTAGCGTTCATAATTTAGCTTCTCCCATAAATTGCTAATCGTGACCTTAATTTAGATCTTGCAAAAAAATAAATCCAGTTTTTAGTGGCCGGTCACAATGACAAAAATATCACGTGAGATCAGTGGTTGGAACGCATGTAATGAGCATTCAGCCAAAAAAAAGTGTCAAACTTTGTAAAGGTTTTGTTAATTTTTCAAAATACTCACGTCAAAGAAGTTTATGATTTCAAGGAAAGTCGATTAACAGTTGCCGAAAGGTCACTAGAAAACTCGGATTTTCGACTATGTAATTACTGCATAATAAAACGCTGAAAAAGAAGTACACATTTTAGACCAAGTTTTATATACCTAGCACAACAATTAATTAAGAGGTTTTTATGAAGTCCGTTTTTTTTCTAGTATTACTAGTTTTATTTATAACACATTCTGCTTTTGCCAAAAAAGTTAATGCCGCTTTTAATCACCATGATCAAAAAGTTATTCTCGATTATTTAAATGATGCCTGTGCAGATGCGTGGTGCGAAGGTCCTGTTCAAATAAGTTTTAAGTCCGTGGTATTTGATGTCCGCACTAATTCTTATATTATTTTCGCCAAAACAATTAAAGAGCAGGGCGAGGACACGTCGCCGGAGCCTATCTCTTTTAACTGCGTTGTTAAAGAGGCTTCGATCATTGATCAATTGAAATCTTCAATCGATGATCAGTTCACGCCTGAATCTTCAAAGG